>JBHLPQ010000262.1:0-4439 GCA_048939265.1 Promethearchaeota archaeon
TCAAATTTTGTCTTATCTCTTAAAGAAGTCATCAATAAGATAGAGTAAATTACAAGGATGGCTAGTCCAAAATCTATCCCAGTAATCACTGCAAAAGCCGTGAAAATGAATGCCTCAAGTGACCGATCAAATATTAATTCTAGTTTTTCACCAGTTTTACTCTCTAAACCATACACCCGTGCAATGTTCCCATCAATCCCATCAAACAACAGAGATACTGCCATTATTATTAGCCCCAATTGCCACAGTTTTATTAGTATTAATACCGCAGAAGTTAATCCAATTAGAAAACCTAGACAGGACACCTGATTTGGATTAAGCTTAAGGTTGATATGAAAAAATTCACTTATCGGTCTCATTATCTGATCATAGCGTTTTTTTACACCAGGAATACAAACATGCATAATGTTACCACCACCGTTATTATTCCAAGAGAATCATCAATTTTCGTTTTACGTTCCTTTATAGTAAAATTAGATAGAGGATAAAATGGCTGTTTCTCGTAACTCATTAGATAATCCAAAATGATATGGGTTGTGAAAAAGAACACAGGTACCCAGGTCTGAAAATACAGACATAATGGCACTATCCATAGATAAGAGATCGGTTCCTGAAACCCTGTCCGCCAATTCCAATACCTAACGATTTTGAAGCCGTTTTGTTTCAGGTACAATGGTACTTTTATGATGTGATCAAAATCTATACACACTCCAAACATTAATGCCCAAAAAAAATCCATTCCAGACAAATCAGCCAGTTTCGCAAACAAGAGGGTTACTAAGAGATGTGCAACTATATTCATTTTTTCTTCCAACCTTTATTGATTCTAGACAAGTCCATAGATAATACATTATCTACGACTTTAAAAAATCCAACAAACCTTTCTCAGAGAAAATACTTTGTGGTAGAAACTATGGTTTCACACATTGGATATGTTAGAAAAATAAAATGGAGATCTATTTGGAAATAGATTATTTATGTTAGTAATATTCTCCAGTCAAATTTTGCCTCCCCAGTTTTCTTATTGAAGATTATATAAATAAAAAAAGAGGATTTGAATTATAGAGGAACTTCTTGTATCCCAACAACATAACTTAGTATGTTTAATCCGATATGAAGACCAAGAGTGATTGGTGCAAGAACAAGTAACCAGATTAATGGCCAAGGAATAACTGGAGAAACAAAGACCAATGCAACAACTAAGAAACCTAACTGGTCCATAAAGGGATATGATTCTCCTCTTTGGAGTCCACTACGCCTTTTGATGAAACTTCCAATTATGTCACCAATGAGAGCACCACATCCAAGAAGAAAACCTACTAAGGCACTCAAGACAATATAGTTATCAATTGGATAAAATATCCAATAAAAGATTCCATCCTTGAAGATGGTAACATATTCAAGCGAATAACCAGAATAACTTGCTATCACGATGATACCCACACAGCTTATCATTCCGCAAAAAACACCTGATATGAATCCTCGGATCGTTTTACCATCTCCTAAAATCCTTTTATTATCTTTCCAATATCTTCCACCGTCAATAGGTGCATTCAATCGCTTCCCCTTCCCTAGTACTGTAGGAGCAGCGTTTGCAGCAAACGCGGGGAAGATAAAGACTACAGCATCCATAATTAGATATATCAAATCAATCATTCATACAACCTCGTGTTTTTAGGTGAATTGATAGCCTTAGATCCCATAAGATTTTGAGAGTAAAGTTTATTATTCTCAAGATGTTTTGACTTTATATTCGGGAATTGATTAAGGCACATGGATGAATACTCATTCTAAGTCTTTATTAAACCCAATACAGTTTTCTCAGAGAAAATTCTTTGTGCCACAAACTGACACCTAATATATTACGAAATATATCAAATTGAAAAAAACAAAACGAGGATTAGGGTGATAGGAATGGATTTACTACCAGAATTGGAGCCTACTCTTAAAATTCTAGATAAAATCGTCTCATTCGAAGAGAAAATGGAAATTAATAGAATGTTGCTGTTTATAGCTCTTGCTGGATTCATTACTTTGATTGGAGGCTGGATAGAATATGTTTGTTATCACTTTTTGTCTAAGGATTCAACTTTCTTCATTCTTGGATTAGTACCTGATAGTGATCCAATCTTGCTTTTTGGCTTATGGCTCATCTATCTTTTACCACTTCTTGGGGTTATTATCTTTACTACTGGATTATCACCTGGTTTCATTAACTGGAATAAGGCTTATCGTAAAGTAGGATTGATTATAATTGGACTATTTGCTCTTACACATGTATTAGTGGTCATTTTTGGTAGTACCAATCCTCAATTAATACCTACAATATGGGGAATCACCGTTTGTATTGGGTTTTTGCTTACATCTAGAATTCTCTACCTAGAAACAAGAAATAAACAGCTACAAACAGGTTTGTTTATTTTTGGGATATCTGCTTTAGTTCTTGGATTTCTTTCTTCAATAGTAATCTATCCTGAAACACCAGAATTGGCAATGTTTCTTTATTGTACAATTTTTGGTCTTCTATTAATTGGAATAAGTATGCTTATATATTGGAATGTTGGTAGGTTCGCTACAAAATAAAAAGAAATGTGATTAAGAACCTTGGTGATGAGATGGAAGAGAATCCACCATTAATAGAAGACCTTCTTAGTGGGTTGGATTCCACCATCCATGAACCAGTCCGACTGGGGATTCTAATGTTACTTCATCTCAATTCATCTCTCGCTTTCAGTGTCCTTCAGAAAGGATTAGGAGTTACATCAGGAAACTTAAACAGTCATTTGACAAAACTAGATTCGGTTGGTTTTGTCACTAGAGAGAAAACTTTCGTGAATCTTCGTCCTAGAACAGTGGTACACATAACTAAAGACGGCAGACGGGCATTAAAAGATTATACAAAATCATTGAGAACAATACTTGTAGGATTAGAACAGAAGAATTTAAGCTTAATATAGAACACTAGCTTTCAGAGGAAATTGCTACAACTTTGTCTTCCATTTTCCGAGATTTATCTCGACGGTCATCAATTCTCAACTGAGTAACAATCCTCAATGCTCCAGTTTTTAAGATAGCTTCATGAGCTCTCTTTGTTACATCAAATATTACATCAAGAGAATCAGCTTCAATCACAGTCCCCATTGGATGATGAATGACTCGTATTCCTTCATAAGTATCTATTTCTCTAGCTGCTTCTTTCACGAATTTACTTAAACTTGTCCCTTCCCCAACAGGATAAGTTGTAATTTCTGCTATAATTTTGGGCCTCATTCAATCACCTTTTTATTCATTATTTTCCTTCCAAATTCCCGCAGTATTACACGGAACTGGAATGTCTTTCATTGTATGTAAACCAGGATTTGCAGAAATCACAATAGGAACTACATTGACGACCATAGCAGCAGTACCCAAATCTCCGTGAACTCCACCTTCTATTTTTTGAGTAATTCGTGGAATCCCCTCGATAACAACACTATCATATTCCTCATGATCACCAGCATATGCAATAAAATCTAATGTAATTAAATCTTCATTATTCTTTCTCGCCACAGCTTTACTTTGGAGGCCACAAACCAATCCCTTGGGTATGGTACAATAAGAAGTTGTGATTTCCTTTTCTGTTAGAACTGCATTTGGGGGATATTCAATTATCTCATCGCTAGTCATACCTAGTGCAGAAAGAATCATTTGGATAGATTGAGTTAAACCAACATGACCTGTTATTACTTCTTCGTCAATTTTTTGACGAAACTCCTCAGTAGAAAGCCCAGTTCCTATTTTTTCCTGAAATGGTCTACGTCTTTTCGCAGAATTCATCATTCGTGTTATTGTGATCTTTTGAACAGTTTGACAGGGGGCAGTTAATACAATCGGTAAAAGATCCATTAAATAACCTGGGTTTATTCCTGTACCTACCACGGATACGTTATGTGCTTTAGCTAACCTATCTATTTCGTTAGAAAGATCTGAATGATACACGAATGGATAGGATAATTCCTCACAAATTGATATAACATTCATACCTGCTTTTATAGCCTCTATGATGAGGGGAGCAATTTTTTCGAGCGCGGAAGACGTTGAGATAATTACCACATCAGCTTGTTTCTCAGTTACAAGTTTTTCAAAGTCCGATGTAATCCTTACTTGAGAGGCATCTTTTAGATCCAGAACCTCACTAAGACTTTTGCCTCTAAGATTTGGAGCGATATCAACAGCACCAATTACATCAATATTTTCCCGTTCGATTAACAGCTGAGTTATACGCTTACCCATTGACCCTAATCCTACTTGGATCACTTTAAATTTCGTTTTCATCAGAATCTGACCTTTAAATTAACAAATGATTATATTGCGCAATTATTTTAGGTTTATCTTAGAGTAATTGGCTCTCTATTGAAAAAATTTTTCAGCATTTTGCCAATAAAAACGATTGAGAACTG
>JBHLPQ010000106.1:0-13114 GCA_048939265.1 Promethearchaeota archaeon
ACAAAAATTGACCCTATACCTGAAGCAATGGAACCTGATAGCATGAAGCTTGGTGTTTTCAGTCTTTGGGTAGATGCTGAATCCAGACCCATTATCGCTGAGACCCAACTCGCAGCTGCTCATGCACAAGGTATCGGCTCTCGTGAGTATGAGCTAATTGATATTACTCCTAAAAAGGAGAAAAAGTAAGTTTATTCCTCAAAACGAATATTTTACTTTAATTTGTAGGGAACATTATCAGCTCTGAAAGGAAGGTTTTGGACTAACAGAATTGCTGGGATGAAAAATAGCGAGATAAATATAAGCCAACCTTCTAGGTACATTCCTAATGACCACTTTTTCTTCATTTCCCCATAAAAGACAATTTTAACGGTACTATAATAGACGTATAACCAAATAACAATTGTGTAGATATAAGAAATCACCAAGACAGGCAAGGAACCACTTATAAACTTACCAAACCACTCAAATGATAATAACCACTCAAAAAAGCCAGTAAGATTCCATTCATTCAATTGGCTTGATTCAAAGAACCCTAACTGTATAGTTGATAAAAACATGAAAATTCCTAATGTGACTATGAACGTGTAAAGAAGAAAGATTAGAAATGAGAGCAAACCATAAACGCTTAACGAGTTCTTAATGGAGTCCTCTTCGGAATTTTCGATCTCTTTCATCGTAAGATTCAACCTAGTTTACAGATTAATCAAATTATTACAATCGGTTTCGTGTATATTCAACTAATCCTCCCGCTTTGAAGATCTCTAATGCCTGCTTGTCGAGTTTAGGGAAGTGAAATTCTTTATCTTGGAGTTTAATGACACCCGTATCGAAATCTACAGAGATATTGCTATCCTTTAGTGCGTATCTATTTCGTATGACGTAATCAGAACATTCTGGCGAAATAACAAGTGGTAAAGCTTGATTAATAGCATTTCTATAGTAAATCCGGGCAAAAGATTTCGCTATAATACAACTCACACCTGCTTGTGCTAAGCAGATAACAGCTTGTTCTCGACTGCTCCCACAGCCAAAATTCTTGCCAGCAACGATAATATCTCCTTTAGTCACTTGCTTTACAAAATTTGGGTCGTAATCTTCCATTGCATGTTTGGCCATTTGCTCAGGAGTAAGTGGTTCATATGTATATTTACCAGGAAAAATTATGTCTGTATTAATGTCATCATCAGGGAATATCCACATTTTACCTGTGAATTTCATTTTTTAAACCTCCTCATTAGTAATATACCCTGCTATTGCCGATTTAGCTACAACAGCAGGATTGGCTAAGTAAATTTCAGCCTCTCTTGTTCCCATTCTCCCCTTAAAATTACGATTTGCTGTAGAAATCGCCTTTTCTCCAGGAGCTAATGTTCCACCATATTCACCTAAACATGGCCCACAGGCAGGAACTCCTATCTGTCCTTCTGCATCTATTAGGATTTCCATTATGCTTTCTTTTATGGCTTGGTTTAGAATCCTTCTTGAAGCAGGGTAAATAAGTAATCTGGTATTCGGATTGATCTTCCTTCCCTTTAAGATCTCAGCTGCAATTCGGAGATCTTCAATTCTACCATTAGTACAAGTTCCAAGAAGTGCCACATCTATTTTTATTTTTGGTAATTCCTCCACTGGAACAACGTTATCAACTTTATGGGGTTGAGCTACCCGTGGTGTCAAGTTGGCGAGATCAAAATGCAGTTCTTGTTCATAACTCGCATCCTCGTCTGCTGAAAATCCTTCTTCAGAAAAATTGAACTGTTTATTCCAATCCTTCGTCACATCGTCAACTGGAAAGATGCCAGTCTTAGCTCCTGCCTCAGCTGACATATTACTAATAGTCATTCTATCACTAATAGTCATCTTCTCAAGAGCTTTGCCATAAAATTCGATCGATTTATAGGTAGCCCCATCTGCAGAAATTCTCCCAATTATATCTAGAATAACGTCCTTAGCGTAAACATTTTTAGATAAATAGTTATCAAAGGTTATTTTAATCGTTTCAGGAACCTTTAACCAAGTTTCCCCAATTGCCCATACTGAAGCGGTCTCAGTTCGTCCGATTGGAATGCCAGCGGCACCAAATGCTCCATGTGTGGTGGTATGAGAATCAGAACCGAGAATTACGACATTTGGTGGTACTAATCCCTCCTCTGGTAGGACTTGATGACAAATTCCCGTTCCACAATCGTAAAAATGTTTTATTCCCTGTTTTTTTACAAATTCTCTAATTATTTTATGATTCTCTGCTTTTTTAAAATCAGGAGGAGGAACAGCATGATCCAAATCAATAAAAATCTTATTTGGGTCCCAAATTTTACCATTGAATCCTGTTATCTCATAAAAAGTCTTTGAGATAGCAGCAGAGTTATCATGACTTAGAATCATATAGGGAGAGACAAATACAATCTCATTCTCTTTAACTCCATCCTCTTCTTTACCTGCAGCTCGTGCAAGAATTTTTTGAATTAATGTTTGCCCAGTCATGCCCACATTCCTCAAGAATTAAGAAATAGTAAGAGGAATTAAATTCTTTCTTGTTATCTAATTTTCACCAAAAAGCAGATTTAGTCTATGTAAAAAGAATCGACTATAAAATAAATTAATCTCAATTGCTTTTTCATCAAGAAATCAGGCGTCGAGAGATATAGTCAGATAACTTCTTATTTGAAGGAATTCGTGTAACAAAAGCGTCCATATTGCATTCAGTGCACTTCAAGCGAAGGGTTCCATGATTGACTGTGGCTGTGATTGTATGTGTATGACACCAGGGACATATCAACTCAAATTCAGCCTTATGATGAAGATCAGTGTCTTCTTCGATTTTTAAAGTCATTTTCGTTATATCCTAATTCGTTAACGAGATAATTCCTTAGTTAATAAACTACATCTCTTGTCTAATTTAGAACTTCAAGATTAATCAATCTTATCTTAGTATTTAACCATATTGTTAAAGGCATGTAATTTCAATCTCTCTCTATTAAATATTCATGATAGAATGACATTAATTACCAATCATGAAATACGCAATCTATCATAATAAAAAGGGTGTTTGAACCATTGGGAAAAACAATTATAGAAAAAATCATAACAGATCACACAACTGAGGAAGTAATACCAGGAAATATTGTTTGGATGGAAATTGACGTTAGATCGGCACGGGATTTCGGTGGTGCCAATGTTGTCAAAAATTTAGAGAAATTCTACCCGAATGAGTTGCAGGTGGCTGATCCTTCCAAAACCTTCTTCACCTTTGATTGTGTGGTTCCAGCCAAAACAATTGGTTATGCAGAGAATCAACACATCGCTCGGGTTTTCGCTCGTGAACACCTTCAACGTGACCATCTTTTTGATGTGGATGCTGGAATTGGTTCTCATATAATGATTGAGCAAGGGATAGCTGTACCTGGGAACACTGTTGTAGGAACAGACTCACATTTGAATATTCTTGGAGCTATTGGTTCATTCGGACAAGGCATGGGAGATCAGGATATTGCATTTGCTTTCAAAACGGGTAGGACCTGGTTTGAGGTGCCAGAAACTATGAATATAACCATAGACGGCAAAACAGCACCAAATGCTTCTGCAAAGGATGTCACGTTGGGCGTTCTTCAACAAATTGGTTCAAAAGGGGCATTAGGAAAAGCAATTGAGTTTTATGGAGATACTGTTGAATCTCTTGATTTATCAGGAAGAATTACCTTAGCATCCATGGTAACTGAGATGGGAGGAATCATTGGGCTTATTCCCCCAAGTGAACAAATTATACAATTTTGTAAAGAACGGAGTGGTAGTGAGTTTCCTGTTTATGAATCAGACTCGGATGTGGAGTTCACTGAAACTCTATCTTTCGATTTCTCTGGGCTTGAACCATTGATCGCCTTGCCACCCTCTCCAGCTAATGTCAAACCTGTTGCTGAAGTTGCAGGAGTACCAGTCGACTCTGTGGTTGTTGCTAGTTGTACCAATGGTCGGTATGAAGATATTTCGCTTGTTGCTAAGATACTTAAGAATAAAAAGATTCACCCAGACGTTATGATGAAGATTGTTCCAGCTACAAAAGAGGTTTATGGACAGTTACTTGATGATGGTCTAATCAACATCCTATATAAGGCAGGTGCCATCATTTCCAACCCAGGGTGTGGAGGTTGTGCTGCTGGTCAAATTGGAATGACTGGTAAAGGTGAGGTCCAGGTTTCTACTGGGAATCGGAATTTTACTGGAAAACAAGGCTCAGGAGATACATATTTAGCTTCACCAGCAACTGCTGCTACGACTGCTCTTGCTGGGGAGATAGTGGTACCAAAACTATGAGGTGAAAACAATGAAAAAAACAATGATTCTTGAAGGAAGAGCCATAGTGATAAAGGATGTTGATGGAAAAGCAATCGATGATATTGATACAGATATGATCTTTCATAACAAGCATTTGCATATCACAGACATTAAGGAAATGGGACAGTTCGCCTTTGGTAACCTTCAAGGTTGGGAAGGCTTCTCTGAGAGAACAAAATCTGGTGATATCCTGATTGTCGGAAAAAATTTTGGCGCAGGAAGTAGTAGACAACAAGCTGTTGATTGCTTTCGTGCTTTAGGTGTTCAAATGATTATTGGTGAATCTTTTGGAGCAATTTATAAACGGAACACAATTAATTCTGGTCTACCTCTTATGATCGCCTCAGAAATTATGACTGATGAAATTAAAACCAATGATATGATTAAAGTGAATTTAGAAACAGGAGAAATTACTAATATTTCAAGAGGTCGGTTATTAAAGAAAGCTCTTCCTTTGTCTAAAGTTCAATTAGATATATATCATGCAGGTACCTTATTTGAGTATGGAAAGGCACTAGATTGATTGAAAAGAATCGAATTTGCAATTTCCTAAATCTTTAAAAGCAAGAAAATAAACAATTTAGAACCAACTGACTCATAATTTCAGATTTAACTATAAATAACTAATTCAATGTTGCAGAACGATTCGTTGCAAGGATGACTTATAGAAGGAATTGGATGTTGAAATAAGTGGGTTTCAGAAGATACGTTATAGGAAGAGCAATTGATAGTATAATTTTACTGATAATAACCATAATTTTCAATTTCATATTATTTCGTGTAATGCCTGGAGATCCCACAACAGCCATACTCGGTAGAGCTGGTTCACCTGTACACGATCCAGGTGAATACCGATCAAGGCTTGTCGAGCGTTTTGGATTGAATAAAGCGGTCTTACCATTTATCGATAAGGACTTCCAACTCACATTCGATCCAAACACCTTGTTCGATAATCAATTTGTGGTCTATGTTCAGAAACTACTTGTAGGGGATCTAGGAATCTCCTTCAATTATTTTCCGCAAGAAGTTTCTTACCTAATTTTTGGTCACAGGCTTCTGAATACAATAATTCTAATGGGTTTGTCCATATTACTTTCATTTCTTCTCGCGATTCTCTTAGGAACATTAGCTTCATCCAAGTTCAAATCGAAAACTGATCTGACTTTAATATTTGTCACTCTTACTTCTTATTCTACTCCCGTTTTCTGGATAGGAATGCTTATTGTCTTCGTATTTTTTGGACAGCTTGGCGTTCTTCCGTATGGAGGATCCCCCAGGATTGAAGAATACCCAGATATTATTCAATGGGCTTTAGATTATCTTTATCATATGATAGGACCTTTGGTAACATTAACAATTAGTTTTGTTGGCGCATGGTTTTTGATTGCTCGTGATCAAATGTTAGGGGTCTTTACTGAAGATTATATAACAACTGCAAGAGCTAAGGGGTTACCAGAAAGAAGAGTGATGTTTGTTCATGCACGGAAGAACGCGATGCTTCCGATGATTTCTGTTTTAGCGTTAGCTATGACTTATTTGGTATCAGGAGCAACTATAACAGAAACAGTATTTAATTGGAATGGATTGGGGCTTTTAACATACGAATCTGTGTACAGACAGGACTATCCTGTATTACAAGGATTACTTCTTTTAGTTGCAGCAGTGGCAATTATCTCTAACTTCATTGCTGATCTTATATACGGTCTTCTTGATCCACGAATTAGATATTGATGTGATAATTAATGGCGACTAGCACTCATATCGAAACAATTTCGGAATATTTGGTACCAACACGCTTTTTAAGATACAAAATTCGTTTCAAACGGTTCTGGGGGCTTTATACTGATAGTCCATTTGGTTTGATTGGGCTATACCTGGTGATATTCTTTTGTGTGATGGCTTTTACCCCCCAAATATTAGCACCTTATGACCCAAATACATCTATGACTGGGGGCCGTAACGCTGCGCCTAGTATCTCCCATCCTCTTGGTACTGACCGAATAGGACGAGATATATTTAGTCAAATGGTGACTGGAACACAGATATCCCTTTTGATAGGTTTAACTGCAGCCTTTATTTCAGTAGTTATAGGAACTGTCTTCGGAGTTGTTGCAGGATATTATGGGGGATGGTTAGATAACGTCTTAATGCGATTGACTGATTTCTTCATACAACTACCCCAATTACCGTTAATGCTGGTTTTTGTAGCCTTATTTGGGCCAGGAGTTGAAAATCTCATAATAATTATCGGACTATTGGGATGGACTGGCACAGCACGAATGGTACGAGCTGAATCTCTTTCCATAAAGGAGAGAGCTTTCGTTGAAGCTACGAGGGCCGTTGGAGCAAGCGATTATCATATTATATCTGACCATATTCTGCCAAATGTACTGCCTTTAGTTTTTGCAAACATGATTTTGGGAGTTGTTAATGCAATTATTTCGGAATCAGCACTTAGTTTTCTAGGTTTTGGGGTAACTGGACAATGGTCTTGGGGAAGGGTCTTATATGAAGCTCGTAGAGAGGATGCAATAATAACGGGAGCTTGGTGGCATTTTATACCTCCTGGACTATGCATCATGCTCCTTGCTCTTGGTTTTGCTTTGATTAGTTTTAGTCTTAATGAAGTTCTTAATCCTAGACTCCGTGAGAGATGATACTATTGCCTTTACTTGAAGTAAATAACCTATCTACCCATTATTTTCTAAAAGAATCTCGTGTGAGAGCTGTTGACAATGTCTCTTTTACAGTTGAAAGGGGGAAGATGTTAGGTCTCGCAGGGGAGAGTGGGTGTGGTAAAACAACGGTTGCTCTCTCAATTATACGAATGCTTCCGCCAGCTGGAAAAATTGTTAGTGGAGAAGTGATTCTAGATAATAAGGACTTATTAAAAAAAACTAAAGAAGAAATGCGAAAAAGTCGATGGATGGATGTATCTTATGTCTTCCAGTATGCAATGAATGCATTTAATCCTGTAATGAATGTAGGAGAACAAATTACTGAGGTAATAATTGAAAAAAGTGGAGTTAAATCAAGATCAATTAAGAAAGAAGCTTGGAAACAGGTTCGTGACTTATTCGAGATTGTTGGTTTAGACCCAAAACGAGCAAAGAATTATCCCCATGAATTTTCAGGTGGAATGAAACAACGAGCTATAATTGCAATGGCTATGGCGTGCAATCCTAAACTGTTAATTGCAGATGAACCCGTAACCGCCTTAGATGTAATTGTTGAGAAAAAAATCTTAAAACTTTTAAAAAGGCTACAAAAAGATTTCAACCTTGGTGTGATATTCATCACACATGATCTAAGTGTCATTGCAGAATCTTGTGAGGAAGTCGGGATAATGTATGCAGGAAAACTTGTAGAGGTTGGTGATGCGACAACAATCTTTCATAATGGGGCACATCCCTATACAAAACTGCTAATTAGAGCTTTCCCCAGTATACTTGGCGAGAAGGCTTATATAGAACCTTTAGAAGGCCTTCCCCCAGATTTAGCAAACCCTCCGTCTGGATGTCGATTTCATCCTCGTTGTCCTTTAACTATAGAGGAATGTAAGAAGAAAGCACCGCCTTTTGTACAGTATAACTCTTCGAGACATTTAGTTGCTTGTTATCGAGCTGGAGAGAAAATTGAATGAGTACTAAGTCAGAGACTATTTTCGAGATTAAATCATTATCAAAATGGTTTTCAACTCGGAGAGGACTAGTAGATACTTTTATTGGTAAACAGGAATATGTAAAAGCAGTCGATAATATTTCATTTGAGATTCGTAAGCACGAAGTCGTTTGTATGGTAGGTGAAAGTGGTTCTGGTAAAACTACAGCAGCAAGACTGATTTTACGATTAGAAAATCCTACAGAAGGGCAAATTCTCTATAAAGGAACTGACATTGCGAAAGAAAAACAATCTAAATTACGTAAACTTAGGCGTCATATGCAAATGGTTTTCCAAGATCCATATGAGTCTCTTGATCCAAGAATGACGATATTTGAGATTGTTAGCGAACCATTGAGAGTTATAAAGATTTGTCAACGATCAGAAATACCCATGAAGGTCATGAAAGCACTCGAAGATGTTGGTTTAATCCCTCCCACTGAATTTAGTATTCGATTCCCTCATGAATTGTCGGGAGGCCAAAGACAACGTGTTTCAATAGCTCGTGCATTAATTTTAAACCCTGAATTCATAGTAGCAGATGAACCTGCCAGTATGCTTGATGCAAATACCCGAATTGAGATCCTTAACCTCCTGACAGATCTCCAATTACGTTACAAGATGGGTATTTTGTTTATTACACATGATTTAGCTCAAGCACGTTATTTAGGTCATAGAATAATCATTTTATATCTTGGTAAGATTATTGAACAAGGCAATGTCGAATTAGTAATTAGATCGCCTCATCATCCCTATACAAAAGCATTGATCTCCAACATACCCGTACCTGATCCTGAAGCAAAAAGAGAACGGATAGAAATTGAGGGTGAGATTCCCACGGCAATTAATCTTCCTACTGGTTGTCGTTTTTCCCCAAGATGCCCTTTTGTATTTGAAAAGTGTAGAGAGGAAGAGCCAAAATTAATGATGAAACATGGTCGATTATCTGCATGTTGGTTAGATTGAGGTGTGGAAACATGAAAAACTATGTCTATGTACTTATTATTGTTTTATCATTATTAACAGCTACACATTTTGTGAATAAGACTTGTAGTATAATTAGTAGCCAAAGCCAAATTAATCATATTTATGATGGCGAATATCGAATCACGCAAGAATCAGCTGATTTTTTCCTACATATTTCTGCTCCTGAAAACATGGATTATCAGAAAATTGTGAACATATCAGTTGAGATCACGGAAATTTCAGGCTCACCCCAGAATGGTATTTCAGTGAAATTAGAATTAGATCCTGGGCTCTATTTTGCTACGGGTCAGAATGACATCGTAGATTTTGGTGATTTCAATCCGGGAGAAATTAAAACGGCAAACTTCTCTATTACTGCTTCTCAAACGAAATTAACAAGTCCTTATATTATTGGGAAGGCTTATGTCTTCAAAAATGATATTCAACAGTATATCTCCACTCCTGATAACGAATTAGAGGCATATTATACTTTTGGAATCAATATCCAATATCCTAACTTAAGAGTCCGGGGACCAATTGAACTCGCGGGATTTGTAATTCCTCGTATAGAAATGCTGCCAGATGAGAAGCAAACAGTAACTTATAATGTTTCTAATATAGGTAATTCAGCTTTGAGGAATCTTACGTTTCAAGTAGAAACCGAAAAAGATTTTATTAAAACTTCAGTCTCCAAAACTTCGTTAGATATATTACCTCCCAATAGCTCCACATTTATTAGCATAGAAATTTCTTGCGAAACACAGTTTGCATCAATTTCTGACCTTCATTTTCTTGTAGATTCTGATCTCTTTGACACAAGGATTCTTGTTCTAAAAGTCCAAACTTTTGACTTTTTTAATCCATACAAATATTATAATCCACTAGTCATTTTTGCTTGGCCTATTTTTGTGCTATTTTTCGTTGGTTTTGCTCTATTCATTGGGTTCTACAGTTGGAGAAAACATGTAAGAAGAAAAAGGATTGAGAAGGAATTTGAAGAAAGATATGGGAAGAGTTTAATTGAATAATAAAATCTCGGGGAGTTGATCAGTCTTCAGTTCCCAGTTTCAGCGAAAGGTATTTTTTGGCGTAATTTCATCTTGAAACATCAGAAGTACTATTCTTATCGGTTAGATATGGCATCCTCGATTCCAATCTTTCATTGATACAAAAATTAATAAGAGAAAAAAAAAATGTTTAATGGTCAAGCTTTAGAAAATCATTCTTACCAGTGTACCCAGAAGCAACAATCAGGTTAAAAACTAATTTAGTTCTATAGATAGCGCTTTATATCCACAATTTCCCATTCTGGTTTGAACACTGGTTTTAGCTTGATTTAGGTGATGAAATGAAAAGAAGAAATGTAGTTTTACTTCTCGGAATCTTTCTACTCGTATTGAGTGGATTGAGTCCAGTTGCCCCAGTCTTTACTGCTCCGAAACTTGCCTCGGGTTGCGGGGCCTTAGAGGAATTTAAGTTCGAGTGTTGGACACTAGATTGGGATTTAATTTCTGTTGACGCAGGTAAAGCAATAGCTGAAGCATTATCAGAAATTGGTATGGAAATGACAGTTGTAGAATTAGACGATGCAGTTTTCTATGATACAATCGATGCAGGCGGACGCTATGACGGACCTGGTGGTTCGGTAGTAAATAAATGTAGAAATTATCAAGTCTACGAAATGAGTGAGGGTTATGGTCCTGCCCCTAACCATGTCTATTTCCGCGCTCACTCAAGTCAAGACTATCCGATGGGCTCTTGTGACCAATTCCATCAGAATGCTACTCTAGATGCTGCCTTGGAGAAATCTCAAACTGCTTTAACCCCAACTGAGTTAAAGGCGGCACTAAATGATGTGCAAAAATATGCTGCAGAAACACTACCATATTACCCACTCTTTGTGTCAGATGACAGCCATTTAATCAGGAAGGAATGGACAGGTTATCAACAGCTACCTGGAGGTATTTTCACTAGTTTTAACATCTGGTCATCTCTAACCATGACTAATGGGGACGATGAAAAGTTTGTTATGGCGTATCCCAGTGATGCAAAGAATATCAATCCATTTGAAGCAGATGATGGACGATCTGCATGGTTTGCTTTGAATTTGTATGAAAAACTCATTTACTATGACGAAGACCTTAATATCATCCCATGGTTGGCTAAAAGCTACACCCGATCTGCAGATGGAAAACAAGTGAATTTTACAATAAGAGAGGGTATCAAATGGCATGATGGCGAGGATTTCACCCCTGAAGACGTGAAACACACTATTGAAATGTTCATAGACTACGACATAGGTCCTTATTTCGCTTATGTTGAAACTGTTGAAAATGTTACAATCGATGGTCAAGTAGTTGTTGTCAACTTAAAACAGCCCTATGCTTGGATTGTTGAGGATCTTGGAGAATTGTATATGCTTCCAAAACATATCTGGGAAGGCGAAGATCCAGAGGACACAAAATGGGAAACAGATACAACTACTAAATCTCTTCGTGTTGGTACAGGGCCTTTCAAATGGGTAACTGGTCTGAGAGAATCTAGATATGTGTTGGAAAAGAACGATAATTATTGGTACACCGGTGGTACTGGACAGCCAGAAATATCTACTGGAAAACCTGGTGCTGGTACTTACCCCAAGATAGAGAACCTGACGGTAACAGTTGTTTCAGAGGAAATGACTAGGATTCTTGGTATGAATACAGGTGATTTTGACTCAGAGCGATATGAAGCTAATCCACCTGCTTTAAAATCAGTGATAAATGAGACTTATGGAAACCTCAAAGTGGTAAATTCTCCCTCTCAATGGGACTATTACTTCCAATGGAACCATCAAATTGAACCCTTTGACGACGTCATTGTCCGGCAAGCAATGGCTTATGCAATGGATATCGAAGCTATTGCAGAATTTGCTCGTGAGGATTGGGCTACCCCTACCTATTCTGTAATTCCAGAAGCTTTCTGGCCTAATTATTTCAATCCAAATATTGAAAAGTATGAGGTAGACATTGCGAAAGCCAATAAGTTACTCGATGACGCAGGATACAAAGATGTCGATAATGATGGGATCCGTGAGATGCCTGGTGCAAAGGGCGCTGCCCCTGGATTCGAGATTGCTTTAGCTCTTGTTGGACTCTTTGCACTAGTTCCAGTAGTCACTCAACGAAGGAAGAAATAATCTCTCCCTCCTTTTTCTTTTTTTTATTTGATTTGATCTCTGCTTCATGGTAATAACTAAAAAATACGAGGAAGGTTATTGAATCTTTTATACCTCTTACCTGGAGCTGGAATGCCTGATGATGAGATAAAACGTCGAACTAAAATCACTAATTCCATTGCGAGGTCGGATACTAATATTTCTGTAATAGAAGTTGGTAAAGGTCCCCTATCTATTGAATCTGCCATAGAAGAATATATGGCAATTGAACCAATGCTAAAGAAGCTCTTAGAAATTCGTAAAGCCAAAAAGTATGATGCAATTATCATAGGATGTGCTGGAGATCCTGGATTAAAACCAGCCAGAGAGCTTCTCAATGTGCCAGTAGTTGGCCCAGCTGAATCTTCTATTCATTTTGCTTGTATGCTTTCTGACCGATTCAGCATCCTCACTATTCTTCATGCTGGTGTGGCATCAGAGGACAGTGCACGTATTCTTGCAAGAGAGAAAGGGCTTGAATCACGGTTGGCTTCAGTGGAATTTGTACAAGTTTCAGTTGCAGGCATGTGGGGAAAAAATAAAGAGATAATTATTGATCAAATGATTGAAAGCACAAAGACTGCAAAACAAAAAGGAGCTGGTTGTGTTGTTCTTGGATGTATGTCAATGGCATTTCTCTTAGTTGATGAAATAATTGAGGAAGCAGTCGGAATACCAGTTGTGAATCCATTAAAAACCGCCATTAAAACAGCAGAAATGTTTGTAGAACTGGGAACTAAACATAGTCGGGTATCTTATCCTGCTGCAGACTTTGAAAAGCTAAAATCAACCGTTTTTAAGGAATAAGACTAATAGAAAACCTAAGGAAAGGAGATCAGAACAGATTTCCACTAATTTCTTTAATTCTAAGGAATGAACTGAAATGGGTAGAAATAAGAAGTACACTGGTTATAAAGCTTATCAATACTTGACACCAGGTTTAGATTACAAAGTTTT
>JBHLPQ010000107.1:0-5466 GCA_048939265.1 Promethearchaeota archaeon
GCACGAATAACGATATCAACACCAACAGCACGTTTCCAGTCTTTAATGATGACTCCAATGCCTTCATTTTCATCACCGTTCTGAATAACGAAGTCAATTTCGTCGTTCACTTGAGCACCATCAATAATCAGATTACGTTGGCGACAATACTCTCGTGTTAACTCTTCTAATTCTAATAATTGGTAATTATTTTTCACGGTTCATCCCTTCAAATGTGATTTGAGTGTCTTGAGGTATAGTTAATTTGAATGCAAGACGCTCAAGAATTCCAAAAATCGCTTTATTTGGCCGATAGGCCTTTTCCCTCAAATCCCGACCCGTAGACTGTTCGTAAATTAAATTCCCACTCAATAAATCTCCCAAATGATGACTAATGGTGCTTTTCGTTTTACTCATCAGTTCTGTCAGTTCTTTGTGGATCAAATACTCTCGTTTGGCAGGAGGGAGGTAGTCATTCCTGACTTCTCGGACTAAGATTTCTCGCAGAATCGGTGACTTACTTGAGGGAAAAGTCTTCAGGGCATCTGGAATAATGCCGAATGTAAAACGAATATCCTCAACTCTTCGAGAAATTGTGAGAAATTCTAGTAAGATTTTTAGAGCTACCCCAGGGTTCCCAAAAGCCAACTCTGAAATCTTTTCTCGTTCATCATCAGTAATGGGAGGATTTAATCCTCCATAACAAGCTTTCAGACGTCTATCGAGAAGGTCAATAATATCTGTCGAGGTAAGGTGAGGCATTGACAGAAAATGTTGGTATGATCTGTCACCCCTTTGAATACAAAGCCGACGATAGATTTCAAATTCCGTATTATCCATAATTGCAATAATTTTAGGTGATTTAGTAGGTGTATTTATTGAAGAAAGTGTTTTATGAATTGAAAATGCCCGATCAAGAAAAATTACATCAATTTTATCTTCCACCTTGAAACGGATTTTTTCATCTGGGTGAATAGGCTTTTCTGTAAGAAATGTTTTTGCATCTTGATAATCTACAAGGATATTCAACTTTTGACCGTATTCTTTGAAAATATGGGCAATTACAGTCTTCCCACTTCCACGCGGACCTTTCAGGAACAATAAGTCATTTGCAGATTCATGAATGAAATCGATTATTTTCGCAATAAGGGTTTTAATCTGTGGATTTTCTCCAAAAAAAGTTTCAGGTTGTTGAAGAGGGAGTAAAGGATCACACGGATTACAAAGAAATCCTACTCTTCTCATACCTTTTGCTTGCTGCTGCTGTTTTGAAGCTTCTTCTAAATATTCACTAATCGGGTCTTCACGGATCATGTTCTTCATGATTGTTCCCTCCTTGACAAGAAGATAGTGTTGGGGTCAATATTGTATTTTTCTTGTGTTAATCGTTGATGAACAATAATGAGCTCAAGAGCATGAGCCATAACTGAATTCCATTTGACATAGAAAATCTTCGAGCGAGCATCATGGATGTCATCTTTTGCTTCCAAGATTGGAACTGGTAGAGTGGAGGTTAAAGGTTTGATGTGATAGTTCATAGTTGAAAGATTTACCGCAAAAAAATCAGCTAGATCTGAACTACGTAACCCATCTACTCCAGTAGTAGGGAAGAAGAATCGTTCCTGAAGTTGATGACCAAGAATGGCTGCAATAATGTCTCGCCGTTTAGGAGTGAGGAGGCTAACAGTTTCCTCAGAAGTGTCCTCACCCACGGATTCAACAAGGTCTACCGCAAGATTGTAACCCTTCTCATTAACAACGGTGTTTGCTATCCGAGCTGTGACTTTGGTAATGTCTTGAATAATTATTTCTTCTAAACAGTCGGAAGCGAGCTGTAAAGCTACTATGGGGATGCCTAGACTAAAATTAGCAATAGTTTCAATCGCTTTCGCAGAGAAAAGACCTAGCGGATTCCTAGCAATAGTTAATCGTTGTGTGATAAGTCTCCGTATTTCGGTTTTAGAGAAAACTGGGAAAAAGAAATATTCAGGATTAAAATAAGAAAGAAAATCTCGTGCGAGGAGTTTTTGGTTTGCTTCCAAAAGCACTGTTAAGGCAATACTATTAACAAAACCGATGATAATAACACCATTTTCAGCTCGGGCCTCAATATCAGCCATAAATTGGCGGGCGCGAGGGATAGCTGGGGTTCCTGTGATGGTGTAGTCCAGGTCATCGATGAAAATAATCAGAGGTTTGTCAACAAGTTTGATATTCTGTAAGAAACTCTCATAGGTTTCTATAGTTTTAGTTGAAGAACTAAATTGATCCGCAACAGGTTCTCGCCAGAAAGAAAGGTCAGTATAGATGGTGGTGTAGTCCTGAAACCCTATTTGGTCCCATTCACGGTCAAAATGACGGGCTAAATGTGATTTACCACTACCACGTAAACCGTGAGCTAATAAATGCCGAAACGGGGAGAGAGGATCCTCCTCAAATAGCCGAATAGTATTACCAACTTGAATGGCAAAATCTAAAAGAACCTCCTCACGTGCAACGTAAAAATCAGGATTGTTCGGGTCTACTTTCTGTTGGAAAGGATCGTGAGGGAAACCAAAACGCTCAAACACGGTCCTCTTGGCAAGTTGGCCAGAACGCCCTGCTTTTAACGCCTCTTTGATCTTATCCGCGAGTTTGGTCATGCGAGGAACTACTCTTAGATATGTTTCATATATCAAAATACTATGAGCTCATCGAACAAAATGTATCATTTTTAAGGTGATATTTTTGAACCCAATAAGCGGGTTAACGATAAGCATGAGGTTGTCAGTCCGTACTCATATCAGTTCAGTCTTATTTGATGACACGAAAGAGTGAAAGTGTGAGTAATGGGGTTTCCAAACACAATCGAATCATATCAAACTAATCGAACTTATAAGGGTTGCGCCAAATCTCAAACTAAACGTTATGACTACAATGTGATGGTAAGAGGATGGATTGTACTTAGAACATAATTACTTTTCCAGCACATTTTTTAAGCTCTAAACCTCTCGAACTATTTGTGTATCACGATAGTAGTACCTTCCATCTGGTTAAGATATTCTCTTATTTTCTCGATCCTCGCCGTCTTGATTCTGTCTGTGATTTTGATTGCCTTGGCGTAGAACTCCGCGTCCACTGTCCTCCCCAGTTCTTCTTTCACTCCTTCCAACACCTCAAAGATTTCAAAATAGTAAAAGATTTCCTCTGCGTCACTGTTCTCTCCCCATAGCTCTCTCTCCGTCTCCACATTCCGCCTCACCACCACCATCTCCCACGTGTCCAGCATTAGTCTTTCTAGCCTTTTCATTTCGTCCGTTATCTCGATTGGCTTTGTTATGGTCGCAAATTTGTCTTCTATCCCAAACACTTCTGCCATCTTCCTCATGATCAGCACTCGCATCTCAAACAGCATCCCTGGGATCATCTTGAGAACTTTTGTGTGGAATGCTTCCGTATATTCGTCTACCGCTACCTCTTTGAACTCCTGTTCCAGTTCCGCCCGATATTTCTCAAAATTGAATATGCCCTCAAACCTCTCGTAACCTTCCACAGGGGGGAATCCCTTGTAAACACTTTTTTTGGGATAAATCCTTGGTTGTTCTTTTATTCCATACTCATCGATCAGCCAGCCGTTACGCATGTCCATCAAGTATCCTATTTGATCTTGGATACTGCTCGGATCATGCTCGGTTACTTTGGGATAATTGATATACAATTGCTTCTTTTTCTCATCCCCTAAGAAATCAACCAACATTTTTCGCCTCTACTCTTCGTTCATCCTTCCCAGTATTTAAACCAATCCTCCAGGTCTCCAAAAGTGGTGAAAATGATCCTCTTTCATCCAGTACACTCTTTTTTTCACCTTCCTATCTCTCAACAGTCGCCTCAAAACACGCTTTCGCAGTATTCTTCGCCGTACCACTCAAATTTGGCGAAATCATACGGCAACCGCCCTTGGATGAACCCCATGACCACGATTCTACCCACTGTACCATCAATATCGTAAATCCAATCGTACACTACCCGGGCCAAGATGTCATCTTCGTAGATTCCTCCTTTTTGGTAGCGAACGTTGATTCCTTCTATAAAGAGGAGGTAAATTTCTGTGATTGCTCCCGCTACGACAATCCCTGAGTATATTGACCCGATCGCGGCTAAAATACTTGTCACTGTCCCCATGCCTCCAAGTACTGCTCCTGCGACCAACCCCACCCCGTACCAGAAGAGTGCCGCTACCACAACGATCCCGATCAGGATCAGGATTGCTACCAGGAACTGACAGAATGGATCGTCCCATGGCCCCCCAATCTCGGGTGCCCGTGCTGTTGTACAGTCTTCATAGCTACAGAACTCGGTTGTTGTTAGAACGAGGGTACTGTACCCCAATTGCCATCGCATGTCCTTTATCTCTGCTTGGTTCCGTCGGTTATAGATGTCCACCCGGTATGCTCCTGATTGTCGTGGCCCTGAGATGAACCCAAACTCCTCGTTCTCGTCCCACGCGTCATCCCCGTTATCAATCATCTCATCTGCATAGTACATGTTTTGGTAATCCAAGTATTCTCCTCCAATATCGCTGCTCCGATCAATTGCTTCGAAATACTCGTAATAATGGACATTGGGTTGGTTCAAATCATCTCCGAAGACTTCGATCTCAGACAAGCCCGCTTTATCCCCGTACTCCCACCACGTGTCCACTGTTTCATATTGTCTGTGCGCCCGAATCACGATACTCTGGATGTCCTCCATTGTCCCCGGGAATGGGATGTATTTAGGCTGCCCAGGTCTGAGAGCGTCATTTCCAGTCCCTCCCACTTTATCTCCCCCGATCCGTTGCGATTCTGGCAAGGAGTATATTTGACTGTACACTATCATCGCCTCACTATCGAGTAATTCTATGCTCACTTCCCGGAGGGTGTGCATCGCGTGTTGATACAATAGCATTCCAGTCAAATCATGGCTTCCATCTGTGAATTCTATGTTAGCCAAGACATATCCAGGCGCAAAAGTCGTCCTTCCATCGGTTCCATCGAAGATCCAACTATCAGATAAATAACCAAATGTCCCTAAGTCGTCATCATAGAGATAAGCCAGATCATTACCATAAGATGATGACACAGTGAAGGAGGAATTGGATGAATGAAGGACATCCATCTCCTGGTTGTCTGCTCCAGCTGCTTCTGGGTCATGCCCCCAGATCACTGGTTGGAAGTATCGTGCGTATTCTGTTCCTTGCCAGTCAAATTGGTCATCCGTCAGGTCATAATTTCCAATCTCTGAATTCCGGAGGATAAGCTCGGAATCATCAGGGGCGTAATTTTCCGCTAATGACGCGTCGTTATAGGCACTACTTTCCTCACAATAGGTTCCCCAGGGAGAATTTACAACGGTTGTCCCCCCATCCACGTTCACTCGTAGGGAGGTCAAAGAATCCACCCCTGGACCATCTCCAATCCCTATATTGTAATGATAGGATGAGGCTAGGCCTGTTATATGGGCAGTATA
>JBHLPQ010000107.1:5476-13099 GCA_048939265.1 Promethearchaeota archaeon
ATAGACCATTCCTGCCCCATTATCCTTCTTAAAGGGAGTAATACTTACTGCTAGTTCAGAGTAAGCATCTGACCACCCATCTCCTAACATTCCTTCGATTACGAGAGCTGTGGGGGCGTTTTCTCCAATGTCACCGACTTCATCAATTTCCTTATCGATGTTGGTGAGGGTCATTAACCCATCTCTCTTTCCGAGGAATTCGGTGAAATCAATTGTCAATCCTTCCTCTAATCCATAGGTCATTCGAGACCATGCGTTTAATTTTTTACTCATATCACCTGGGTCTAAATCCCAGTAAGAGGCATCACTATTCGCGATTCCTCGCCCAGGGTCTCCACCATACACTGGGTATTCCCCCATGACACTCAAAAGACCATTGAAATCTGAGTACACCTCCCAAGCGTATGTAATAGGTGCCCCTGGCTGATTAGCCGACTCAAGGGCCGCGTCAGCGACGCGTGTGTCCGCGGTAAAGTTCAAGAAGTTGGTTCCCGTTGTATCATTATCCCGACAGGCATTGACAATAATGCTATCTAATGTCATCGTAGCCATAATTTCACCGAGACAATTAGCTAAATGTCCCCTTGCTACTAAATCGGTTGTGGGGCTATTCGTTAAGGAGCCATGTCCTCGATCCGCAAATTTCCCTTGGTGGTAATCTTTCGTTGGATCATCATCCAACCCGCTTAAGCGATCATTCCAGTTAAACATGGGGGATACATTAACTATTCCTTTGGCGTTCTTCCCCCCCTGAACCGACCCCACCCCTGGAATCGCTCGCTCGTGGTGAGTAAACTTCGCATCGTCATCTGACCAGACATCAAACTCATAATATGGACTGTCGTGTGAATATTGGAAGACCCCATACTCATCATAAAGGAATGGCTTTACCCAGAGTCCAGCGTCTAGCGGGGAGGTGGTTAAATCGAGAGTGTAATACCCTATATAATATCCTCCGAGACCCGAATTAGCCTCCTCGGCGCTATAGTTCCCTGATTTACCATCTCCATTATAAACTGAATGATAATAGGTCGCCCCATGATTATCCCTTACGGTGTCATACTCTGCCCGAGATAAAGCCATGTGATACGAATACCCAGTATGAGGTAGTTGACTGAACGCGGGGTTGGCCACAACGAAGGGTTCGTAGTTATACCGACTAACGTTATTAATTCCAGAGCCAGTGGCAGGGCCAGTTCCCTCAGTGTATGTGCCTGAGTTATCGGGTAAATCAACAGTTGCACCATAATCATCATCCAGTTGATCCTCGAAGAACAAGCCATATTCAAAATCGTCACGCTCCTCAGGTGTCCCATTCACATGATTATCATCATCGATATCAAAGATAAGTTGATGTCCATATGCACCAATGTATCCATAAGTCTCTGGGCCAGTCACCTCAGTCACCCCTTGAGCGTATCGCGAATAATACGAGAATGGAACATATCCAGGAGCCGTAGTAAGTTTTCCACCTGCCTCTAGAAATTTTTCTATTGGTGAGCCATCATCCCCATCAAAAATTTCAACAGGAAACGTATCATGACTCATAACAACTGCTCCAAAGGGATGCCACGTCGTGTAATTATTACTAGAACCCTTGGTCATTTCAAGGTCACTATCAATGTAATTGATTAACCTGTTCGTACCACCTATTGTAGCTGGGATCCCCATCCCTGCGAAGGAGCCCATCACCTCGTTCGCAAGATATTTTGGATTGTCTTCAGGAAAATCATTCCTATATTTCCCAAGGGTTAATTCTTGCACCTCAAGAGCGGTCAAGCACCTCGTCCAGATATTGATGTCCCGAATAATCCCATGGAAGTCCCCCCAATTTCTATCTACTGGCCGAGCCACTCCAGCACTTAGGGGAGAACTCCCGCTACCATCTAATGGCCCACTCCAATCACTCCATTCACTATTCAATTCTCCGTTTAGGTAGAGTTTGACTTCATTTGTGGCATCCATATCATACGTTATCACTAAATGATACCAAGTGTTATTACTAATTCCCACATTTGGTCTCTTAGATCCATCCAATCCATTTTCTGAATCAATATAAATATCAATAGAGGAGCCATCAGTTCCAATTTCTAGGTTATCATTAGAGGCATCTGAGGACTGTGCTAGTAACACATTTTCTGTGCCATGGTTTGTCGCATCATTTTCATCACTGTATCGTTTAAACCAGAGGGAGACTGTGAAATATCCAGCGGTGTCTAATTCATTGAGATCACCGAAGGTGACATAGTCGTTGCTTCCATCGAAGTCTAATAACCCATCTGGATCCCAACTGGTATAAGCATCTCCATGATGCTCATTCCAGGAAGTATCAGGCATGAAATCGTCCATACCAGCACTATTCGAATGTTCTAAGCTTGCCCTCAATAAGAGATTTTCATCACTGTTCCGAGTGATGTATTTCGTGGTTTGATTTGGGTCATAATAAATGAGGGGTGTCCGAAAAATATCGGATCTCGGCATGAGTGGAGAGACCAATTCGTTTTCATGCCATGTTTGATCAACCTGGTCTAATCGGAAGGAAAAGCTGTTTTCTTCGTCTACAGGCCGAGAAAGTTTGACTGTTCGACTGAATAAGATTGTATTTACCCCATTCTGGAATCTGACGTCGGAAAAGCTTGCTACACCAGAACCATCTCCCCCTCCGTCCGACTTGACTCCCTGAAGGACACCATTAATCCAAAGCATGATTAAACCAGCGTACTCAAGTCCAACTGGATTTGGATCATCAATTGTTATTCTCCAGTCCTCTGTTTGTGCTGTTCCGTCAAGATTCGTTAGAATTTCAGCATAGAAGTATTGGGTGTGTACTGCAGGTTTCCAGGTCGCAGAAAATGTAGATGTTTCATCGTATACTGAGACATAGTTGGTGGAACTCCCATTAAGACTCAGCTCGTACCAACCATCTTGGAAACTGAGACCCGTCAGATTCTCAGGATCGAATGACCTTAATGTCTGACTATCTGTAGGGTCGTATTCTGTTGTGTATGGTAACGTCGGTTTTAGCTGTATATCATCTATATTCACACTAGCACTTCCTTCATTGATGAACCATATATAGAACAGGCTATCAGACCAATTTACATTCATTTCCTCTTGAACATGAGTCCACTCGGTTAAAATCCCAAGGTTAAGTGTTGAATAGGTATAAGTCCCATTTGTTGGGTACCCATTAGTCCAGGAGGTCGCACTATGCATAATCCCAAATTTTAGAGAACTAACAGTCCCTCTGACCCAGAAATCGACAACAAAATTTGAATTACCACTTGAAAATAACTCTAGGGGTCCTATAAGCTCTTCACCTTGGTAAAAATTAAACGATTGCTCACCTGAGTGGGGATAGATCGTGTCATAATAAGAATTAGCAGGATCTAAGAATCCCCATTCGTATGCGTCTGCAGTGAAAAGCCATTTTTCTTCCTCAAAACTCCCATCTGGCACAATGTTGGTTTTCGGAAGCTTTGGGTCATATAATTTGTACATTGGGCTAGCGAGCCATTCTTTTACATAGAATGCCTCGTTCTGAACATTACCTACCCGTCTATTGACATAAGATAACGCTGCTGTGGACGGATGCACGAGGTGTACATCATCTATGGTAAGAGAATATGCGCAGGTTTCACCATGTTGATCGATAACTAAGTATATCCCCCGCAAAAGCCCCCCGATGTCTGATAGAGTAAGTACTGGGTCACAATGCCCTAAAATCTCTCCCATGGTCATATCAAAGGAGTGCCATTTCTCACTCTCTTTTCCTGACTCCAGAATATACTCAGCTTCAATACCACCGAAACTTGGAAGCGTACTGACCCCATTCAAAGAGACCCAAATATTTTTCTCGAAATACCCATAACTCCGGCGAACTTCATACTTTTGCTGATATGTATTCCAGAAATACCAGTATACCCTCGTACCATGGAGTTCTGGCCCTCCTGTATTGAAGTAGTTTTGTGCTGCTGCTTCTCCTCCACCCAAACTGCCTACATTGCCTAAGGTAGGGGTATAATAGGTAGGGGGGTATGGAGAATAGGTGTAAAAGTATGAGTACACGTCTGCTACAGTATCACTGCATTCTAATACTAATCCTGCTCCCACATCTGCTTGGGTATCCTGATCTACCCGCCAAGTGAATGATAATCGAGAATTATTTGAGATGAGTTCGTTTTGAATTGGGATCTGGATATAGGCATCATCATCCCCTTCTGAGTAACGATCTCGATCTTCTAATACATATTTACCATTCACATGATAGACAAGCTGATCCATATTGGTTACTCGACTGGTGTGGTCACTCGGTAGTAACTCATCCAGATCCTCGAAGAATGACGATTTGTTAAGGGTCACAATATCTCCTACCTCGAGAAATACTGTACCGATATCAGGGGTGTTGGCAGTGATGTAAATAATAATGTTCTGATCTGTTGTGTATCCCAAGCTGGAGAAGACGAGCTCCGTCCATTGGTTGTTCCCAATTTCACCAGACCCATTAGCCCCTGCTGGATTTTGAACGACATCCTTAATTTGATACTGATGAACAAGGACACCCGAACTTTGTAACTTAACTCCTAACTTGGCCGCAGGAGGCCAGGAAGTAGAATATCCGAACTCAACAGATGGTTTCATAGTGATTTTATAGTAGCCACTCGTTCCTCCACTAAATGACGCTCCTAAGGGAAGTCTAAACCCAAGAAAATCACCAGCATCATCAAGTTTTCCAGAGACTGAGTTTCCCGCTAACACAACATCCGTTGCCCCATCGTTGAATAGAGTGATGTCCTGATATGATAATGAGGTATTGGAATTGTAGTGGGAATCATGGTCACTCACTCCAATACTGGTATAAACAGCTTTGCTTGCGTGGTTACTTACTTTGACTGATTCTAACACCCCATGAACATCAGAAATTACCGACTCTGTACCCACAACATTAATAAGCAGGTTTTGGTCTTCTGTGGTTGTCAAAGTTATTGGAAACGTCCCATCAATAGGATCGGATGTCGGAATAAAACTACTAGCCATTGTTCTAATCTCTGTATCTGTTAATACGCGATCCCAAATCTGTACATTGCGAATGTATCCATCAAAAGTACGGTTCCACGCATCCCCGTCTTTATTCCAGTTTCCGACATAGAGTGGACTCGAATTGGTGCCACAAGCCCCCGTGTTGGTAGGCGATGAGGCGGTCACATCCGCTCCGTTCACATACGCTATGAGGGCTGAACTAGAACTCGTAAATGCCACATGCTGCCATGTGTTTAAACCAATCGTGTAATTATCCGACCGCACCGCCTTCTTAGTACTTCCACCAGACTTCGCCCAAAATTTAATATATTCGCCACCTGTATTCCCATCAAGGTAGATCTCATAACCATTGTTCCGACTTCCCGAAATCTCATACTTATCCAAAATCCGCCCCCAAGAACTTTCGCCCCATCCTGTGGGGTAGATCCAAGCAGAAAATGTGAAATCCTCTGTGAGATCGAGGGTTTCATTATCAGGGACTTCAATATAGTCATCTGTTCCATCGAAGTCCACACCCATTGATTGGGTGAGAGAAGCGCCATGTACTGTTCCATCATTTCCATAAATGCTTTGATCTTCGACTGATGGGCCTGCTTTGTCAGTCAAAGGATGAGACAAATTCAGAGAAGACTGCCCTGAATAGTCAAAAATGCCAAGAATGCCTAGATCTGTCCTTCCAGAACCCCCAGAACTAACAGTTAATTCTAAGTCATCGTACCAATAACCTCCCATATCCCCAATACGTGAATTGAGGGCAACTGTGCCTGATTGGAGAGTACCTATCCATGTATGAGTATTCAGTGTATACTGGGTTGTCCCTGTTTTTACCCACCCCGTTACTTGGTTTGTGTTCACGGTGATTTCAAATTGCCACCATTTATCATTCCAATTTACAATAGTAGTATCGGTACTAGTCTCACCTGTGCCACCAATATTACTGCAGAGGCGAACATAATCTCTGTAAAAACGTAAATAAACGTAGTCACTCACGCTTGTATAAACGGGGAAGATTATAGCCCTTGAATATTCATTGTGGTTATTGTAGACCCATCCCGAGACCGTACAATCCGTATGTGTCCCAGCATCAGTCCACTCATCATGCCGATAAATAGTGGTTCCTGACCCCCCAGCATGATACCCAGAGTTGGAAGGTGACTGATAACGATAATCATCTTGAATGAATACTGACCCAGTGGGATTTTCAATATTCGACCATCCATTTGCATTGTGGTAGTTCGTCCCACTCTCAAACTCTTCAATGAGTATATCATGTCCTCCCACCGTTGCTTTGAGTTGAATTTGACCTTCTCCTTGATCAACAGCCTCGATGTAATAATTTGTCCCACTGACAGCGAATTCTAAGATTTCTCCTTCAACACCATCAGGTATCTCTATATCCATATTTACTGTCCATTGATCCATTTCATCTGAAAGATCTTCGACAGTGGTAGAAGCTCCACCCTGTAGAATTGAATTTATTCCGTATAGTGTAAGGATTTCTTCATACGAGAGAGCTAAATCAAAAATCTGCACTGAAGCGATATAACCATCAGTATCGTCACCTTGAACGATATTGGTACCAATGATGACTGGTGTCTCGTTATCATACACGATACTCGTTCTAGTGCCATCAAACGTTCCCACATTCACCCCATCAACATAATGATCCACCAAGGTTGTCTCACCATCCCAAACAATTGCGAGATGGTGCCATTCCCCTAGGGTTACTGCAGTGCCATGGCCTCCACAATACTCTCCATCTATTCGGCCAAATAATGCCCCATTATTCTTAACAAACATCGCATAATCAAAATAAGGAGCGACATGACTGGTCGCACTCTGAGGCGATGAGAGAATCATATTCCATTCTTGAGGAAAGCTCTCTAACTTCACCCACGCGGATAGGGTTAAAGCTTGTGTTGGTTTGAGATCTATATGGTACGGGATGGTAATATAATCATCATCTCCATCGAAGTAATAACAATTCTCCTCTCTATCAAAGGAAACATTGACATCGTCAGTATTGTGTTGGACTCCATTAGCACTGATATCATATAACCAATGATCCACATTATCAATGGGGTTGGTCACCTCGGATGTGAGATTCCAAGATGCAATCGGATCAGAGCTTAGGGGTATGGAATAGATGATATTCGTCACCCCATTCGAGTAAAGCTGATTGATTTCATGTTCATCTAATACAACACTAGATATCAGAACACCCCGAATGGAACCTTCAAAGTCATAATCATAATCCACACGGTTTTGATAGCCAATAAACAGGTTATTGGACGCCGTATACGCATCATTCACAGAATGACTGCTGTCAAACACACCGTCAATGTAGAACTTGACAATATGACTGGTACCATCAACTGTTACACAGACATGTTGCCAAGTGCCTGCAGACAGGGTAGCTGTGGAATATTTATCCGTATCAGCCATTGCATAAGTTAACTTGTTATAGGTTCCCCAGGAACCTACTCCAAAGTAGTTCTGCTGATGGAAACCCTGTCCCACGATTGTTTGGGGACAGGTAATCACACTGTCGGGATTGATCCAAGCAGCTATGGTAAAACTAGC
>JBHLPQ010000108.1:0-13071 GCA_048939265.1 Promethearchaeota archaeon
AAGAAATTCCTAATTTCGAGTATTTTGCAGAAGAAATATTACCAGAACTGAAAAAGCGATATTCCTGATGAATGTTATTCATCCCTCAAAAGATTTTAACGATTAAAACTGTGTAGCATAAAAATCCCTTTCAGAGTTTCAGGTCATTCAAAGAAAAAGAGGGAAGAGAGACCTAGAGCTCTCCTAGAGAGGCAAGGAAATACACTGAGAACCTTTAATTGCACTAAATATTACATTTATAAAGGTTTAACCTTCTCTGCTTCTGATTAGAAATGAAGAAACTTGTTAGTTTTTTTCTAATCACTTTCTTAATCGTATCATTCATATTTTTGCTAGATAGACCTTCAACAAGTACATTACATTTCCATCAAGGAAGCTGCTCTGTCATTACATGCACAGTAGATGATACGATTCTTTATGGCTACAATCATGATGGCCATGAGTATCTAGAACCGTATATCCTCTTCGGTGATCATATTGATTTCCAAGATGGTGAGACAGTACATCTTGGTAAACCTATATGTAATACAGGTCGAATGACCCCACTAGGTCCAAGAGATAGTTATGCCTGCCTCACCACTGATGGTCTAGGTTTTGCATATAATAGTTTAGCCGGCATTCCCCTGTATATAGACCCACTGAAAGAGAATTATTCGGATTCTGTTGGCGGATTCGATCCTTTTTCAGAGTATAGTACCGTTGAAGAAGTTATCACCTTTTATAATCAATATAATTATTTTCGGTCAAATCCTAATCCACAGTGGAGTCTACAAAGCCACTGGGTGGATGCGGAAGGAGCAGCTATGGTGGTCGGATTAAACAAGACTGGTATCGTAACGATAACAGAAATGAATGAATCTCAATTCCTTATTTCTACGAATTTAAATTTAGCTTATCCTGAATGTTGTGATGGGCCTTGCAGTGATAGTACTTGGAGGATTAACAAAGCCACTGAGATGCTGCGGACTATTGTCACTAACGAATCTCTGACTGTTGATGCGTTTCGTGATGTTTTAGAGGCTATTAGTGTTGAATCAACTGTTCACAGTCTTATTTTTAATCCAAAAACTCTAGATATTTATGCTTACTATCGGCATGACTTCAAGAAAGTGTTCACATTTAACCTTGAAGAAGAATTGAGTACATTAACCACAGGTGAAGTAAGATTATATGATCTTAAAGACATGTATGAGAGTGAGGGTACTCCAACTTCAAATAGTTCTGTAATCATAAGCGTGTTCAGTATTGTTTTTTTAATAATCAATTTAAAAAGACGGAAAAATAGGAAGGCTTTCTCCTCCTAAATCCTATTGTGTTATTAAGAGAGATTTTCAGAGAAATTTTCCAGTATATACGAATCCTAATTTCTTATATGGTTTAATTTTAGGTGAATGCTTGTTTAAATGAGTGAAACTTATGTATAATCTTCTAATTCCACTTTCCTTACAATGGATGCTAAGGCTGTCTACTAAAGTCTTTAGATAAGAATTTTCTGTTGCATGAATAGCGTTAAGCATCCCCTTACTTGAATTCATCTCAGCTTTTACTACTGCGCCATGTGCTACAATCTTATTGGAGACTTTTAGGATATATTGAGCTATTGTGTTTTTGTTAGCGTTGATTGACAATAAGAAGTTCCTTACTTCCTCTGAGGGAAGATCGAAATCCTTGACTATTAAACTCACACATTCATCAAGATCAGTTTTTGGATTAAATACTTGAATTTTATCACTTAAATTGCCAATTGTTCTCGATTCTAAATCCAAACAATAGATATTTTGTTCATTTGAATCCATTTAGAAACCTCATTCTTATTTCAAAAACACCTAAATTCAAATGTTAAACCTCATTAGTTATTTACATTTGGAATGATCTAAATTTCAGTCTTTGTCTAGATCGGTTCTTCTTCTTTCTATTTATTTCACGAGTCCTAGTCCTTATTGCATTTTCATATTCAGTATTTAATAAAAAATGATAGAAACCCAATCTCATATTTAACTCCTTCTTGGATAATTCCTTCTCCTTCTATTTCAAAAACTTTTACAATGTGGATGCCAAGCAGGTGAAAATTCTTTTTTATTGAAATTTTTAGGTTTATTATTTAATATAAATGAATTATCTAGACGAAAACAGATAACTGAAGGAGTAACATTGCATCACACTAAACTTCAAAATTTATTGAGATATTTTTATACTCACACATGCTAAAGGTGTAAGTGGTGAGTGTCTTTGGATGACGAACTTGTGTTTAGGGTACTCTTTATCTCCATTTATGCTATCTTTGCTGGAGTAAGAATCTATTATAGGAGCCAGAATATTGGTAGGGCGAGTGAAAAAGAGTATACTCAAAAAACTAAGGCCATTATCGTTCTCATAATCGCCATCCTGGGTTACTTTCTGACTGTGGGGTTATGGATTGTCTTTCCTCCGCTCGTTCTTGGTTTCCAGATTCTCTTACCCTCAGTAATTCGCTGGTTTGGAGGAGGAATGGCTTTATTCGCCACAGGTCTTACTCTGTGGATTCATCGGACATTGGGAGAACAATATTCTGCGAAGTTGGAGATTCAGACGGACCATCAGTTAATAACAGTGGGGCCGTACAGCAAAGTCCGACATCCAATGTACATTGCTCTCAATCTGTTTTCTGTTTCTGTTTCATTAATTTCAGCAAACTTACTACTCATTATCCTTGCCATTTCAATTGCAATTCCCTTTTATTGGATAGTCAGGGCTGAAGAGGAGCTTCTGATCGAACAATTTGGTGACGAATACTTAGAGTATATGAGAACCACTGGAAGATTTCTCCCTCGCCTCCATTGAGAATTAATTTACTTTCTTGGATTTATCATATGAATAGTGATAGGCATTGGAGTTCAATGTTGTTCTGAAGTTAAAGGAAGTTTTAAACGATTTTAGCAAACCCTGGTATATTGCTGGAGGTTGGGCTGTTGACTTATATTTGGGTAAAGTAACTCGAGTGCATGGAGATATTGAAATCATGATTTTTCGCCAAGATCAAAGGGAATTATACGACTATCTTAATGATTGGATCTTGGATAAAGTTATCCCAGGGCAATATAAGCGGGAAAAATGGTTACCAAATGAATGGCTTTCTTTACCCATCCATGAAATTCATGCAACCTCTCCTAGTAAGGAAAAAAGTAAGAGTAATTTTGAAATCCTATTGAATGAATCAGACCATCGATATTGGTATTTTAGACGGAATCAACAGGTCAAGAGACTACTTTATAAGATTAGTAAAATTGGTTATCAAGGTATTCCTTATCTTTCTCCAGAAATAGTCCTGCTTTATAAAGCGAAAGAACCAAGAACTACTGATTTCCATGACTTTATTCAAACAATCGATCTTCTAACAATTGAGGAACGAACCTGGTTAACCAAAGCAATTGGAAATTGCTATCAATCACATCCTTGGTCTTCCTTTTCCCGTTCCCCAATACGAATCCCATGACTCTAAGAAGACAAATTCGTGATTCTTAAAACAAAATTCTTGAGTCTTAAATTCATCTGACAGAAGTTCAATTAACTTTTCACCCAATAATCTTAAGATATAGATATGAGTTCCCCTTGTCAATCGGGGAATTCCTCTTCTAGCAGATGGAATAGAATGATTGCTATAGATGATCAATTCTTATCAGTGGCGATTGCAGCTGCGAAAGCAGGAGGAGAGGTACTCCTTGATATGTACGGAAAGGTAGAAATAAGTTATAAATTGGATCAAACCATCATTACTCAAGCTGATCTTCACTCTGACGAGAAGATCAGAAAAATTTTGACAAAAAAGTTTCCGAAGCATTCAATATTGAGTGAAGAAGGTGAAAATAACTTCGATTCCGAAAAAGGGGATTCTTCTTCAGAGTACTTGTGGACTATTGACCCATTAGATGGAACTCTGAATTATGTTACCCAAAATCCTTTCTTTGGAGTCTCTATAGGGCTGTTGGTCGATCAACAACCCTTTCTTGGGGTGATATATTTTCCTATACAGGATGAACTCTTCTATGCTGAAGTAGGTGCAGGAGCCTTTCTAAATGACAGAAAAATACACGTAAAATCAGATATATCCTTTGAGAATGCTTTTTTATCATATGGTAACGCAAGCGATATTAAAAATCGTCAGATCATAGCAGAAATCTTCCCGAAACTCAAAATAAAGAATGATACACTAAGACAGGTGGGTTCACCGGCGCTCGCGTTATGTTTTGTTGCTGCGGGACGTTTTGGTGCATTCTTCATGCCTGGAGTAAAATTGTGGGATGTAACAGCTGGGATCGTAATTGTCCAAGAGGCGAGTGGCAGGGTTACAGACTTTTCAAACAAGCCATTTTCACTTAATTCAACAAGTATCATTGCTGCTAGTTCAACACTTCATTCAGAACTACTTCCATTTCTGACAAACACACTTTCCTGAAGGCTTTTCTCAGTTTTATTGTTTGAAGTTTCTTTGAAGCAAACGAAGCTACACTAAAAAAACCATATCGAAAAACCCATGGATTACACTGACTCCTAGTATATTCTGTGTCTTGTTATAGATAAATCCAAAGAAAATGCTAATAAGAGTAACAAAACATAATATTACGAGTAATTGTAGTAAATCTTGTACAACATCGTTAAAAATCCATATTGGAATATGAACTATTGAAAATAGAAGCGATGTAACTGTTATTCCTCGTTTTTTACCTAACCAAGCAACAATACGAGATTGCAAGAGACCTCGATACGCTAATTCCTCTCCAAAACCAACAGTAAGATAAATTAAGAAGTAATATAACGTACTAAAACTTAATAATGGTTCTCCAGTCTCAATGGTTCCCTTAGCCAAAATAAAAAAAGCAATCCCCACAAGAGAAATGATAAATAAAACTAACTGAATTTTTAGCGAACCTATAACAACAAAAAAGTTCTGTGTTCTTTTCAATTCTCCAAATTTATGTCCAACAAGCCAAGAAAGTAGAATTGCAGGAGTTACAATAAATGCAGCTAGAAATGTACCCCATCCCCAAACACTAAGAAAAATAAAAAGCATCGTTAGAATAAAACTTGATTCAAATCCTTTTCGTTGGAATCCAACTGAATCCAGAGGAGCTTTGCGTAAATACAGTAAAACGAATACGGGGATGATGAAGATAGCACAATACAAAATGAATCGATTAAGGAAGTCTCCAATAACAAAAGTTGTTTTATTGTTTGTTTCATGCCCAATTAAATCAAGAAAAACTAGGTAAACCAAGCTCAGAAAAATGTTTAGTAGAATAACAATGAAGGCATAACCTGATTCAAGCTTTGGATTTGTGAAATTAATGTTTGAGCTGGTAACCTGTTCAGGGTAAACATTGGGGTTTCCCATAAGAATACACCAATAATTGTGTAATGTTTCAGGATCTGATTTACTAGTAAAAATTGGACTTGTACTGCACATTGGTTAAGTTAAAAGGATATTTTAGTGGTATTAATTCCTTATTCTAAAAGATTTTTCCCTATTTAGTTCTAATTGGGAATATGACAAACCCTTTTTCCTGAAGGTTTTCTCAGCTTTTTTTGAAGGCCTATTTACTTCAAGCTTGGATGAAAGAAGTTAGGATATCTGCAAAATCAGGTGGATACCAATGACCTAGATTAGGATATTCAATGAATTGGCAAGGGATGTTTCCATCATTCAGCATTTTAACAAGTTTTTTGATATTCTCATGGGGGACAGCCTCGTCCTTTTCACCCAAGATGATCATTCCTCGCAGATCTCGTTTTTTCCTACTCTTAATTAAGGTCTGCCACTTCTCGAGTTCGTTCATCCATTGGCCACCGGGAGCTATAACTATAAAACCACGTACAGGAATTTCTCCCGATACTGCCAACCAAACTGCCAGTTCTGCACCTTGTGAAAGCCCTCCAACAACGATACGCTCTAGATCAAGTAGCTTTTCCTGCTTCAATTTATTTATATAAGTTTTAATTTGATTTGCAGCTGTTTCGTGATCTGGCCAATATGCACTATCTCTACCTGACCAGAATAAATTAGTTGAACGAGGCATCCCCAGTATGTACCCTTGGTCTATAATTATCTTCCAAAATTCGAATTCTTCTTCAACAAAACCACTACCAGCATGTAGGGTTAACATTAACGGATAAGGGGGACTTGTATTATCTGGAATAACCGTGATATCATGTTCTTCCTTCATGGCTTCTTTAGCACGCTCTACACTGATCTTTAATAATGCTTGGAACTCGGGGATCTCTTGAAGGGGTTGTAACGAGGGACTTTCCCTTAAAACAATCTCTGAATACCATCCACCTTCGTCCAATATCTCTCTGATTAATTTAATTGACAAATCATATTGCTCTAATTTTGCTGCAGCACATATCCGTGAATACATAAGAGCAGCCCTTCCATAAGGATACTCTTTATGCTTATCCTCTAAAAAATTGATGACCTCTTCAAACTGCCCAGCCTGATATAATCTATTAACTTCACGTAAAAGCTCCCAATATTTCTCTAAATCCATAGTTTACCAATTCCGTATTTTCTGCTTTGAATTATTTTTATATCATCAAAAATAAATCGTAAAATGGTTATAGATGATCTTATCCATGAAATATATTTATGTCCTGACTATATTTCTTCCTTGCAACAATTCAGTATAACACTAAATCTTTAGTTTAATAATACTTTCAATAAGGCAATTATATTTAAGAAATTATTGTAATTATTAACTTTGAATTATTACTAAAACCTGTAAAATCTGTAGAAACCTTAACTGCGTAGTAGAAAAAAACCTCACTCCCCATTGACAAAAAATTAGCATTTAAATTTCAGTTTTTTCACAAATTCCTTACTCTGCAAGATTTGTAGTAACGTTTATCCTTTTTGATATTGAGGGGATCCTGTTTAAAATGAAGGAGAGGATTAACCAACCTACAGTCAAATACATAAAAATGAATTTAACGAGGGCGAATGTCGAATGTGCAATTGCAAGCCAGTTTGGAAATCCTACAGGGTTAATGGTCATCGAAAGGAGAAAAATATTTTCTATTGCGTCACAGACTGCACATAAAACTCCAATCATTGCCATTATTTTACCTATTTTCAGAGGTAAACTTCCCTGTTGATAGTTCCAAGAAAGATATCTAGCACTACTATAGAAGAAGCAACCATAAGCGATCATAAACGTATAATCCACGAAATTTCCTAGAATGAAGAATATCATATCCTCAGATGTCATCATGGTAAAATGTGCTTTAATGATTTCGGCGTTAAATCCTAATTGTGTGTCATCCATCGTACCAGGATATCCAGATAATTCTAATAGGAATATCACAACAGTGGCTGTTATCACCAATGCTGGTAGGCTAATATATATCAAACGTTTCATCAGGAGTTTTCCTGAGTCGGTTAAACTTTCATTACTGTTCATTTTTTTCACCTTTTTAAGTGAATGAGCATTCATTCACCTTGTAGATACGTTTTTAAGTGAATGAACGTTCACTTATATATATTTCGATTCCCGTTTAATTCCCTTAGATTTCACCTAAAGGAGATTTTCATAAAGAATGAGGCCCAAAGATCAAACCAAATATAATGCTATTATCAAGGCTTCGCTTGAGCTGGTAAAAGAATTAGGTTTTACTGGTATTTCGATCTCAAAAATTGCAAAACAAGCCAATATCTCTCCAGCTACAATTTACATCCATTTCAGGAATAGAGAGGATCTTTTCACCAAATTATACACAAAAATAAGAACAGATATGAGTAATGGTGCTTTAGAAGGTATACATGAAAAGATGGAGATAGAACAAGTCTTCAAGTCTATTTGGATTCATTCCTTCTCCTATAATCTTAACCACCCTGATTACCTCATTTATCGTGAAAAATTCGAACAGACCCCAATGATGGAAAACATTAAACATGAAGACTTTGAATTGTATAATTATGTCAGGAACCTTTTTCAACGGGGTATAAAGGAACACCTTATCAAAGATCTCCCAATTTCCCTTCTGACATCTTTCGCTTATTTCCCAATTATCACTTTACTAAACTTCCACTTTGGAGGGGTGATTAGCATGGACGAGAATCGTATTACTGAAGCCTGTGAGCTAGCGTGGGATGCTATTAGGATGAAGGATTAAAAGGTTTCAAATACGGTCATTTTGTTTAGAAAACTTTCATTATTGGTTATGTGTATGATTTACGGTTGGATTATCTGGTAACCTTTTTGAAACCTATCTCCTTAGTCACTTGTTTCAAAGGATGTTACCGCAATGGATCTTTATGAGGGAAATCAAGAGCCTTTATACAAGGTCTGTTTAGTTGGGGATGGTGGAGTTGGGAAATCTGCCATCCTAGAACGTTTTCTTGGACGAGAAGAGAGGTTTCAAGTTGGGTATAAGCCGACGATCGGAATGGGAATTGCAGTCAAAAGAATAACCATAGACAATTGTGAAATACATTTTCAAATATGGGATATTGCTGGACAACCCCATTTTGAGTTTGTGAGAGCCAGTTTCTATAAAGGATCCCGTGCGATAATTATGGTATTCGATCTAACTTCTCCTCAAACCTTATATCATTTACAGAACTGGATAAACGAAGTGATGTCTAATGTTAATTACGTCATTCCATTCTTGGTAGTTGGAAATAAAACTGATCTGCAAAGTGCCATTGATCCTGATGAAATTGAGGGTTTTATTGAAAATCTCAAACATAAAACACCATCGGAATCACTCCCTTTTCTGTTTACTTCTGCGCTTACTGGTCATAATATCAATGAGGTATTTGAAACCCTAGGCCGAACTATTCTCAAGTATTATAATGTCCAAAAGCTTCCTTACCTTCAGGTTTCTCGTTAAAACGAGCTTCTACCCAAATTTTCATAAGAGTCTAATTTTTTAGCTTCCCAATCGCAGTTCATACTACTAGAAGTCATTTACTAGTTATTTATATCATAAAAAGGAGAACTTAGATTGAGTTGATTCACTTCTTAAAGTCAATTTATTATACCTCTTGAATGCCCCAAATGCGAGGATGAAGATACAAAAAAACCCTGAGTAGATAATGATTTTTTGGCCAGATGCTAAGATCATAAATCCTTGTTCCGTAGATATATTAATCCCTACTAAGACTATTAATGTGTACGACGCTAGAATAATTGCATACGCCAAAATACCAACGCCGTATCTATTTGGATAGGAGTTATTTGAAAAAATGGGAATTGTCACTAGACATAAAGCAATAACAAAAAAGATGCTAAATAGTATAGTAACTGTTAAATGAGGGGTAGGATATTGATCAGTAGGAAACAATACTATTCCTATACCAAATAATGCCGATATAGATTCACATAGTGATGCTAAATAACAAAATAATCTTTCAATTCTCTTTTCATTGAAGAAGTAGGTCATCGCTAAGTAAAAAGGTATGAGTACCAGATTTACTGATATTACAGCAATTGCAAATAGAGTCATTGAGAATACATTTGATTCTCCTGAGGGCGACTGGATTCGTCCCAAATCGCTCATTTGATTTAAAAAAAAGGAATACCCTGATGCAGTTGGATTTAATTCAGTACCACCTGGATATAATATCATTGCTATACTACAAAGTAAAATATATTGTGTTACCCCAATCATTGTGAGAATGAAAGCAATTTTTCTCCAATTTCTGAATTTCACGAAATATACTTCCTTAATTTCCTTTTTTTCTAATCAATACTAACTGAGCATTGCTCATTTAAGAAGTTTAATTTAGTGACATAAACTTAGCAGTTCCTATGGAGAAGCCTAAAAAATTTTCTCGTAATAAGCAGGAAAAACTTGATTCTATCTATAATACTTTTTATGAGCTTCTTAATCTTAAGAGTTATGATAAAATCACGACTAATCTTATTGCAGAGATGTCAGATGTCAGTATAGGCACGATCTACCGTTATTTTCCTGATGGCAAACCCTCTATTGTGAAAGGGACTCTAGAGTATACAGCTGACAAAATATTTGATATTGATGACTTTAGTAGTATGAATGAAAGCAATTTGCCAGAAATGCTTGAACATATAATCCGAAAACATCTAAGAGTCCATCGTGAGAACTTTCAATATCATTTGGCTGTCAATCAGGCGATTTTATCCAATAAAGAACTTTTCACGGATTACGGTGATAATCTCAGTCAATTATTTGAGAATATTGCGAAAGAGATACATGAAAGCAATGTTTTTTTTCAGAATGTATCAATCGATTCTTTAATATTTACATTATTGATGGTTTTTAATACGTTAGAAGCGTTTATTCACCGTCATTTGTTTATCACTCCAATTTTTCTTACTGATGAGGAGCTAGTTCATTTTTTGACGAAAATGCTATTAATGATTACAACTATGAATTAAAATGTTGATTCTGATAGGTGCAATTAGTGCATAACTATTGAAAGATATCGATAGAAAAAAAAGGAGAACTAAGATTGAATGAACTCATTTGGGTTACCCCCCTCTATCTATTTTTAAAATATTGTAATGAGAGTCCAATAGACAAAGTAATTCTTGATTGTGGTACAGGAGGGTGAAACCTGAATTAAAACTAAATTCTTTTGTCATTATCACGAATGTAGACTGCTGGAGTACCAGCATATATCGTATTTGATGGGATTACTTGATCCTTTTTAACCAAAGAATTAATGCCAATGATTACGTTGTCTCCTATCGTAGCTCCTGGTGTAATAATCGAGCGACCGCCAATCGTGACATTTTTCCCAATCTTCACTGGTTTTAATATTAAGTTATTACTCTCGGTTATGTGTGATGAAATAATGGTATGAATTCCAATCAGACTACCCGAACCAATTGAAACAAGATGTGAGTCTAGTACAGTCCCAGAGGAAATATAGACATTTTTCCCAGTTTTTAATCCATAAAGGAATAGAAATTTGCCAATTAACATTGAATATAGATGAGGAACAAAGCTAAAGGCTTTCAACATACTCTTAAAAATGCTAGGTGACACTATGGCAACTGAATATAGATAGGCTATATCAGTACCATGAGGATAAACACCAGGTTCAATAGAAGGAAGAAAAAGTTTACATATTACTTGAGAATGTATTACCCCGAAGGTAATAACAGATAAGAAATAAACTAGTGGCATTAATAAGGCAATGATTATCCAGACTAAATAGTTATCCATATTTTGAGCAATAAAATACAGAAGGGTCAGTTCAGGTAGAAATACGAATAAAAACAGTAATATAGTAAAGGAAAAATAAAACCATAATTGGATTATCAGTTTTAATCGCAAATAATCGCCAATTCACCAAACAAGGTGTGCCTTATTTATTGAATGGTTTTGAGAAACAAAAAATATCTTTTTTTGGTTGTTTAAGACTAACAGATTTATTTTTTTCTTTCTTTTTCTAAATGGGCTAAGATTAACTTTGAAACATTAATACCTGAGTCAACTGCTTGATGAGTTTCTAGTCCTGAACCTCCAGCTTGACCGACGCTTAAAGCTAATCCGTATGCTTCACCTCCTTGATGAGGTAAAACTATGTCAGTACCAACTCCTGGGACGTTTGCTGGTCCAAAAACTTCAGTTCTTTCTATATGATTAAAAATTTCAGGCATTATTTTCATCACTCGATTCTTAACATAATCTAAATAGGGGTCAAGATCAATATCTGGATCTCCTAAACAAGACATACAAGCATAAACAAGTTGTTTTCCTACTGGAGCCATTCCTGGATATAATGATGTTGTTCCTGAATAAACATAGGAAGTTTCAGGCTTTTTATGACCTTCAACTATATCTATAAATTCATTATATTTTGCTACACAACCCTCAGGATAATATACATACATTGGTAATTCATAATGGAATATTTCTTTGGGTGAATTAACCAAAATGATCTGTTTATTATCTCATTCTTTTTCTTCAGAATGTTTCATAATTAAGAGATTGCTAAAATTTCGATGAGAAAGAAGTGGTAATGTTTAATAGGCTGTTTGAGCTTCAATATTACTGATAGATATGAACTACCCTTTTTCTATATCTAAAAAAAATTATATCCGTATCTTTGGAACAGTAGTATATTTTATCTTTTTAATTCTCACTTTTTCATCAATACTGATCTTTAAACTGTACTGGGGTATCTTAAATCCAATTGATTTTGTTAGAATTCTTCTCATCCTTTTTCTCTGTGCTTTCCCTGCTGGTTTAAGTTCGCTTGTTGTCAGCTATCTCAATCAAGATAGAGATGAAGGTGTTCGCAGTCTTTTCTTTGTTGCTTTTGTATTTGGGGCTATAAATTTGATTTTTTCCTGCTTTTTTCTTTTACCTATTTATCTTTCTCCTCCCCGCGATCAGTATGAATCACTGGCTCGAACTGGGATCTTTATTGCCCTTTTGCTTTTTACACTATTCTTTTTATTTCCGTTGGCAGCACTTTCCATCGTTTTCTCAGTCATCTTTGGTCATGTAGGATATAAACTTTCACTTTCAGGAAAGAATTCTTTTTCTGTGAATTCACAATATTGACACAGAAGATTGCAGAATATTTCCAAGTTAGCCCATCAGCAATTTTAAACCATATTCAGAAAGCAGAAAGAAGCATAATGGAATATTTCTTTGGGTGAATCAATCAAAATAATCCTTATCGAACGATTAGGGGAAGAATTAGATGAGACGGATGATCTAAATAATCCATATATAATTTATTTCACCAAACTATTATATTCTTCTTCTGTTACTGCTTCTAGCCATTCCACATTCCCTTTTTGTATATTAGTCGATATTCCTAAGTGTACAAACCAATTATCAGCAGTAGCACCATGCCAATGTTTCACATTAGGCGCGATTCTTACTACATCTCCTTGTTGAATCAATTGCACTGGTTTATCTTCTTCTTGATAGTATCCTTTCCCTCCCGTGACTAACAGAATTTGCCCTCCAGGATGTTTATGCCAGCTATTTCTCGCACGTGGTTCAAAAGTAACATTATATACCTGGCAATTGAAAATCTTATCCATAGGAACTAGCATCTCAACCCATGCAGCACCTATAAAATAATCAGCTATT
>JBHLPQ010000263.1:0-4386 GCA_048939265.1 Promethearchaeota archaeon
CTTTTTTAATCAAATAGACAGAGCTTTCTTGTTGTTGAAAAGCAAAAAATTCAGGTTGAACAAGGGGACAATCGATATATCTACATGTTCCTGTTACTGTAAAAAGATGGTTGCAACGCGTTTTTGGAGATGTTGCAGCTGATTTAAAAGCACATTGTCCGCTAGAAAGGTATCTCCAAGTTGAAATTAGTTGAGATGATTCCATTATTATCACGTATTTCTTCATTTATTTAGCTTGAATTGATTTGTAATGATATTAGCTTGATAGCCGCTGGTGGGAATTTCATAAAGATCCTGTTAGATCGAATATCTTGAACCCACGACCAACAGATTACAAGTCTGTCGCTCTACCAACTAAGCCACAGCGGCATGAGTTTTTCTTACTCACACTATTCTCATACGAGTTACGTGACTAGTCTTAGCCTACCTCATATCTAAATCCTCCCTTTTTGGATGAATTTAAATTTGTTTCATTGTAATTCAAGAAATCGCTGGTTACGGATATAAAGAAGTTTGATTCTGTTTTTTCGTACCAATTTTTTTAATTTGCGATCATTCGTAGCAATAATTCCCTTTTTTTCTTTTCCATAATAGAGTAGTATAAAGTCAATATTCCGATGGTTGTACACAGAGGGCCATCGTTGACAATATTTATGGACAAATTCTATCGCTATGCGAGCTTCCATTCGCTCTTTAGGATTCCCTTTTAGATTTAATTTCTCAAGCTCAGAAAAAATAGGATCGAGTACAATTAATACCCTATTTCCTGGAATAACTCGATCTAACTCATATGATAAGTTAAAATTAGGATTCTGGCTAAGTGCCATTAGAAAATTTGTGTCTAAAAAAATTAATATTCTTTTTCCACTGATAGCTGATGTATTTAATTCAGCCGTTGTTCTTTCCCACCTTTAATAACTCCCCATCCTATTAACCTCCATCTGCGATCGATTTGGCGACTTATAGCAATACGAGTACCTAAATCAGCACATACTGGAAGACGAAGGTCTATATGGATAGCGCTTTTCTTTCCAATCCTTGTTACTTTGCCAACAGTTTTAGCGGTGGCTACACTTAACATAAGGTTTTCATTTATTTCGATATTTTGTACCTTAGTTTGAACTTCGCTTCCAACTACACGCTCTAATAAATGACTCTCAAGCTCTAGTGCATCCCAACTCGGTGGGAGTTCATTAGGATATCCAACCACTTGTCCGACAAGAGAATCACTTTTCGTTAAAGCTGGGTCAATGCTTGTCCCAATTCCAATGAGGCCTCCTGGGAAGGCCTTTTGCAATTCACCGAATCCGGATCGTAAACTTTCAATTTTCGTCTGAATTACCTGCCATTTACTCCCTTTTCGATTTCCTGGTCGAATTTCAATTTCATCATCAACAGAAAACATTCCTTGGATGATACTTCCTCCTACAACTCCTCCCTTTAGAGTATTGGGGGATCGACCTGGTTTATTGACATCAAATGATCGGGCCACAAGCATACGTGGTGTTAATTTTTTATCTCTTTTTGGGGTTGGGAAGTGTTCTTCAATATTCTGAATTAACATATCAATGTTTGTGTGGTGAATAGCACTTATGGGTATAATGGGAGAGTCTTTTGTGTTAGAAGTTGAAATAAATTTTTTTAAATCCTTATAGTTCTGAAGAGCCGCTTTTTCAGAAACTAACTCAATTTTATTCTGGCAAACAATAACTTTCTCCATCCCAATAATCTCCATTGCTGCAAGATGCTCACGAGTTTGAGGCATGGGAACTCTTTCATTGGCTGCGACGACTAATAACGCTCCATCCATTATACTGGCTCCAGATAACATCGTCGCCATCAATACTTCATGGCCAGGGGCATCAACAAAAGCCACACGCCGTAGAAGAATGGTTTCTTTACCACAGCTTGGACAATTTTTCTGAGTTGTATATTTAATTGGACTTTCACATTCAGGGCACTCGCGAAATTCTGCTTCAGCATAACCCAATCTTATGGATATTCCTCTACGAATTTCCTCACTGTGCGTGTCGGGGAATTTACCAGTTAAAGCTTCGGTTAATGTTGATTTTCCGTGGTCAACATGCCCAATCATCCCTATTGAAATCTCAGCTTGTTTGGGCTGTTCTAGTGGGATTTCATTCTTCTTTTTTTTCGCTGTAGGCTTTCTTTTCTTTCGTGGCATCGGAATCCTCGAAAATCTTTCATAATAATTCTTCGATAGCTTTGCTGTCCTTTTCTCGTTCAAGTATTTTGAGGTTTATCTGGTAAATATCCTCACTGATTAACCGGCCTCGAACTCGTTTTCGACGTCTTTTCCCTTTTCTGGTAGGTTTATACCCAACCCCTCTATGACCAATGAGAATACGTTTTGGCATCGCTCCCTCAACTCCTGGAACCATAGGAAAGCCAGAGTGATCAGAACCACCAGTAATTTTGAATAAATAACCGTCAAAACCGATGAAGCTCCCCTCGAGCTCATCTCCAACACCCTTACCAATGAGCTGTCGAGTCATTGCATCGTCGTCAATTTCTTTCTTATAGCTCTGCTTACCATCGGCTAAATTAAGTTGAAATCTAACCATTTTATCGTCTCAAGTCTTTTTGATTATCAACATGTGAGAATAACTGTAGTAACTTGTACTCAGATGTTCTTTAGGTGATACGTGTCATATCGTGTCAAATCTCTTTCTATTCTTAATAGTTATTATAAATCTCAAGTGAATTTTCTTATGTTTTTTCTATATGAGAAAAATCAGTAGAAACATTTAGACTAATATTGATGAAAGAAAAAACTGACATCTTCCTTAGACATACCCCCCTAAATTCCCTGAAATTGTATGAAAGCTGTTGGTTCCTTCTTGATTGTATCACAGGAATATAATTATCGACTTGTTATAATGCCCAATATTTGTTGACTGTTCGTCGTTTGATTTCGATAAGCTCAGTAAGAGCATCCATTTCTGTACCACTTAAAATCTTCTCTTCAATAATCTTCCTCGCATCAGACTCAGGAACGTCTATCCATAACTCATCTCCTTCCTTAATTTGTCTTCCTGCTGTTGGACCCCGAATAGCGACCGCAACCTGATCAGATACTTTAGCTTGAGAAATATTTTCCCCACTTTCTTGTATCTGTAATAGAAATCCGATTTTTTTATTCTCCCGATCGATGAGGTTAAGTTGGGGGGTTAATATTCCTGCTAATACTTCTACTCCAATGATACAAGGCTTACTTTGTCTAAAAACATAAGGAAGGACTCTTATTTTACTAGGCCGGACAATATCCTTCAATGCTTCTGCTTCAATACGTTGTTGAACTTCATATTGATATGCTTCGTACTCTTCTGCTAGACGGTAAATAATATCATCCTGAATGATTGGAATTTGTGATTTATTAGCTTCATCTTGGGCATCAGAGAGAGCTTTGACCCGAAAGCCCAGTATGATGCCATAAAACTCATTTTTTTCTTTTGACAAAGATGCTTGATAAACGTCTTTTTTTGTTACATCTCCGACTGCAGCAAATCGAATCTGGATGTTTGAGTCCCTTAGAAAGTTAACCAGAGCCTCTAAAGAACCTAAAGTGTCAGCTTTGACAATAACACCAGCTTCATCCGTTTCAACCAGAATGTTTGCTAATTCCTCTTCAATTTTTCTTATCGCTTCCTCCACATCGTTTTCATCCACTACATATATTGAAGATCCTGCAATAGCGTCATCAATGTTAGGAGCAGACAATTTAACACCAACTGCAGCTGTAGCTTCCTCAACACTGTCAAATCTTTTACGTGGATCACGGATCTCATCTAATTCCTTAGGTAATAACACAGCACGAACATATGTCGTAATAGGACCATTAATACCAGCTAATACAATACGGGAATTTTGTTTAATCGTTCCATCAAAAAGAATGACATCTAGAGTCGTCCCCAATCCTACTTCTTTTTTCACTTCTAGAACAACTCCTTTTCCCTTATCTAAATGTAATTCTAATTGTTTTTTCAAGTATTGTTCCGTAAGGCTTGCTAAAACCAAGAACATTTCAGGAATACCCTCTCCAGTTATCGCAGAAGTAGGAATTATTGCAATTTTCTTAGCAAAATTCTTTATTCTGTCAAAACGATCTGTTTCAAGTTTATAATGGCTCAATTCAGACATGGCATCGTAAATAACAGATTGAAGAGCTTCTAAAGTACCCTTAGATTGCTTTGACAATGACTTTAGTAAAGTGATGTCAGCGAAACTTTTCCAACCAGGAAGACGATCAATTTTATTCGCTGCTATCAGAAATGGCACTTTTTGTTGAACTAAAATCCGTAAAGATTCTACAGTTTGAGGTTGGATGCCCCTACGGACATCAATGACTAAAATGGCGAAATTTGC
>JBHLPQ010000264.1:0-4369 GCA_048939265.1 Promethearchaeota archaeon
TCATTCATATTACCTCCTACTGTTTATTAACTCAAAATTCGTAAATAACAATTTTTTCTTCTTTAATTTTAAATATTGACAGATTATTATTTCCGTATTTTTAAAAAGGAGGATCGTATTATACTAACGGCAAGTGAATTGATGGACAATTCGAATAGTACAAGTCAAGTATTTAAATCTGAATCTCCTTATGAGAGAGAGAGAATTGCCAAAACGATCTGTTCTGAATTAAATAATTTTACAGACTTGAAACCAACATTACAGATTATCATTACGCATTTAAAGAAACTTACTGGGATTAACGCTATTAGTATCCGATTACATGATGAGGGAGATTATCCCTATTATGTTCACGAGGGTTTCTCCCAGAAATTCATTCAAAAGGAAAATAGTCTCTGCGCAAAAGACGAAAAAGGAAAGAGGTTAAAAAATCCCGACGGAAGAGGATATTTACTCGAATGTATGTGTGGGAATGTTATTAGAGGCCGATTTGATGCTCAACAACCGTTTTTCACAGAGAAGGGGAGTTTTTGGACAAATAATACTACAAAATTATTATCATCCACTACTACTGATGACAGACAAGGCAAAACAAGGAATTTTTGCAATTCTCAGGGATATGAATCAGTCGCCCTGATTCCTATTAAAGCGAAGGGAGAAAACCTCGGACTTATCCAACTTAATGATAGGAGGATTGGGACATTCACGGAGGATCTGATTCATTATCTGGAAATGATTGGCGAGAAAGTCGGATTAGCTGTGAAAAATAGCCTCACTTTTTCCAAACTCCAAGAAGCCTATAATTCTACAAATTTCTTTTTCTCAATCATTGCACATGATGTAATTGGTCCAGTTTCTACACTTACTTCTTTTTTAGAGTTCCTAGACCAACATTTCGATGATTTAAACCACAAAGACGTGAAAGAACACCTTTCACGACTACACCAAAGTTCAAAAAGCGTTTACGAGCTACTCGATAACCTATTTACTTGGTCATCCATTCAAAGAGAGAAATTCGTCTTAGAGCCTGAAATGGTCAATTTAAAGGTAATTGTTGACGAAATCTTTAATATTTCATTTGATAGAGCCTCAGCTAAAGGGATATCATTAAAGAATTTAATCTCAAAAAATTTCGCGATTCAAGTCGATAAGAATGCTTTGAAGACAATCTTGCGAAATCTCATTTCTAATGCCATCAAGTTCACGGAAAAAGGCGGAGAAGTAATCGTAAGTGGGAGAATACATCAATTCACGGTTAAGATCTCCATTAAAGATACAGGAGAAGGAATAGACGAAAAGAATCTAAAAGAACTATTTACATTCAATTTTGCGAGGAAAAGAAAGGGTACAAAGGAGGAACAAGGAGCAGGTCTAGGGCTTTTAATCTGTTATCAATTCTTAAAGAAAATGGGGGGAACTATTGAGGCAAAAAGTGCTCTAGGAATAGGAACGAATTTTATTGTTACTCTACCTTTAGATTTTGATAATTCTTAGTTATTAAGTCGTTTTCTCCAGCTTTTCAATCAGTTGTTGTAACTGATCTTGAATCTCATCATTATCATCACCAATACCAGAAATTCTCTCCCATTCTTCAGACGTTATACCATACATCTCTAAACGTTGGGGAAGAACCGTGTTCCATTTGAAAGCGCCCATCTGAAAGCTTGGTGCGCTATCCAATATAATTTGATATTCAAGAGACAGCTGAAGATATAATTTTTGTTCTGTTGGAGTTAAATCCAGTTTTTTCAAGTCAGGAAAAGAACTTAAATAAGTTGGTACATTAAAACTGATTTTTCTCGGTAAATAACTTGCTTTATCCATCGTCATAATACTTGACCCCTAATGTTTTTGCTGATTCAGAAATTTAAAAGAAAATCTAAACATTCCATCCGCTAGTTAGGTACTTGAATTATGAATAAGTCATAAACAAAAAGTAATCCAAACCTGAATATTTTTAATATAGTGATGTATTTGTAACATATGGAAAATTCACTTTCTTTAGAGCCATTATTAGAGAGAGACGATGTTCCTCCAGATGTTAAGACTATCATAAAACGCACGATAAAACAACAGAAATCCGATTACGAAATTACTCAAAGGTATCAGACATTATATCAAGAAGTACCAATCGGACTTTATCGTACTACCCCTGATGGTCAAATATTAGAAGCTAATCCATACTTAGTGGATATCCTGGGGTACAAGTCTTTAGAGGAGCTAAAAACATTAAACCTGGAGAAAGAATCAGAACGCTTTCATCCATCCTATCCACGATCTGAATTTAAGCGACGTTTAGATACCAACGGTTCAATAAGGGGATTAGAAACGCGCTGGAAAAAGAAAGATAACACATTCATGTGGGTACGAGAGAACGCGAAAGCTGTCACGGATGATGCAGGAAACATTCTTTTTTATGAGGGTTCAGTAGAAGATATCACTGATAAAAAAGAGGCAGAGGAGGAACTTCGTCAGAGTGAAAAGCGTTTTAGAGAATCAGAAGAGAGATTAAGAGCTTTTATGGACTCTGCAACAGATGCCATCGAATTATGGGATTCAGACTTTCATTTGATAGAATGTAATCAGAAAGTTGTTGAAGAATTTCCAGAGGCTACAAAAAAAGAAGATTTAATAGGAAAACACATAACTGAACTCATCCCTGATCTTGAAGCTTCTGGGAGGTATGATCAATACTTAGAAGTCATAAAAACAGGAAAACCCTTTATAGTTGAAAGTATCACCCCTCACCCGAAATTTGGAGACAAATTTTATTCTGTAAAAGCGTTTAAAGTGGGTAATGGAGTAGGGATGATCACGAGTGACATAACTAATCGAAAAAAAGCTGAATTAATGCGAAATGAACTGGAAAAACAGCGAGACAATTTTGTTTGGATGACAAGTCATGAGTTACGAACACCCATAACTGTATTATCTGGTTACCTTGATTTTCTCAAGCAGCATTTTGGGGGTCTCGATAGCGATCAGATTGAAAGAATTTTCAAGGTAATGACAAATAATATTGACCGTCTAGAAAGACTAACACAAAATGTGACGATGATTTCTAAGTACGAGCGGGGTTTATTAGGAGTTACCAAAGTTGATGTTGGTCTTCTTGGCTTTCTTAATGAAGCTATTGAAGCTTATCAACATTTATTAGGGAAGAAAATTACATTTATTTCGTTTATTGACGAATCTGTCAGAGTAAAAATTGATAAAGAGAGTATCCAACAGGTGATTGATAATATTCTAAATAATGCAGTTAAAAATACTCATCCAGACCGAAGAAAGATCAAAATGACTGTAAAAGGGTCTGTAACTGATATAGAAATCATCATTAGCGATAATGGTGCTGGTATTGATCCTATGAATTTAACGAAAATTTTCAAGCAATTTGTATCTGTAGAAACCGAGTTTTCAGCAGCTGGGACTGGAATTGGTCTCTTCCTGTGTCGTGAAATTATGAATGCACATGGTGGAACTATTACTGCACATAGCAAAGGTTTAGGTCATGGATCAAAATTCACGATTTCTATTCCGAAAGACTAACATCAAGATATTCCGTACAAACAATAATCACAGGGGTACCTCTAGAGAATAAAAACTATATTTTAGAGTTATGAATTCAGTTGTATATCAATAATTTTGTGAGAAAATAGATTTAAATAAAAATACTTAAAAATAAGGCGTTTTTATTATACCCTCACAGAAATAATTTTCTCTTCTATTATTGATCAGAATATGGTTTGATTAAAATGTCTGGGAAAGAATTAATTGGTAGTATTGCTATATCATTTATAGCAATGGGCGTGATAACTCTGTTTGTTTTACCCCAACTCTATCCAGCTATCCAAACTGGTACTGATGACTCTGATCTTCAATCAGATATTTCAAATCTTCAAGATGATTTGGAACAAGCTCAAACAGATATTTCCGATCTTCAAGATGAAGTCAAAGGGATTGTAATTCAATCCTTGTACGAGGAATTCTCAACCACTGCCCAAATACTAGATTCGGATACTGGATCCTATATTCCGGTACCTGATACTGAACTGGAAATCACAATTCAGAGTGATTCTAAGATTGCTGCAGTTTTTTCTGGCGTCTATGTTTTAGGTGTTTCTAACTCTCTCGATTCTGACCGTCTAAGCTTTAACATCGCCTTGATTGTGGAAGGTGCGGGTAATAGAACTCTTAGAATCGCTTATTATGAAATGGGTACTTACCCTGATCATCGCGAGTTCTCATCGTCCTTCTATATCAACTATATGACCGATAGCCTTGCCGAGGGGACGTATACAATATCCGTTGCATGGATTTCTAATGAAGATCAACCAGGAACGACCAACTATCTACTGTTCACCACCCCTGC
>JBHLPQ010000265.1:0-4352 GCA_048939265.1 Promethearchaeota archaeon
GGCGTAATACCAACACTGGATGAGGATATTAACTGGATAGGATATAATTAAAGATAAAAGTAGAATGAGAACATAGGAGTAGCCATCCACAATTATAGGAGTTCCTGTAGGAGGAGTACCTGTAAGGGGTACACCGAAAAAAGAAAACAATGAGCTTGTGGAGGCGGAGATAGTACTAAATCCAAAGAGAAGCACTCCTACATCAAATAAGAAAGCACTTAAAACAATAAACAAAAATTGTGGGTATTTTTTTAAATAAAAAATACCACTATGCAGCATTGCACTAACATTTAAAGCAATTACTTGAGTGTAACGAATCCCTACTTGACGAGGTCGTTGTGTGGCTGGTGCTAATGATTGATGACTGCAAACAGGACAACGAACCAGTGATAGAACTTCAAATTTAGTTTCTGTATTGTTTTCAAATAACTGTAGGGCTAAAGCGCGGGCTTTCTCCCGATCTTGATGTTGAAGTAAGTTATTATTGATTGCTTCAGCTAAAGATTCGTTAAGGGCACTACGAGAAACAAGAATTTGTGAGTTTGGATTAATTTCTGTCATTATCGCTGAATCTCGGTCACAATACCACCATTCGATTGGTCGTTTTCGCTGACTCGTTATGATATACCCACAGCTTCTGCAGTAATCTCCTGTTGTTAGTTGACCACAAGCTGGACATTCTATACGAGTTTCTATCTTTGAGACAGAAACCTGCTCTTGTTTTATGTCCAAAGGTTGTTTAATTAAAGACTGACCACAATTCGGACAGAAAAGACGTGAAGAATCAACTGAAATACCACAAGTCGGACATTGGAGGGGTTGAGGATGAATAGTGTCTCCAAGGGGGCTCCCACACTCAAAACAAAATCGTCCATTCTTAGGATTGGATACAGAACACCTGGGACAGAATATAAAAGCTTCAATATCCGGAAGTTTTGATTTCAAAACCTCAGATAATGGGGTACCACATTCAAAACAATATCTAGCACTATTAGGATTTATGGTACCACATTTTTGACATTGCATATTATATTTTCCTAACCCTGTAGAAGTCTTTTTCCAAATTATAAGTATAGAATTTATTATTTCCTTATTCCTTATCCTACTATTATATTTATTACTATACAGGAAATCGCAAAGGTGGATCTTTAGCTGAACTACTTTTTTTCATAAAATTTAAGGATTTAGATTTTCTAAAAATATTTAACAGTTTAACAAGAAGAATAGATATTGATCATTATGCGAACTACTAAGCAAGAAGACATCTCCAAAGTCATGGAATTAATGAACATCTGCTTTAAAGACGAAATAGAAGAATTAGGAATGGAGCTACCTACATTTTCTCTTATCACTTCAAGAGTTGAAAAGGAAGAATTTATTCTTTTAGTAGAAGAGGAGGATAATAAACTTATTGCTTTTGCCTTAATTCAAGCAGAAACAGTTGCCCATCCAGCAGAAATTCACATGCTAGGAGTGGATCCAGGATATCGTCGTAATGGAATTGGGACAAGGTTAATGAAAGCTTGTTTAGACATAGCAAGAGAAAATGAGTGGAAAAAAGTCAAGGTATTTATAAGACCTTGGAATGTACCTATGCGTAAGCTAGTGGCTCGTTTTGAATTCATCCCTGAAGGATACTTACGTAAAGAATATTTAGACAAAGATGTAATACTTTATTCTTACTTTCGCTAACGAGTTCAGGGCTGATGCATGATCTAAATAAGAATCCAGATCTAGATTTCCTCTTAAAAGCGTGTATAATTATATTATTATGGGCAACTCCTCCACTAGTCTCAAAACGATGGGTAGGGTCAACGAATGCTTTTCCAGGCTTCTATTTTGGTTTCCTTCGATATTTTTTTGGATTTTTTGCGCTATTCGTAATCATAGGATATCAAAAAAGGCTTGGGAACATGAAAGATCTCATTAGAACTCATTTCAAACAGATCTCATTTTGTGCAGCTTGGTTGGTCTTGATGATAATTGGACAGAACTTTTCAGTTCTGTTTATTCTTGGAGCTAGCTCATCCGTTTTACTTAATTTCAATCCTAGCTTAATTTATTTAATTGCCCCCTTACTCTTCATGGATGAAAGGTACACAATAAAAAAAACCTTAGGTTTTGTCCTTTCTACTCCAGTTCATATTATGCGCGTGGATTCTGAAACATTCTTTTTAGCCTCTTTAGAATCAAATTCGGGAATTACTATTGATTATATTCTCGGATACTGCCTAGGATTTCTTTCGGGAGTGGCTTGGGCGGGATATTCATTATCATTAAAACGTTATTTCCAGGACAGTCAGTCCCAAGAGGTTACTACTCTAAATCTTTTTGTAGCTGCGATTATTCTACTAATAATTTCCACATTAACAGAACCTCCTCCTTCAATAGAAAGTTATACTATCGAAAGTATTTGGGGGATTGTTGTGATTGGCGTTGGTGCCGCTGCCATCGCTTTTACGCTTTATTTACAACTAGTTCAAAAGTATGGAGCCACTCGTGCAGGAAACATTCAATTCCTCATCCCTCTCGTTTCCCTCATCTTCGCATTAATCTTTTTAAATGAATTCTCGTTTTTTACTCTTGTAGGAGGAATTTTTTGTGCAATAGGAGTAGCTATTGTTAATTATGAAGTTGATGAACAGAATATAGAAAATCAATCTGATACTTAAAAACGACATATTGCACTTAGTAATGTTCTCCCAAATATTAATCTTAGGGGTAGTTTTTTTTAGTTAGTGCGATTTCTCCTGTTTGTTTTATATAGAGTTGTGTGAAAATTAATAAAAGGATTAAATTCTTGCCTAATTGGATTTGATTTTCGATTAATTCAAGGAATGGCATATATTTTGGCGATAAAGATCATAACACCAAAAATTAGTCTTATTTCTGCGATCTTAATTCATTGTAGTGTTGAAATTCCCTTTTTCATATTCCCTGTGATATTACTTCGTGTAGGGGATAATCTCTTCCCAAATTTGGGAGATTTACGTTGGATTGGGCTGGGATCATTGGGAACAGTAGGTACTTTGGCAGCAGGCCTTCCCTCACCTCTCTTTGGAAAATTAGCTGATAATTATCGTAAAGGGACATTAATGTTAATCAGTTTAATCTTTGCTGCCTTTGGCGCTTTTATTGTTGGTTTATTAGGCGATTCTTATTTAGCTATGCTCCTAGGGGTAGCTTTAATGGGATTAAGTCTTGCGCTTTATCATCCTGCTGGTTTGTCGTGGATCTCAATAGTTTTTGAAGATCCAGAGACACATACATGTTCATCAAACTATGTGAGAATTCTAGCAGCACATGGAGTTGGAGGTAGTGTTGGATCTTCAATTGGACCAATATCAGTATTTTTCTTGATTGATATATTATCATGGCGTACAATCTATTTGATTTGGGCTATTCCTCTCACTCTTTTCGCTATTGCATTTTGGGTTCTCATTGGAAGGCATGAACCTCATTCTGATAATTCTACTCCGTCCTCTATCCAGCAAGAGCAAATATCAAGGGATCAGGAAGAAAGATTCTCAAATAATTTGCAATATTCAATATTATTCTTAACTTTCATATTCATTATAGCAATGTCCTTAACTCGAGGAATGATCAATTTCATTCTTGCGCCTTTTCTTTCAGAGGTCAAAAACTTTGAAATTTCAATTGCTGCTTTATACATTGGCTTGTCTGCGCTTATCGGATCCACTGGTCAGGTGGTTGGTGGAATATTTGGAGACAAGTACGGTGAGAAAGCCGTTCTTTCTTTCACTGCTGCTTTCCAGGCAATTATTTTGATTGGAATTTTTATTTTCACTGATAATATAGTACTTCTAGTATTTTACATCTTACTAGGAGTGATGAATGCATTATTTTGGCCGTCTACAAATAGTCTGGTTGCGAAGAATTCAGTAAAAAGAGGAAGAGCTTTTGGGTGGGTTATGTTAGTAGCAAACTTCGTAGGTGCTTTAGGTCCTTCTATAGATGGCTTTTTACGGGGAGTTGATCCAAATCAATATACGTTAATCTTTTGTTTTGCGATCTTCTTCTCTTTATGCGGATTTATATCTTTTTTATTTTTAAGAAAATCAAATAATTTAATTATAGAGAACTAAAGTCCCACCTAAAAATAATTCAACATCAATTCATTCACCCATTTCGGCGTTTTTGCCGTATTAATACAGTCAAATATGGGAAAATATGGTTTAATATCCAAAACAGGTGTTCCATCTATCGCATCTAATCCTTTAACCCTCAGAATATTTTTTATGATAGAAATAACTGAAACAACTGTTATACCAATAGGATTTGGTCTGTGTTTTGCACGTTGTGCAAAGATTCCAATTTTTGGCATGTCTAAT
>JBHLPQ010000266.1:0-4332 GCA_048939265.1 Promethearchaeota archaeon
ATATAGATGATTCAACTTTGTATCAGGTATATTATTCTCCCAATGATGGGAATAATTGGATTGTATTAGCGGTTTACACCTTTAATCCCTATTATGCATGGAATACCACATTATATGAGGAGTATAACACTCAATGCAGAATTCAAGTCATTTTTCAGAGTAAGAGTTTTGAAGATTTTCAAGTAGTCTCTGGAAGGTTTTCAATAGATAATAGAATATCAACCAATCCAATCAATCCTACAGTATATCTTCTCATTTTAGCCTCAATTATCGTATTAGGTGTAGGTATCTGGAAATATCGTCCGATAGTTCAGCAAACAACAATTTTAGAGAAAATACAGTCAGAAAAACATGCGTGGTTAACAGCATTAAGCCATAAGATAATTATAGGACTGGATAACATTAAAAGCGAATTTATCGAAGATATACCCCAGGTAACTGAGATAAAACCAGTATCATTATCAGCTTCTATTGCTGATGTCTTTCCTCTCGATCTTCGTCATGATTTACAGCATAGAATGAAGGGAAGAACGGTTCTGACCCTAATAGAAATGGCATATCTAGGGCCACATGCTACTACCGCTACAAAAGTATCTAAAAATCTAAATATACCTCTACCAACACTCTCTAAGGAAATAAAGAAATTAGAGACGGCTGGTTACGTAGAAACTTATCTAACACCCCAAATGTTGCATGATGCCCGTTTTAAAAATTTTGTGATAACAAAAAAGGGATTTCGTTTACTGTTGAATTTAGATATAGCTCTTAAAATTGCTATTGACCGGTTGAAATGAAGAAAATTTCTTCTCCCAATTACATGAAAGTTTCTGTTTGGAAACTAGTATTCTCTTTTATTTAGTCCATACCCAGAATTCTCTCTGAAGCAGATCATGCAAGTTTAATGATCTCGCACTCAGGAGATATTAGAATGAAGAAAAACTTAATCATGACAATAATATTGATGTCAATGTTAGGTATCACGACTCTTAATGTTAGTTTAACTGTAGGAACGATGACTGATTCGGTAAACCTAGATGATTATATCCTCTGCAGCTACTTAGGGGGATCAAGAGATGATCTGATCCGGGATATGGCTGTTGATTCAGACGGAAATATATTAGTGACAGGAGATACTATGTCGGAGAACTTTCCAGTGAAAAATGATGCCTTTCAGTCAACATTTGCTGGGGGAACCCAAGATATTCACACGGTGAGTGGTGATGCATTTATCTCGAAATTTAGTCCAACAGGTGATTTGATCTGGTCAAGTTATCTTGGAGGCTCAAGAAATGATGGTGGAATGGGGATTCATGTGGATAGTGAAGATAATATTTACGTTGTAGGAATAACAAATTCGGTCGATTTTCCTGTGACTGGGTTAAATAACTCACATGGAGGATCAGATGGGTTTGTAACGAAATTCGACCCTGATGGAACACTTGTGTTTTCAATGTGTATTGGAACCGCGGGTGAAGAAAACTTGGAGGGCTCTGTAATGTACTCTGACATTTTGACAGTAACTGGGAGTACATCTATGTCAACTTTTCCGATTACAAACAATGCAGAGCAAACAATTTTTGGAGGGGCTATTGACGGAACAATTGTCCAACTCTTGACCAATGGCTCACTATTATATTCAAGCTTTTTCGGGGGATCTGGGATAGATGTTATTGGTGAAATCTATAGTAGTAAGGATGGACACTACATCGTGAACGGGTATTCTGATAGTGTAAATCTCCCATTCACAGAGAATGCATATTCTACCGAAATTTCTGGGCCAGGACGAGATTTCTTCATCGCTACATTCTCGAATGTCATGGAGATCGAATATTGTACCTATTTTGGAGGATCAGCAGTGGATGATTGTTTTGGATGTACTTTCGATATGAAAAACAACATGATTTTTAGTGGAAGAACGTGGTCAACCGATTTTCCCACTCGAAACGCTTGGCAATCAAAATATGCTGGTGGAGAAAATGAGGTGAATGGTGTGGATGCATTTGTTACCAAAATGAATCTGAATGGGGAAGTGGTCTTTTCCAGCTATTTTGGAGGGCCAGAGTGGGATACACTACATTTTGTGGATACAGATGAGCAAAATAACATCTTCACCTGCGGAGATGCCCCAACGAATGATTTTCCAGTATCTACTAATGCGATTCAAAGCGAGACAATGGGATCCTCTGATGTAGTCTTGTTAGCACTAACACCAGAAGGAACACCATACTTTGGAACATTCTTCGGAGGCAGTCAGGGTGATCATGTTTGGAATATGGAGCTCTTTGCCAACGAGGTATATATAGTCGGGCATACAGCATCTAATGATTTTCCAACTTCTAACGAGGCATATCAAGTGACTAAGAATGCTTCGAATGATGGCTTCTTTCTAAGATTCGACCATACCAAATACATGCAAGATTATCCCGCAGAACCAATAACCAATTCTAAGACTAGTATTGAGATGGCGGTGATTTTTGGGGCAATAATCTTGATCTCTTTTAGGAAGAGAAAAGAATAATAACGATGTTTGCGCATCTCTTCCTTCTTTTTCTGAAAAGTGTGTTTGAGCTTTAAGATTTTTCTTAGTAGAATTCCGTTAAGTGTACATTTATTGCACTAAAAAATATCTAAATATCTTATGAGCTAAGAGAACGATTTCGTTAATCAGTATTATTCCAGTTAACTTTGATTGATCTAGGAGTGTGAAATATCATTTTAAAACTCTGTAGATATAGAAAGTGAGGCATGAACATGAAAAACCAACTTAATTTCTTCAAATGTTTATTATTATTTTTACTTCTGATATTTGCTTATATGAATCAAATAGGAGAGATGTCCTCAGGCTCAAAATCACTAGAATCACAGAATAAGTCACAAACAACATATTCCCCTCATCTAATTGGTGAGATTCGAATTGGCGTGACCCATGAAGTTTTTGTTGAAAGTGATTATGCCTATGTAACAACAAACGAAGCACTAGTAATTATTGACATCAGTAATCCTTCTATCCCTGAAAAAATCTCTGAAATCAATATGGAAGGCTTTAGTCCAGTAGCTGTTGTAAGAGATGAATTAGCTTATATCGTTAATATGGCATCTCATGAGTTCCTTATCGCAAATGTCAGTAATCCTGAAAATCCTTATATCATTGGCAGGTATTTCCCAGATTTAGACTGGGAGAATTTTGATGACTTAATGATAAAGCTCGCACTCGTAGATAATTATCTTTATGTTCTCAGTAATGTGTTAGATCTGATGATTTTCAATGTTCAAGATCCTACTAATCCCGTTTTAATTGGAGAGTATAACACTGGGTATAGCAATGCAGGGATGGCGATTAGAGATGATGTATTATTCTACACAAACACTGAAAGTGGTATCACAATTCTAAATATTTCAAATCGATCCGCTCCATATAAAATAGCTTCTTTAAATATGGATCGTGGTGTATTTGATCTAGATATTCACGAAGATATCTTGTATGTGTCAAACTATTTTTTTGGGGTCATAATCCTAAATGTTTCAGATCCTTTCAATCCTAGAGTCATTAGTTCTCTTGGTGAAACCCCTGATGCGAGTGATCCTCCTAGATCAAGAGCAGTATCCGGTGATAATAAGTTTCTAGCTATTGCTAAAATGGAACGTGGGGTCAGCTTTGTCAATGTTTCTGACCCAACAAAACCGTGCGAATTAGCTCTTTATAAAGAATCATTCCCTACAAATTGTTTGTATGATGGCAAATATGTCTACATTACTGATCATGACACTAGTAGAAGCTTTCAGATTGTTGAGTTTGTTGCGGAGGCACCATCTTCTTCCATTCCAGGTTTGGATTCCTTGATTGTTGTTCTGGGACTTGTTGTACTCATCAGATTTGGATCTAGAAGGAAATTTGAATAAACATTAATTTAGAATTGCCAAATTAGATGAATATATTAAATCGATTGTTCTAATTTCATGAAAGAATTCTAGGAAAGTAAGTCTTGGAATTAGGAGTCGGAATTTTATGACAAGTTATCGGATTACTGTTGTTAAAGTATTTGAACCAAAAGATGTGATTGGAGAAGATTTTATTCGAGAATCAGGAGAACCAATTCCAAAGTGTGGATTTGTCGAAGAAAGTCAAGTTTTCATGGTTGATGAGATGTTAACTATACCCAAGGGATTTTGTCCCCATGCTTGGTATGGAATTTTTAAAGAGTTATGGATGCTCCGAAATGGCAATGGTTATCCAGATTGGACAGGTAAAAATACAATTTTTGCTGCCTGTCCTGATGGAATCCGTCCAGTTTGTTTTAAGATAGAAAAATTGGATTCTTAAATAACTATAAC
>JBHLPQ010000109.1:0-12572 GCA_048939265.1 Promethearchaeota archaeon
AGAATATAATCTTATTGCTTAAGCCTGAAAATCTCATACTATTACCTTTTTTGGGGTAAAATTTCTTAAGATAAGAATTATTACTTGTCAAGTCAGGTCTTGACTCTTCCAGAATTGAATAAAGACTATTTAAGGAAATGAAAGAAGCTTGGTTACGCAAATCTTGGTGAAATTAAGAAAGTTTAGAGAGTTAATTGGCTAATAAATGCTTGGGATTAGGTATAAATGCAATATGAATCTGTGGTGATCCAATTATTAAAACAGGTTTTGAGCTTGTCTCAAAATGAGATTTCTGAATTATTAAATATTCCTCCCGATGTGAAATTTGGTGATATTTCTTTTCCTTGTTTCAAATTAAGTAAAGAGTTTAAAAAATCACCTCAACTCATTGCTAAAGATCTAGAGATGAAAATAAAAATTCCAGCTGATTCAATTATCAGAGAAGTTAAAGCTGTGGGCCCATTTGTTAATTTTTCCTTTGATATCACAAAATTAGCTGAAAAAACCTTGGTACAAATCTGGAAGGAGAAATCAAAATATGGGTTCAAAGAATCTAATCAGAACACAGTACTAATAGAATTTCCATCTCCTAATACTAATAAACAATTACATTTAGGTCATCTTCGAAACATGGCACTTGGGGAATCTACTTCTAGAATTTTCGAGAGTCAAGGATTCAATGTTGTAAGGGCGAATTTACTTAATGATCGGGGGATTCATATTTGTAAATCAATGTTAGCGTATCAAAAATGGGGAAATAATCGCATTCCTGATAAAAAAGAGGATCATTTTGTCGGAGATTTTTATGTTTTATTCTCAAAGAAAGCAAAAGAAGATACAAACCTTGAACAGGAAGCTCAAGAATTATTAAAATTATGGGAATCAAAAGACACCAAAACAATAGCTCTATGGGAGAAAATGACAAGGTGGGCGACAAATGGTTTCAATCAAACTTTTTCAAGATTTGGGATCAACTTTGATAAAACCTATCACGAGAGCGAATTATGGGAAAAAGGAAAAGATATTATTTTAGGAGGGTTAGAATCCAATCTATTTTATAAAGATGAAGTCGGAAATGTTGTAGTTGACCTTGGTGAACCATTAGGTTCAAAAGTGTTGCTTAGAGCTGATGGAACTTCTGTTTACATAACACAAGACATATACCTTGCTAAGAAAAAACATGAGGATTTTAATTATTTCAAATCAATTTATGTCATTGGGAGTGAACAAAATTATCATTTGAGTGTCCTGTTTAAGATCTTAAAACTAATGAGATTCGAATTTGCTGACGGTTGTTACCACCTAAGTCATGGGATGATTTTCTTACCAGAAGGAAAAATGAAATCAAGAGAAGGAACAGTAGTGGACGCTGATGAGATTATAGATGATCTTATCGAAATGGCTAAATCAGAAATTCTTTCAAGACAGAAACTTCCTAAATCAGAAATTGATATAACTGCAGAAAAAATTGCTTTAGCTGCGATAAAATATTTTTTACTCAAATTCGTTGCATCAAAAGATTTTGTCTTTTATCCTGAGGAATCAATTTCATTATACGGTAAAACAGGACCGTACTTGCAATATTCTTTTGTAAGAGCAAATCGAATTCTTCAGAAAATTAAGAGTAAACCATCCTTGGATGTGAATTTTAGTTTACTTAATAAACCTGAAGAAATCGCACTTATTAGACTATTCAAAGACTATCCTGATGATCTGGAGCGAGCTGCCATATCATATTCTCCTCACATCCTAGCGGAATATGCTCACAGATTAGCTTCTTCATTTAATTTATTTTATGAAAAATACCAAGTTATTGGTGAATCAGACAAAGAAATTCAAAAATCTAGGCTTTTACTTGTTGCTTGCTTCAGAGAAGTTATCAAGAATTGTTTATACATGTTTGGTATTGATACAGTTGATGTAATGTGACTACTATAGTAATTTCCATGTTTTAAGTTCTGAATTTCACATTTCTCACAAAATACAAAGATTTACATACGTAGATTAATAATCTGAAATAAAGAGGAAGAAAAAAGCATATACCCATGTGAATAAGCTGGGTTAGTGTTATAAATTACATATAAAATCATCATGCAAAGAAACTTTTTCATTCGAATCACAAGTATGAAGAGGAAGTAACTCTGATGAGTCCCCCTTACTTTGATCAACTAGCAGAATGGACTGAATTCGTCCCTGAAAGTGAAATCCGCCGCCTTCTCCTCACACGGGTTAAGTACTACTTCGGTGGCGGAAAACCTGGGAGTCTCCCTATCGAGACTTTCAAGAAAATTCTTTACCAAATTGCGGATGAATTAGAAACCGATGGCATTGATACGTTGAATTATGGGCCAACTAGTGGAATAGCTTCTCTGAAAGAAACTTTAGGCCAGAGAGTAAAGGAAAAAGATGGAGTTGTTCTTCCCAATGGAAAAGATGATATGTTAATTTCTACGGGATCTCAACAAATGCTTTATGGTTTGCTAGATGTCTTGTTAAGACCTAAAGATGTTGTTATTATGGCTCGTCCCTCATACCTAGGGTTTGTTGTTCCAGTTACTAAGCTTGGAGGGGAAGTACTTACAGTACCAACTGATATGGATGGCATTATTCCTGAATATGTAGAACGAGGAATTGAAATAAGTCAAAGAGAATTAAATCAAACTCCTAAGGCAATTTATGTTGTTCCTGATTCCGATAATCCAAAAGGTACAACGCTCCCTGAAAAAAGACGCAAAAAACTCTTTGAATTAATAACGCAACATGAGATGCTGCTTATCGAAGACTCTGCTTATCGGGAAATTCAGTTTTCTAAAACTCCTCCTCCAATAAAAAAATATGATACTGAAAACAAATGGGTAGCTTATCTACGTACAAGTAGTAAAGAAGCTGCTGTTCTTCGCCTTGGATATTCTGTTCTTCCTGAAGTTATTATGAATCCTATGATTAAAGACAAAGGGTATCTCGACCTTTGCACTTCAACTTTGAATCAAAAAATCCTTGAAATTTATTATTCAAAATATATTGATCAAGTTTTAGGTGCTAATCTTAAGGTGTATAAAGAACGACGAGACATGATGCAAAAAACGATCGATGAACATTTTCCTAGCCAAGGACTGCGTACTAATCCTACCGGTGGCTTCTTCTTTTGGTTCCAGATGGAAAACGGAGATTTTGACTCTTCAAAATTTCTCCAAAATGTTGCTATTCCAAATGATGTTCTTTATGTTCCAGGTCAAGCCTTTTACCCAATTAGAGGCCATTCGATAAGTAAAGATGATTCTGAACTACATGGAAATCGAATAAAAACCAATGGGATGAGATTAAGTTTTTCTTTCACAACCCCCCAAATCATTGCAGAGGGTATGCAAAGGCTTGGGAATTTGCTTCAAAAAGAGAAGTGAATCACGAAAATTTCCCCGCTGTAATATACCAAGTGTAACCAGGGTAAGCTTCTTCTTTGAGCTGTCGCTGAAAAATATCACAAATACCATGAATCCCTGTCAGAACAGCTAAATCTAACCAGTTCCAGGAGACTTCTTGTGCATCTTTTCCTGGAGAAAACCTCCCAAAGTTGTGGGATAACATCAATTCAGTTCTCTTCATTTCTTTTCTTAAATTACGATTCTGAGGATGAATTTCAAGCTCTGTTTGCTGCCTGTTTAACTTATCAATTTCTTTTCGATATTTTGATTGAAGCAAGGTTCTCATTTTTTCTAGTGTTTCTCGAATGTTATTTTCGTTTTGAGCTTTGTTGAAATCCGTGAAAATAGAATACACTGTGTTTTCTAGCATGGGATTTTCTGTATGCACTGTTTTTTCACCCCATGGCGTATTATAATAAATTCTATTTGAACGAATAAGAATTGGGGGGGAAATATTCAATCTTTTCATTGCAGGTATAACTGCAGAATAGTATTGGGTCTCACCTCCACCCCCGATATGAACTAATAGTGGAAAGGTGATATTATTTACAACCGCTCTTGAGTCAGATCTAGGTGTGATATTAGAACCTATTTCACTCAAATCAGGATTATTGCTATTATAAGAGAAAGTGAACTCTTCTGTACAAATCTGACATTTCCCCTTCAATATTCCTGTCGTAGCAATTTTCAATTCAACACGTGTTTTAGTCTTGCATTTCAAACATTCTAAAAAGAAAGGGACATAATCCGTTTCTCTATATGGCAAACCTGGTTGAATGTTTTTAGACACAAGGAGATCGTAAATTGAATTCAATGTTTCAACATATCGAGAGCGGTTATTTTCTGTAAGGAGAAATTCAAAAGCTGGTAAAAGTAGTTGTCTATACTCAAGATCGCTAATAGGATTGAGGAAAATACCTAATTCATTCCGTATATTGAAGAGAATACTCCAAATTTCCTGTGTCCAGGTTGAAAAATCCGTTGTTGTCGTAGCTTGGTCATAAATCAGATCGAACCAAGAGTAAAACCGTTCCAGAAGCAACTGACGATATTCATTTCGCACTTTCCCTGTTTTCATCAAAGAACGTAAATTTTCTTGTATTTTTAGTTTAATTTCTTGAAACCATTCTTCTTTCGGAAGAGGAACCTTATGCATTGGGGTTCCTTCTGGTACTCCCCACAAGGATGTGATTACTAAACCTGTTGGAGAATTTGCCTGAGGAAATCTTGCGATAGTTAATTCGTTCTGAATTGAATCATGATCTCCAATGAAGAAAAAAGTACCTATATTCAATAAGGTGCCTACCCATTCAGCTAATGTAATTTTGTTAATCAAAAATAAAGGGCCCCCGAAAAGGAGAGGCTGGTGGCCTACATCTAAGAAACCATAATCAAGATTATTGAGTGCCTCTCTTACCTTCAGGGTTAAGGTACCCATTTTACGATGCCTCTCTGTGACAAGATGTCGTAGAATTTCAATATTTTCATGGAAACTAGAAAAATCAATGATTTCTCGACGATTTTTTATCTGATTCTTTAACATTCGAAAAGAAGGAGGTATCTCTCCCCATAAATCGTTGCTAAGCTCACTGGGATGACCCAATGCGGCTGTACGATAGATCTCCAATAGTGAGGAGGATTCATCATTCAAAATGGTTAACCCCATGATTTAAAAGAAGATTAAACCTTGATTTAGGCAATAACTAATATTGATTCAAATTATTTCTGCTTAAGATGATGAAAAATAAACTGTTTTGTCGCTTAGAGATCCCTAACTCAATGAAAAGAAAGGACTCAAATAACTACTATCAACACTAAGTTTCAAAATTCTTTTATACCGTGTAAATATAAATCATCCAAACTTGAAAACAATGTTGGATTATGATAATTAAGAATCCTATAAATACCATGGTATCCATAAATCAAGAAAAATATTTGGAGAGATTTATTTTTGAAATCATTAATCAGGTTAACAAATAAGAAACGAGCGATTTCACCTGTAATTGCAGTTATTTTATTAATTGGGCTAGCAGTTGCCGCAGCGGCGGCAATTTTCATCGTTGTTCTTCCCTTATTTCAACCCTCAAGCAATCTTCAGATGGATGGCGCGTATGTTATTTATGATGATGAGTATACTACTGCTGCCGATTTGGGAGAAGGTTTTGGAAAAATAACGTTAGTTCTCTCAAACACGGGTACAGCAGACATTGATATCGTTTCTGTTAAAGTTTATTACGCTTCTGACCTTTTAGGGTTAGGAAGTGGTACAGAAATTATTAATCATACAGGAACCCTTATTTCGGAGAATAATCCATATACTCTTGATACTTTGACGTCATTAAAGGAGTTATCAGTACGGTTCCCTATTCCAGATGAGAATGATGATAATACAGTTTTTTACAGGACAGTCATTACTACTGGTGAAGGAGAGGAGTTAGATACAGCTACAGAGGAAAATGTAGAAGAAACAGAGATGGATTTATCCGCGGATCGGCCTGAAATAAGGTATTCGGGATCAGAATTAGGTTTTCTTCGCAGAGTAGCCCCAATTCGTCCGAGTCGAGTTAGTGATAATTCAGAAATTAAAAAAGTTACATATGAGATTTTCCATGAAGATGAAACTCCAATTCCTGAAAAAACTAAGACTATAAAACCACCTAATACCCTTTGGCAATGGAGCTGGGATACTTGGAATGATACTACAGAGGGATTAGATAATGGATCTTATAAAATGAAAATGACTGTTTATGATTATGCAGGATTATCAAATGAGACTGCTTTATTAAATTTTACAATTGATAATGACTATATTAAACCTAAAATTAGCAATATTATGGGGGCCAGTGATAAAAATGGATTAAACACCGCAGAAGTAGGTGCATCTTATGAAATTAATGCCACTATTACTGATAGTGGTTGTGGTGTTTCTGCGGTCAAAACAGCTTACATATATTATAAGCTAAATGATTCAAGTACTACTTATTTAGCTGCTGGGGGAAAAATGACTGATCCAGATGAAGATGATATATGGGTAGGAAACATTCCAGCTGATTTTATTGATTCAAATGCTCTTGCTAATAACCTTACATTTTATATTGAAGCAGATGATAATGACGATAATTCAAATACTTCCGAAAATCATGAAGCAGGTGTTTTAGATACAACTAAGCCAGATATGTCTGAACATACACCAATATTAGAGGTAACTGAAACAGAGGAGGGCCCACCACCAATTACACTTTCTGTAAAAGTAACAGATTACGATACTGTAGACTTAGTTACTCTAGTGTGGCGAGAAGGAAACGATACAGGCTTATTGATACCTGATCCGTGGGAAGTATCCAACTATGTGGAGCAAACAGATGATACTTGGTATTTCACCATTCCTGCAATTAATGTGACAGTGGATGGTTTGGATTATTATATAAACGCAACAGATCCGTCAGGGAACACAAATGATGGTTCTGCGAGTTCCCCATATCACATTGACGTTCTTGACGGTGCAATTCCGACTACATGGTTTGACCCTAAATTGACATCACCGACCGTTCCTGGTCAACCCGTGTCTGTTAGAGTAGCAGTGGAGGATAATGATCTCTCTTTCAGTACTGAAAGATATATAAGCGAGACAGGTACAGTTAAATTAAGTTTTAGTATCGATGGTGGTAGTTTCAGCACCCCTGACGATATGACCCATACTTCAGGAGATTCTTCACTTGGTAAGCATGTTGAAGGAATTTGGCAAGGAACAATAGCTGGAGGCAATGTTCAAGAAGAATCAACCTTAACTGTCCGAGTTGAGTCAACTGATCAAAGTTTCCAAACTACAGCTATACAAACAGATGTCACCGTATCTGCAGCAGGGGAACCCCTCTTCCGTGTATCAGGAACAGCAAACACTACTGGAACATATGATCATAAAATTGAGGTAGATATCGAAAATTATGGGGCAGGTGATTCTGAAATCACCAATATGACAGTGTATTTGTATGATAATACTAAACTCTCCTATATAGGTAGTCCGCTCCTAACTCAGATCAACGCAACGGGAATAAGCATATTTGGAACTAATCCAAGATGGGAAAATACATCCACTCCCTCTGAATTTACTAATGGAACTGAAAAGAACTTAAACAACATTATAGCTATTGATTCAGGGGAAACTGCTGAATTATTATTAACTTATGCCAATAGTAGCGGAGGTTATTTCGACGTTAATGATATGACTGTCGGAATAATATTTGGGTATACCTATGGAGTCGCTTCAAGTGGTTACTCAGGTAATATGAAAGCGAACACAACTATCACAGCATATCAGACAGATACTCAAACTCGGTACATGCGATCAGATTCCCATAATGTTAATGGTTGGGGTGCCTATAATCTAGGAACAACTCAATCTAGTAGCGTACTATCTCTGAATGAACGAACTGGTAGAGGGACTGGTTCTCTGACTGTTACTTGGAGTGTGTGGATTTACGTTGTGCATAGTGACTCAACAAGGACAGATTTAACTTCTGGAAAAGTAGCATCAGTTTCTAGATCAATTGATGGAAGTGGTCTTCAGTCTAAAACTTGGACTTTGGGATCAAATCAGGATATCACTACAACTGATGCTGTGATGGTTGAAGTATACATGGATATTGGACCATATGGCTATGGACCAGTAACTTTCATAACTGAACAGCTCAATGCAGAGGAGCTGGTCGCTAGTACGTGGACGATCTGGTATTATACAGAACGTGATTATACTGGATGGCCCCAAGATAGGACTAGAGGCATCTTCTATTGGGGTGATTCTACATATAACAGCCGCATTGTCAACTTTAAGATCTCAACGATTACTGGCGGTGGTGGAGCTAGTACCCCTTTAATTAAGGTGTTTTCTCCTGAAAATGATCCATTATCACACAATGAGCCACTAAATAGGCAAGTAATACCAATGACGAGAATCTTTTCTCCATTGTCTCTATTTTCAGAAAAATTAGTCACCAATCTACTAAACAAAGACTTTCTGTCACCTCGAATTAAATATTAGGAATTTAATTTCCTAATACTTTTCTATTTTTTGAGATCTTTTTTGGGTGTGATATATTAGCAGTTGAAACAAATCTTATGCATACTGAGAGAAATAACAACTTTCACTATAGAAGCACTCTTATTTTTCCTTTTAATAAATTGTTACTGTCCGAAATTTTCATTATTTGTATGAATAAGTACTCCTATTTTGGAAATCTCTTAATGAGCTTACTTAAACTTAACAATGACTTGGTAATTGTTGGAGCTGGGCCTGCTGGTTCGTGCGCAGCTTGGGAATCATTACGAAATAAATCAGACTTATCAGTTTCAATATTTGAGGAACACAACGAAATTGGAAGACCACTTCATTGTTCTGGACTTATAGCTCTTGATGGGCTTCAAAATTTAGGAGTAAATTTAGATAAAATCGGAGAAAGAATAGATCATAATAAGATCAGAAGAGCTAAGTTTGTAGCTCCAAATTTGGGTTCGTTTGAAATAACTCGTACTATTGATTCGATGGTTGTTATCGATCGTCTGGCTTTAGACAATTATCTTGCTAACCGTGCTAGAGGAGTAGGTTGTGAATATCATCTTGGACACAGAGTAAACCAGATCCATTTCGATAATAATGGTTGGACTCTTCATATCAATTATCAAAAGAAAAAAAAGATTCATCGGAGCAAAATTTTGATTTCTGCAGAGGGAGTGCATGCTCGATTATCTAGTTCGATTGGATTACCAACCCCTGATAAGAACTGGCTTTTTTCAGCTCGACAATATGAGATTGAAAAGATTCCAGATATTGAGACAGATTGTGTTGAATTGTATTTTGGCAAAAAATATGCCCCGGGATTTTTTGGTTGGTTTATTCCCATCAATGAGAATTCTGTTCGTCTTGGTATAGCTGTTCAAAGAGAGTTCAGAGGAAAAACGCGTCTTTTTTTAAAACGATTTCTCAAAAAACACCCTTTCCTAAAAGATCGCTTAAAAAAAGGTAAAATCATCAATAACTATGGGGGATACGTCCCAGTATCAGGGCCAGTGAAAAGAACATTCGATACGAAGTTCATGGTCATTGGGGATGCTGCAGGGCAAGCAAAAGCCACTACAGGTGGGGGTGTCAACATTGGAGGTTACTGTGGCCGTTTAGCTGGCCTAATGGCACGAAAAATTATTTCAGAGGAAGTTGAAGTAGCAAATGGATGTCGTGAATATCAAAGGAAATGGCAGACCATTTTTGAGCCAGATTTAACTCTAATGAAGCTATTTCGTCGTATGATGACTCCCCTCCCAGACCAAACATGGAATAGGATTATCCAAATTGCAAAAGAAACAGAACTTGGTGAGAGTATGAAATCATCTAGTGTTGACTTGCATGGTTCAAGTCTTTTGAAATATGCATTAACACCTCGAGTGTTTAAAAAAGCCATACCTCTTATACCACAAACCGCAACTGGTCTCCTTAAGGGCTTACTGTTCTAGTAAGATACCAAATAGAAAGTTGGTATCATTTTCTAATAATTCCAAAGTGTTTAGAGAATCACTTACCATATGTATTGAATCGAGAATTAAATTAATTTCCTTGATCTAACTGATGTTATAACTGTGTATCTATTTCTTTTAAAATTTTTACTAGATTCTCAGCGTTTTCCTTTGCAGTTTGCAGATTTTCTAGTGTACGAAGTGAATGATCACTATATTCTTTCAAGAAATTAGCTACAGGAGAAATAAAGACCTTCATTTGTTCGAGTTGATCTATTCCGATAACAGAAGCAGAAAATTCTCCTTCCTGAACATTCTTCTTAGTTGTGGTGACTATATTCGAGAGAATTGTGTCAAGCCCAGTGATAACTGGCTGTAGTTCAGAGGCAGTCAGTGATTTTAAAGGAGACAAGGCTTTGGAGACATCACTTTCAAGAGATTTCACTTGATCCAACAATTTTGTTGCTCGTTTTTCCGATCTAATTATGATTTTCGCAGTACCTAATGAAATTGAATTCTTATTCATTAAAATATCCTGATAATCAACGTTTGTTGGTACCTCAACGGTTACTTCCTCTTTTCCTTCTCCAGATGAACAGAGAAGCGAAAATTCAGTTTGTGCATGGGCACCTGCTTCAAGCTGAGGGACTGAAATTACATTGGATCCTGATACAGTAGTTACTATAGATGGAATTGTTATAACAGCTGATATTCCCGAGGCTATCCCTTCTCCTATGTTCTCTAATTTAACGACAAACTTAAATTGTTCCCCAAAAATAATATCATGATCGTATTCATATACTGCCCGTATTTTTGGGAATTTTACGAATTTCATTAGTTCTTGTCTTGCTGTATCCACTGCTCTTCGGATTCCCTCCTGAAACATTGTTGCTGGTTTAGTACTTAGTAAATATGTCTCGACGTAGTTTGTAGCACGTTGAAGTGAACTTGGGTTTGGACTCTCAGGGTTTACGGCCCCCGCAAGGTCATACGGGATATATAAACAAGCTGTTGCTGCTTGATTGGCAGAAAAATCGTGGCTTTTAACAAAAGCATCTAAATGTTGGTTTACATCCCAATCTCCAGTCTGTATCTTAAGTAATGATGCTATTGCCATACACGCAGCCCCTCCAAGAAGGTCATCCCAGGAAATATGTTCTTGTGATGCTTTTGTTAGAGCGTCCGCCGAAGCTCTTAGCCATTGGCTTTCAGAGTTAGGATCTGACAAAAATCGTTGTATAAGTTGCGCACCTGAAAAATATTGGTAAGCAGCATTTTTATACTGCCCCCTCTCTGAAAGTTCACCTGCATACTTCTCAATGAGAGTAATAGTTTCACTAGCTGCTCTGGCGCGTTCAGTGGGGTCTTGAATACTACCTAATGAGGTAAGAGCCTCTTGAACATCATTCGCAGTCGTAGATTTACTTAATCGTTCAAAAAGTTCGTTCACGAATGACATACTCTTTCTTTCTCCTTGATTATTTTGATTAAAATTATTTCAGCGAGTAATCCTACTGTTGAATTTAAAAGAAGATTATCACCTTTTTAATACTTTGTTTTTTCCTTATTTTTCCTTGTTTTTGCATGAATGATCAGCAGGAGGCCTATCTGTTCAGTATTGGGAGTAATTGTGATATTATCCATGAGTAAAGCTTAGGAATATCAGTTAAGCTTGTAAAATGATAAATATCAGTTTTCTAATGGCAGAAAAAACGTAAAAATTATCCAAAAAGACTATCTATTAAGATAATGTTAATTTACACACCTTTAAAAGATAACTTTGGCTTCAACGTTTATTGAAGAATAAGCATATCTTTTCCTCCTTTAACTTGAACTCAACACTATAGATTATGATATTTTGATGGAGAAATTATAATGGTTTTCTTCCTTAGTCAGAAAGAGAATGAAGTCCCCGATATTCTGAAAAAAGATCATGCAGCCAAAAAGGCTTATAATGAGATCTTAGAAGGACTGGAGAAGGCATTAATGCTTTATATTTATGATTCAGGGCCTTACCCTCCAGAGGAAGGGTCTCAAATATTACCCTTTGCCGATTTATCACACTGGGCAGAACAAGATTGGAAGTTATTATATCCTAAATTTGAAAAAAAAAGATGGATTGTCGTATTTATAGCTCGTGGAGGTCTTCAGCTTATCGATCTTATAGAAAATAAAATAGATGACTTTACATGGACCTATGTTAAACCTCAAACTGAAATTCGGGATTTCGAGGATGAAGCCATTTATTTGGAGTATCGAGATCCAGTTTTTGAAGAGAAATTTGCAGACTACATGGAAGAAAGTGTCTCGATCCTCTTTGTTGAAGACATGATCTCAACGGGTGAGAATGTAGAAGCGGTTTTTGATCTCACCATGGAAGTTGCTGAGGAGTATAATGTTGAGGTTGGAGATGTTGTCACACTAGCTTTAATATCTCGAATACGGAATATTGGAACGATGCCAATCTATGGTGTCCAAACCGATATTCAAATCGATCTTAGGTGTTCATGGGGTAACGATCTCCCTGACCGAATTGATGCCCGAGATTTTTCTGAAAACAAAGAATATGTTGATGACCATTAAGATTATGCAATAAGAGAGATTTTTACTTTCGGATTCACTTAATATATATATATACAAAAAAAT
>JBHLPQ010000110.1:0-1606 GCA_048939265.1 Promethearchaeota archaeon
AATTTAAGCTCATCTCCTTTACTAAATGGATAGAAAATGGGAATGATTTGAAATGGAGATGAGCTTAAATTTAATTTTGTTGTATCTAATGGCAGTATAGATTTTTTCGTATTTAATGAAAGTCAGTATAACTCATGGTTTGAAAGAAACCAATCTGTTCAAGCCATTGAAGTTGTTTTTACGGAATTAGGAGCAAGTGGGACAGTTACTTTTGCCACCACTGATTTATATTATTGCGTTTGGTATAATGACCCAGATAATAATAAGAATGCTGTAACGCTTCAACTACGACTAGATGTAGAAACTGTAGCGAAATCCGTTAAAGAAGGTATTGAAATAAATCCTTTGACGCTTGAATCAACCGATGGAGAGAAAAACGATGACTTTGGCATGGATACATCAGATTGGGCAATTGATGATGAAGTCTCGATAGAAATAAATGACGAAGAGGTTGAATTCATTATTGATGACGAGAGAGAGATGACAATTTCATATAATGCTAGAGAAACAGAAATTCCTTGTTGGGTTCTCGAGGTAGAAAATTATGAAGAAACATTCCTTGAAGAAATAACTTATACGACAATAACTGACATTACTATTTGGAAAAGTAAGTATTCTGGCATAACTTTGAAAAGCGTGGTAGATACGACGTATTATGACAGTAATGATTCAATATCTACTACAACTTATATGAAATCCGAAGTGGGATCTACTAAAAATGTATTACTCATTTCAAAATCATCCCGAGTAATATTTCCAATAATCCCAACAATGCTAGCGCTTTTCGTAATCTTTCAAATAAAAAGAAGGAAAAAGAATTAAAACTGGTTACTTTTATACGATGGCTTCTCTAGGTCGGGGGAAATTCCCATGGAATATGACGTGAAAAAGAGAAAATTGATTGGATCATGCATAATTTTGTCCTTGATCTCTCTAATGTTCACCCTCGTCCAGTCTGATGCGATAATACCAAACAAATCATTGGCAAGAAGTGAATCTACTCAATATGAGCAAAAAATAGAGTGGAATCAGACCTTTGGAGGAACAGGGGAAGATGCTGCTTATGCACTCATCCAAACCATAGACGGGGGGTTTGCACTAGTAGGTGTTACTGAATCTCATGGTGCTGGTAGGTTTGATATCTGGTTGATCAAGATTGATGCGAATGGAGTAGCGCAATGGAATCAGACCTTTGGAGGAACAGAAAATGATGGTGCTTATTCAGCCATTCAGACAACTGATGGAGGGTTTGCACTAGCAGGTCTTACCAGATCTTACGGTACTGGGGAGTTTGATATGTGGCTGGTCAAAACTGACGCACATGGGGTAGCACAATGGAATAAAACATTTGGAGGGGCAGATTTTGATCATGCTTACGCACTCATCGAGACCACAGATGGAGGATTTACACTTGTAGGAAGCACTAGGTCATATGGGGCTGGTGAGTTTGATATGTGGCTGGTCAAAACTGACGCACATGGGGTAGCACAATGGAATCAGACCTATGGTGGAACAGAATGGGATAATGCCTACGCACTCATCCAGACCACAGATGGAGGGGTTGCACTAGCAGGAAGCACCAGATCCTATGGGGCTGGAGAATCTG
>JBHLPQ010000110.1:1706-12546 GCA_048939265.1 Promethearchaeota archaeon
ATATGTGGTTGATCAAGATTGATGCGCACGGGGTAACACAGTGGAATCAGACCTATGGAGGAACAGGGGATGAAAGCGCTTCCGCACTCATCCAGACCACAGATGGAGGGGTTGCACTAGCAGGAAGCACCAGATCTTATGGGGCTGGGGAATCTGATATGTGGTTGATCAAGATTGATGCGCACGGGGTAACACAGTGGAATCAGACCTATGGAGGAACAGGGGATGAAAGCACTTCCGCACTCATCCAGACCACAGACGGAGGGTTTGCACTAGCAGGGAATACCAGGTCATATGGGGCTGAGGAGTATGATATATGGCTGGTCAAAACTGATACGAATGGAGTAGCGCAATGGAATAAAGCCTATGGTGGAACAGAAAGGGATGCTGCTTATTCAATTATCCAAACATCCGATGAAGGATTCGGGTTAGCAGGGTTTACTGGTTCTTATGGTGCAGGTCATGCTGACATGTGGTTCATCAAAATAAAACCCACCTCCACATTGGAAGCCTTACTAGCTCCGCTTCTTAACTTCAACTTAATTGGATTCATATTCTTCTTTATAACCCTCTTTCTACTGATAATTACAATCAAGAAACAAAAGAGAGGATGAATGAATATCTTTTAGACTTTATATATCAATCCAGTTTATGCAGCAAGCTGAAAACTATATATGAGATTTTCACTAGGAACCATCCTAGTAAAATTTGATATGAGTTTCAAATTTTTTATAGAAGGGATTTAATAAAGCCCCCATCAATTTGGATTGTTGTTCCTGTTAAGTAACTGGCTCTGTCACTCGCAAGGAATACGACCACATTCGCAAACTCTTGTGGTGTAGCTATCCGTCCTAAAGCATTTAGGTTCGCCCAATCTTGGATCATTTCTTCTGGTTTTTTTCCTTGCTCAGCAGATAATTTTTCAGCAAGCTGATCAACACGCTGTGTTTGCGTGTATCCAGGACAGACTACATTTATCGATATGTTATTTTTTCCAAATTCGTTACTTAAGCTTTTTGCTAATCCAGCAACTCCAGCACGCGCAACATTTGAAAGAATAAGGCCCTGTAATGGCTGCTTTACAGACACACTTGTAATCATGATGATACGGCCACTGTTTTGCTTAACCATGTGGGGAATAACTTCTTTGCACAGATAAATCGTACTCATCAGATTCAAATCAATCGCTTGTTTCCAATCCTCGATTGAAAAATCTAAGAATTCCCCAGAAGGAGGGCCACCACAGTTCGTAACCAAGATATCAATTTTGTTAAATTCTTTGATGCTCTGATTCACCAAGGTTTGTACTTGTGAGTAATTAGTAAGATCTGTTGGAATAGCTAAACATCTTCTCCCGGTTTTTTGAATCTCTTCTGATGCTAATTTTAAATTTTTTACGTCTCTAGAACAAATTATTACATTTGCACCTTCTTCTGCTAACCCTATGGCAACTGCTTTTCCTAATCCTTTACTAGATGCGCCAAGTAAGGCCACTTTATCAATAAGCTTAAGATCCATTATTATTCCTCAGTTTACCTTGTTCTTGTAAGGGGTAAAAAAAGAAAATTTTTGTGTTCTTATAAGGAGACTCTGAGAGTGTATAGTGAAAGTGAAAAACATGAAAAAGAATCAAAAATCGATTCATGAATATTTGGATCTAAGTCATCGTGCGTGGTTTTGTGAGTTCTCTCTACCTGATTTTGGGCCTAGTGTCACCAAGCTTTTAGAGCTTCCGCAGGAAATATATCAAACAAGACAAAAAGTGTTTTTCCTTGCATTTATGAATTCTTTTTTGCAAAGGTGTGCAATAAGTTTCATTCTTCGAAAATATAATCTAGAGGATTCCAAGTTCGACAGGATAGAACTGGCCCTACTTGGTTATTGGGAGGAAAGGCAGTACGCTATTCCATTGTGGATTCTAAAAGATCTTCTACTGGGTTTTGACGTTATCGCTGACTATTATTTTGAAATTCTTGATTCAGAGCCTCTAACATGGCCACAACGGAAAAACGATAATCAAAAAATATCTTTGACTGAGTCTAGTCTGGCTTTTCTTACAGACGATTTTTTTCAAGGAGAAAAGGTCTACTTCAAACTTGAGGGAAGTTCAATCAGTGTTACCCGCTATTTCAATGAATTGGAACTTCTTGACAGAATTGCCCGAGCTAAAATTCCAGAGATTGATGAAGTGGAAGATAGCTAATCTGTCTTGATACAGAGTGCTGTAGAAATCCGAGCGTTCTCTTTAATTCTAACACCTCGACTATTAACAATTAATACTCCTTGTATTGTTGGAGAATTCTTAGAAGGATCAATAATAAAAGAAGGATGATAACATCCAGTATGAAGAAGACGCTGGTGGGGATAAGCGATAGCTAGGTATTCACTTTTCGGAAGAATTTCATTGTACTCTACAATATATGTTCCTTTAGAAAGATTCCACCAACCATATTTCGGATCATCCTCTAGCTGAGGTGATAGAGGTTCCAAGTCAGCAGGTTGATATTCACTTCCTCCAAAATCTAATGTACCCTGTTTTTTAATGGAATAGAGCTTTTTAACTGTAAGATCAAGGGATACACCGACCAATTGCTTAGGAGGATAAATAAGGTTCTTCCAACTTTCTTCTAACTCTTTAGTTCTTAAGAATCGCATTTGTATCCACTCATTGAAAAGTAAGTATTTCATAACCATAAAAGCCTTTTTCTTTAAAGAATATTTATTATGTTGTAACCTGCTCTTTCCAAACGGCTTCCTGCATAAAATAGAAGTAAGTACAGGCAGATTTCGCGCAATAATTATGTGGATGATGCTCAATGTCCCTTAATCTAGACCCATTTTTCAATCCGAGAGCTGTTGCTTTAGTAGGTGCCAGTGATAAACTTAGCTCTTGGGGCTTCATAGTTGCTCATAATATCGTTCAAAATAACTATACAGGAGAATTTTACCCTGTTCATCCCAAAAAAGCAGAAGTTCTCGGGTATAAAGCCTATCCTACCATTCTAGATATTCCTGATGAAGTGAAACTTGATTTAGTGATTATTATCATTCCAGCAAGATTTGTCTTATCAATACTTGAACAAGTGAAACAACGAGGTGTGCATCATGTTGTTATTATCACTGCCGGGTTTAAAGAATCTGGAGAGGAAGGCCGTATATTAGAAGAGAAAATTTCTGCTTATACTCAACAGAATAATATTCGATTGATTGGACCGAACGGAATGGGCGTTGTATCAACCCGTGTCAATTTAACAGCGGTCATGTGGCCGGTACTAAGCTTAAAACAGGGCGGAATGGCCTTTGTATCCCAGTCAGGGAATATTGGTACTATTGGATTAACTGTAGCTTCGAGAAGAGGTATTGGACTAAACACATACGTCTCTGCTGGCAACATGGCTGATTTAACAATGTCTGATTATCTAGAATATTTTGGAAAGTATGATTCACAAACCAAGGTTATTGGTCTTTACATAGAAGGGATTCAAGACCCAAGACGGTTCGTACGATTAGTGAAAGAGATTTCAAAGGACAAACCTGTTATTATCTTGAAAGCAGGAGGCACAAGTGCTGGTAGTCGGGCTGCTCTCTCTCATACGGGAGCGATCACTGGTGATGACCGCGTCTTTCAAAATATTCTTGAGAATGCAGGAGCGATCCTTGTTGATTCTCTTGATGAAATGTTTGATCTAGTACTTGTATTCTCCAGATGGGTGGGGATGGAACTTCCTCGAGGGAGAGTTGTTATTTTAACAAGGGGTGGTGGTTGGGGGGTAATGGCCGCTGATGCATGTTCAAAACTAGGGATAAATTTAGAACCATTAAGTAAGAAAGCCTATGAGCGTATAGATAAACTCCTCCCTTCCTACTGGTCAAAAGGAAATCCGATTGATACAGTTGCCTCATTGAATTTAAATGATGTCAAAGAAATTGTTGAAATCATCTTTGATGAAATGCCGGCAGTAGAGGCAATATTTCTTTTGGGAGTTGGCGGTATTGCTTACTTAGCAAACCTTGCGAAAGGGTCTCCTTATATTCAAGAAGATCAAATTGAACAACTTGATTTTATCAGTAATCTAGAAGTTAATATGTTTAAGGAAATCTTGGAATTATCTCAAAGCTATAATAAACCTATTTTGATTACTACTTTATTAACGGCACAAAATTCACCCTCAATTAAGTTCCTTGAGTCTCAAGATTATCCTATTTTCCCTACTCCAGCTCGAATGGTTCATGCTTTTAGATACATGGTGAATTTTTATAAATGGAGACACCGCATCTAAAATTGATAGAATTTTGAAATCATTGCTTGAGAAAGCAACAATAAAGTGCTTATATCAACAAGACCGAGAGACAATAATAAGAGTCCAATAATTAATTCATCATCGAATATGTTTTTCCCAACACAATCGTACATGGATATCCCTACAAGTAAACCCCATCTAACATGTTCATCCATTTCAGTTTTCAATCGAGAAAAGACTTCTTGCAAACCTTTTTCTTGATTTTCAGAATCAATCGCTTTAAGACATGCATAAGAAAGAGCTGAGAATTTCTTAACTCTCTGGTCATTAGAATGGAAGAAGGGTTCCAAGTCCCTTATGCGACTATATTCCTTATTATTAAGAATAAAGGAAAAAGTCCTAAGAATTATGAGGAACCGATCAAAATATCCTGAACCTTGTTGTTGGAGTCCTTCTTGAATGAAAGCTCCCATTCCAGGTTGGGCTTCTGATTCTAGAAAGAAACTGGCAGTTATTCCTGCAGCTTTAATGTCCAAAGTATTGCACTTCAATAGCGCTTGGATTATATCTATTGTGTTTTTATTCTCTTTAAGAATGGAAAATATCTGATCATAATCAGGATCTAGATCTTTAAAGCCTAACAATCGAATGAGGAAGTTTTCCTGTTGTTTTTTATCGTGGAGGAGAGAGATATAGGTTAAAACTAACGCGGAATCTGTTCCAAATTTTGAATGAAATTCTATTCCCATCTGGATAATTTTTTCTAATTTCCCAACTCTGGTTGCGAGATCAGGGATCAAAGGGAGGAGGAATGCCGTACAAATCATAGCTATCCTGCGACTTTCTTTATTTGATAATTGAGGAATAATTGTTTCAGAAATAAAGTCAAAACCTTCCTCTGCTCTTTCAGTATTAATTGCTGTTAATGTAAGACCTACAATATATTGGTCTGGATTTCTCATCCCCATTTCAACTGGATTATATGCTTCGAAAATAGCTCTAAGGCTTTCTTTTTGTGTTTCTGGATATTTCGCAAGTAATCCTAAACCGATTGAATATCCTTGCTTTACATCAAAATCAGACTTTGAGATTTTTTTTCTAAATTCATTGTAAGCTTTTTTTTGGAATTTCTTGCTATTAGAAAAAAAACTGTTTATTCCTAAAGCTATTGCTGTTGTTATCCTTGTTGTAGTTAAAGGGTCATTTAAATAGTTTTTCAAAGCTTTTTTCTGTTCATCCCCCTTCTTAGAATCCGATAATATTGAGAACCCTAATCCTGTTAAAGCAGCCCTTTTTATCAATAAGTCCTGGTTTTTTGCTGCTAATTTCAATTGGTTTAATTTATATTTTCTTTCTAATTGAGGATTAAATCCTATGGCTAATGCTAAAGCTTCCTGTTCATTTATTGATTTGGTTTTCAGATGTTCTTGAACAAAATTAGAGAAATTTATCAAAATAATATCCTCAACTCCACTAGAACATTGCTAATTGCGTTTAATTTTCTTATATACTTTAGCATTTCGGAGCTATTTAAATAAAATAGTGAGAAAGACCACTTTCAATAGATAGATCAAAAATTCAATTAGAATAGCCTATCTTTTTGGAAACGAGGCCTTTTGGGAAGCCAAACTCGAAAAGTAGATCCTATCCCCTCTTGACTATCAACAGTAATTCGTCCATTATGAATTTCGACAATCTTTTTTGAGAAAGCTAACCCAATACCGCTTCCTTCAACATCTGACAAGTTTTTATGACCTCGTACAAACATAGTGAAAATTTTTTCCTTTTGATTATCAGAAATTCCTAAGCCATTATCCTGAAACACAAAAATCCAATAATTTTCTTCTTCTTCAAGATGAATATCGAGATGAGGACTTTCTTTAGATGTATCTTTGAACTTCAAGGCATTATCTATTAGATTAACAAATACTTGATGCATCCTCTCTGGTTGGCATTTGATTTTTGGGTATGGAGCTGGACGGATATAAATTTCAAAGTTTTTAAAATTTGCTTGCGATTCGATAGCAAGAACCGCGCTTTGGAGAACTTCTAAAGATAAAACTCCCTGAATGGCGATTTGGTCTTGGCCTAATTTGCTATATTCCAATATGTCTAAAATTAACTGTTTAGCATATTCTGTATTCTTTTTAATCCGATTTATATAGAAATCTATTTCTGAACTAAATGAACCTCTTAGATCTTCAAGCATCGCACTTATATAACCCTGAATTGATACGATAGGTGTCTTCAAATCATGACTAATTGAATAGACAAAACTTTCCATTTCACTATGCTTTTGTCTTAATGCCTTGGTTCGTTTAATTAGTTCCCGTTGAAATTCAGCTTTTTGTTGAGTTTCTCTTAAAAGACGTTCTTGTCTATCTTCTAATTCCTTTGAAGTTTCTTTTAAGCGGTCAATGAGGGTATATATTGCAGTATCGTCTTCAATTACTAACGCTGCCCCTATAAATTCATCATTATACCCAAAAAGAGGGGTAAATGAGATATTTGCTGTGATTTTTTTGTTATTTAGCGTTAGAGGAATTTCGTTTGACCTAAAACTACTTTTCTCATCAAAGCTCTCCTCTAAAAGTTGTAATATTGATTTTGAACCAGGTCCTTTGAAACATTTCGAAAATATATGATTCATATGCCTCCCAAGTACTATAGTCCCAGACCATTGAGTAAAGTGCTTATTAATATAATCTATTTGTTTATCTGTATTGATCCCAATTATTCCAACAGGTAGGTTATCTAACATGGTTTGGTGATACTCTTTTAACTCTAGGATTTCCTCTTCAATTTTAATAATTGGAAATAAATTAGTGAAGGCGAACATAATCCCTTTGAATGTATTATCTCTGTAAAAAGGAGCAGCATGAATTAGAACGGGGAGTTTTGTCTCATCTTTTGTAAGTAATTCTGCTCTATATGAACTTCGTATTCCATCCCTTTGTTTTTTGGTTTCTGTATGAACTTTGAATATAGAATCATCACTTATAATAGTTGCATAACTCTTATTTTTCAATTCCTCTGTAGTATATCTTAAAATTTCTTCAGCTTTTGGATTTAAATAAATTATCCGAAAATTTTCATCCTCGAGAATTAACCCCTCGTCTATTGACCTGAAGATCTCTTCCTGAAATTCATTTAACTCTTTTAAAGCAATGTTTGCTTCCATAAGATTAGTCTTAGATCGTTGAAGTTGATTTGTTAGGAGTTTTGATTTAATAAAACCTCCTAATGCATTAGCAATGAAAACCAATTTATCTTGCTCTTCATCAGTAAATTTTTGTATATTCTGTTTTCTTACATGTATTATTCCAATTCTCTCATTTTCAAATTTAATAGGAACACTGATTTCATAACTACCAAGTATATCGATTTGTGGTTTATCAGGGGTTATTGAATACGAACAAGTAGGTTTTCCTGTTTGTACTGCCGCTCCTAGAATGCCTCGATGAAAATCTTGAATGATTTCGAGGCCATCGCTAGCTTCATTCCCTGATTTGAATTCTAAACTTGTATCCACCTCCCCTAAACACTGAATAATCTCAATTTCATGGTCTACAAGATAAAAAAATACCTTTAATACAAAGGAGATCTCGTTAATAATTAAGCTTGCTATTGACCTGAATACTGTATCAAAACTAGTACTTACTGATACAGTTGTCAAAATATCAATTATAGAAGTCCCTAACTTAACGCTGATTGATGTATGAGTGTCTCTCACTTTCTCATTTGGTTTTATAGTTTGAGAAGCCTCATTCATCCCGCTTGGCATCCTGAAAAGCGATAAGCAGTGGATTAAGACGATGTTAAATCATTATACTCCTTCTTCCCATATAAACGTATTAATTCAAACACATCATATATTTGAATCCCTGAAGAGATTGCCTTTTCATCCATCTATTTCGTTTAAAAATTCAGGGTGACGCTAAAAGGTAATTGTTAAGGTTGATTAGGAAAAATGGGTACTTTTATTCCCCACCTTCGAGATTACGAGGAAGAAATTATAAGAGAATTCTCAACAGAGATTGAAAAACGAACAACACCTATTATAGCTATTGGGGGATTTTCAGGTACAGGAAAAGATACTGTTGCTCGTTTTGTTCAACTTTACTTTAAAGAGAATCATAAAATTTCTTTGAAGATAATAGGTTCTGGTGATTTTGTGCGAAAAATAGCTGTAGAATCAGGATGGAAGGAAAAAAACCTAGATGAATTTATGAAACACATTCAAAAAACACAGAATGAAGATTTCGCCAGAAAAGTAGACATGGAAATTGAAAAACAAGCACTAAAAAATGCTTTATTGAAAGGGGGTATTTTTATTGGTCGTTTGGCCCCGTACGCAATTGGAACCCACGGTATAACCATCTGGTTAGAGGTAGCAGCCAAAGTAATAGCTGCTCGCATTTCTCATGATGTGAACAGATCTGAATATGGCATGAATGAAGAAGAACTCATTCAAAGGATTAGATCACGAGATAGAACAGATGGAGAACGCTTAGAACAATTCTATGGAATATCATTCCGAGATAAAAAACAATTTGATCTGATTCTCCGGAATGAAGGATGTTCTTTAGAAGATCTTAAAAAAATGATTGATGAATTTCTTAGTCAAAAATTCCCCTAAATACATGGTGAGAATCAAATGAACCTTAAAAACCTAGAAAAGCAAGATTTAATCAAAATTATCAAAATGAATGCTAAAAACTGGCTAGCTCATGATGGATGCTGGTTTTTAGCTGCTGAAGAGCGGCATGGACTTGAGGAAGCTATTCAAATCGACAAAGAAGGATGGAAACGCTTTACGGTAATTGAAGCAAAGCGTATTATGAATGAATTTAATATCAGCCCTAATTCGGGATTAGATGGCTTAGAAAAAGCTCTAAAACTTCGTCTTTACGCGTCGATCAATGTACAAGAGATAAAAAGAGTTTCTACTACCAAATTAACGCTCAAAATGATAAGCTGCAGAGTTCAATCAGCTCGAGAAAGAAAAAACTTTCCATTATTCCCCTGTAAAGAGGTAGGTATCGTGGAATATAGTGGATTCGCTAAAACAATAGATCCAAACATCAAAACCAAAGTTATCGCGTGCCCTCCTGATACGATGGAACGTGATTTTCACTGTGGTTGGGAATTTACTCTCTAAATCCAATACATTCATTTCTTCTTGATTAACTATTCCGACCAGACCCATCCACATTTAGTACATTTGAAATACGTCGTGGTTTCCCATTCTTCAGTTTTTTTTCGATTCTCCGCTTCCCAATAGCGTGCCTCAAAATTATTACACCGTGGACAAGCTACTTTTGTTGTTGGGCGGATATCAAAATCTTCCTCCACAATTGTCACCCTATCTTTCTCATCATGCTTGATTTTACTAGAAATGGAATAAGAAGACTCCTTAAATTTATCTTTAGATTCTGTTTTACACACACGACAGATTAGAGTGATACTGTTGTCTTCATGCCGCTGAGGAATTAATAGTGAACCACATTTCTCACAAAAACTGACCAAATTACACTCACCTTTTCTTTATAAGTTGTAAACTTCTTTCCTACATGCTTGACAACCGCTAAGCTGTTTTTAGGATGAGTATATAATGGAAAAGCGAGTTTTAATTCTGCTAAAAATGTGTATCCCTACCTCCTTTAAAAACTTTCAATATGGCCAATGGTTTTTCTAATCAATGAATCCAAAATTGATGATCATGACTTAGTTTCTTCTAGTGTAAAAATGCATTTTGTACCAGTTCCAGTTGCACAGAGGGGCTCCTCTGTCATTCGGAATTTCTTACCAAGAACTTCTGATGTAAATCCCCCCCAAATATGCCCTAAAAAGCTGCAAAAACTAATATTCTTACCTCGGGTGTCCTCACCACAGATCTCTACGTCTCCGTAAAACAAGAGCTCATCTATTTCATCTGGTGGCAACAATCCAATTCCTTTGATTATCTCGTGTCTTTTTAAATGTGGAAATGCATGTTTGATGCCTTTTACCATCTCTATTCCAATTTGATGAGCACGATCTTCTAGCTGCTTATCTTCTTGGAGTTTCAGGAAAAATACTTCTACTAATTTCAATGGATAATCTTCTATATCCTTTCTTTCTAATAAATCAGGCTGAAATTCTTCGACTACAATTCGGGTTCCCTCTATCAAGAAGCGTGTGGCATCTTGGATAGAAATCCCCCTTCCAAGAATGGGATTAAGCAAGGATCCTGCAGATAGAGCAACCTCTGCTTTCTCCTTCGTTGGTTGTATAGATTCTGCAAAGACATCCTCCACAGCCCGAAATTGAATCTCATAAGCAAATCGGGGTGGAAGAAGTTCATCTTCAATGAAAGACACCTGTACTTTCGAATTTATGAATGAGTATCCGAGTCCTTTTACAACAGCGGAAAGTAATAGTTTAATTAATTCCACATCTTCATTAGTTGTCGCTCGCCAAATTCGTCCCTTTCCTAAAAGGACTTTTCCTAGTCTAACATCTTCTGCCCATTCTATTTCACAAGGAGAAAAACCTAAAGAAGCCAAGAATAGTTTTGCTTGAGTTATAGTGTTATCTGAAGAGGTGAGAGTGAAATT
>JBHLPQ010000111.1:0-1501 GCA_048939265.1 Promethearchaeota archaeon
AAATATTGCAAGCCCGATGGTTATATCCAAATAAAATACTAAGCTCAATGTAAACTCCATATCAAAATCGAATAGATCTGTAGTAATAACATTATCAGAATAAAATTCGGGCAGTTCTAGCGAAAATGACTGAATACTTCCATCTTTTCTCCATTCAAGTGTATCAGTAGATAATTTTGCCACCGACTCATTCGATTTTACTGATGCAGTAAAGTCCAAATCGATTTGTGGTCCAACAGACACTCCGATATTGAGTAAGGGAATTGTGGTGGGAAATTGAACCCCTCGTTTTCCGAGAATCGCCTTCCCATCCATTGGCGTATCAAACACCCATTCTTTACTGAAGGGAAGACTTCCTGTGCCTGGGCCAATAACTGGGCCAATTCCAAATATTTGAGCCATAAAAAAATAATCAAGGGCAAATTCGACTGAAAACCCTGCATTTGCTTGATAATTCTCATCAACAATTGCTTGTGTTATAATCTGGGTTCGATCATTGGCATTCATAGTCGTGTTTCTATAAATGGCAAGAATAACAGGCATACTGGAAAAAAACGTTGTGGTGATAGTTTGATTCAGGTTATACTGAATAATCCCAGAGGTATCTTCTTGATGCGATTTGGATTGATAGACTTTATTATACGTAAAATTTAGAAGCCAATAATCAACACTATCATAAGAAATACTAGTTTGAGTCGATTTTATACTGTTTAAAGGGGAGACCGATAACTCTTTCGTGCCAGAAATTTCCTCTAATTCTGTATACACAGTTTGAATATATGATTCTTGAGTAAGTAAGTCATCAATATTATTGAAACCGAGAGATTTATTCTGAATTGAATTTATCTGTTGTGATTCAGGTACCTCAGTCGCCATTGGACTAATAATCATAGAAATAAGTAGTATGCTTATGATAGCAAGCATAACCAATTTTTTCACGTTATTACCTCCACTGAATCATGCTTTCTCGCCAATATTTTTTAAATAAATAAGATATCAAAAATTACATTTCTTGGAGTAATATTTGTTCTGGCCCTCCACTTCTTAGTTTGAGAGACCCTTCCGTCAACCTATTTATTCTTCTTTAATCCCGTTTTCATTAATTTCAAACTTATTCAAGGCTTTTATCTTGAATAGTAAGAAGAGATTCTTGAGATCACGAGTCTATGGTATCAAATCGACTTACAAAAGAAGGATAGAAAAATCAGTAAATTTAATAATTTAAATTCTAAGATGATGACCTTTACTATAGTAGTAACAGTTGTTCCAATACTTATATTTGGTTTAATTTTACTTTTTCCATGGCTAGACTTTCTTTCATTAATTCCTACACCAATTGATAGCTATTTAGCCATTTCTTTACCTTCCATCATATTAATGATGACTGTAATTTTCTTATTTTACTTCAATGTAAATCTAGCATCAAAGTATATATTTAAGAAACCGTTTGATAGGCTTTGTTTATGAGAAATTGCCGTAATTCCTTCTTGAGAAAGACCTG
>JBHLPQ010000111.1:1511-12498 GCA_048939265.1 Promethearchaeota archaeon
CAAGGAAAAGCGGTCTCTAAACGCTTGTCGTAACTACCCTTTCCTACCCAGATTTCCTCAACACTGATGGCCTCAAGGCGTGGGGAGGGGAAGAAGTGAGGAATAAATTGATCCTTGGAACCTTTTTTCCAAGATTGGTATTATAAACACTTTGATCGGATAAAAGACCCCTATGATAGTGGGAAGAGAGAGCTGACTATAGAATTTTTAACATATTTTCTCTATAAACTCTAAGATTTCACTCTTATCCGTTCTCCTTCTATAGGTTCCTTAGGAGTTAATTTTGTCTCGAATGGAATCCCAGGGGATTATGTAAGTCATAACCAAAAATTACACAAAATCTCATGGCATTCGAATTACAGCAGGATTGTGTTGCTTTATGCTTCGTCGTATATACCAAAGTAAGAGTTTAATCAGAATTTTAATATTGATTCTTAACAAAACATTCTGATCTTGAAACCCTTTTTTATAAATTCGGGGCAACCACCGAGAATCATGATTCAGGCACTTGGATAACAGCTCCCAGTGATTTTGAGTCATATCCCCTAAACCAAAGGTATCCTCTGTGTCTAGATGGGATACATTTATTGGGACATAGAACATGGGAACTATAATACTCTGCTGATCATATATGTTGTCCATAAGCTCTAGAGTTTCAATTAGATCATCTGGATTTTCATCAGGAAACCCTAATATCAATGTTGCTATTGGAAGCCAACCTGAATCATATAATACTCCCAAAGCATTCTGGACTATCTCTGGCCATTCCTTCACTTTAAATGGTTTGACCTTACCTCGCATATATTTTTCCATGAGCCTGGGACTACCTGTCTCTATTCCTGTTTGTACACTGATCCATGGCTGTTGCTCCTCTACCCCAACTATCTCAGATAACTCTCCTAATAAGTCTGGTTCATCCATGACTGATGCTAGGTTTATATGACTAACTTGAAGTGTTCTAAATTCAGGATGAGCGCACACACGTCTAAATAAATCTGTAACCTGCTCAGGATTAACATGAATTCCTTTAGCACCATATCGTAAGACATCTTCAGAATGTAATATCACCTTACCAACACCATGAGAAAAGTTAAGATTAATCTCTCTCATGATTTTCTCAATTGGTCTAGAAATACGTTCCCGCATAGTTGGGGTACAAAAGGAACATTGTCTATCACATCCCCTCCCGATTTCCACTAACCCATTCAATGTAGGATTCACTATGCAAGGGATTTTTTCTGGAGATGTCGGTTTACCATAAATTATTTTAGGCACATTATTTCCATCTATTATATTTTCGAAAACTGTGGCTATAGAGGTTTCAACTTCACCTATAAATAAATGATCTATCTTAAACCTCTTCATTATTCCTTTATGTAAAAGTTGCCATGTTCCTGGTCCTCCAACCACCACTTTTGGCTTGTATTTCCTAATCGAAGGATGTTTCATGAGTAATTGGAATCCTTTCGCAGTGTATGCCTCTCCACTGAGAAGACTTCCAAAAGTCGATGTCGCAGGGCCTTTTCCTAATGGATCTACCACGCTGATCCCTATAATCCTTGTTTCAGAGCCAACGACCTTATCCAACTGATTAGGATGAGAAACAACTACCTCCCCCTTAAACCCATTCTGAATTAAGGCAGCTTCAACCTTACGTATTCCTATTGTCGCAAACCTCGCAGAGCCATCGGGAAAAGATCGTGGTATAGGAATAAAGGTCTTGTATCGAATAAAATCTGGTAACCACTTATCTGGGATGCACGCACTGAACCCTAAAAATTCATTTCCATGATAATCACTCATCAATGTTCGATCAGCTGTGATGACTATCTTTTTTCCCATACATTTCACAGGGTTACTCTCCTATTCATAGCATATCAAATTAAACAGATCCCCTTTTTTAAAAGAAGTCTTGGGTACTTCCACCTTAACAAAATTCTTCTCCTACCACACGAAATAACTACCCATCTCCTATTTAATTAATCTCTAAGCAAGCTTGTTACCACCTCATAATCCTGCGGAGGGTTAGTAATTTCAAGATAAAAATAATGTTACCAAACATACTATTACAAGTCTTAGCACATTCGAATAAAATATCCTGAGCTTGTCGGGGTGACACATCTGGATGGTTCCAGACTAAATGGCCATCATCCCAGTGACGCCAGTTCCAATCAATGATTCTTGACTTAAATTTCTCAAAAAGAGGAGTCCCTGGAAAAGGGGTGAGAATGCAAGGCATAACAGACGGGATTTCAAGTGATGATAACCGTTCAATGTCCTCTCTCATACTTTTCAAAGTGTCATTCTCTGCACAAAAAATATATGTTCCTAAGGTATAACAACAATTGTCATTCATCTCTTTTATCATTTGGACTATCTGATCTGATTTTTCGTGTTTTCTCCAGCTTCTAAGGTTCTCGTCCCTCAACGATTCAATCCCAGTTAAGGCCCCAATAAAACCTTTATTTCTAAGTCTTTCTACTCTACCCAATAGGTCATCTGCTCTTGTGAGGCAGAACCACAATAGATCTCTCTCAGATAATAAATTAATAACTGTCCAAACTCTGTCTTCATCAAGTGAGAAATTTTCATCATAGATTAATACATATTTGACTCCCTCTTTTTGATAAATGTTTAATACCCTCTTAATCTCCTCTATCGGGGTAAATATCCTCCCACGTATGAAACGGGGTGACGCACAATATCTACACCCCTTATTACATCCCCTCGCAGTAAACAGACACCCCACTTTCACCCTTTTAAACAATATTCTTCCTTTATTTATGAAGATTGGATGATGAAAATATGGTAGTGGTTTGAAACCCAGAATCTCCCTCATCGCATTCTCACCAGGACCAATGATTACACGGTCGAAGTGTCTATTGACCCCTGGAGTCATGGAACCCCAACCACCACCCCATACCTCAGGCACTCCGTACTCTTGAGCGATTTTGGCCATGCCAATGGCATCTGGCAGTTGATATGTTCGAAAGCTGAGAGCTACAACATCATAATCTTGTAAAAGGGCTGATTTAAATTCTTGTGTCGAAGGATATTCTAAGAGTTCCACACCTGGTACGTTCTCCTTTATAAATTTAGTCCCTGAAGCAGCAGCTGGAATGTCAATTAAGCGAGTAAAAGTATTAGTCATGTCGATTTGTTCTAAAAAATTATCCCGTCCGACTTTCCATCGAGGTTCTACCAAAAGGATTCGTTTCATGCCTTTTCCCCATGAATTTGAAAGTGATTTCTCAGATAGCACCTTGTAAGGAATTTGCCATAACTAATTAGAGACCTTTTACAATTGAGTCATTGAATTGTTTTGTAATGTCAGTGTACTAATAATGATGTCATATATAGGATGATGAGGTGCAAAAAAATACAGTTTTATGGACATATTTTGCTGTGGTATTTTTCAATTTTATCTAATCTAGCTAGTATAAAATGTGTTTGAGAGAAGTTAGACATAGATTGATTTATTTTATCATCATAATCATCTTAGATCGATTGTTAATTTGGTTTCAGATAGAGTTGTAGGCCATACCCTATTTCCAGAAATAAACAGAGTAAGAATATTTTTTATATGCTCCAATCACAAAGTGATGATTCCACTAAGAAGATCTGTTTCTTAGTGACAATTACAAATATAGCTTCAAGATGAAATTTAAGCAAAAAAGGTTACTTACTTAGCTCGTACTTTAGGTAATAAATGAAGTCGTCCACCGTCTTAAAGCCTGGTTCCTGATCATTGGAGTGAGGCATAAGGTAGATATTCGATGATTTCATTCTTGGGTACAATCTTTCTCGATATTTACCTGACTCACACTGAGGGCAAGGTCCACCATTATAAGCAAGTACACTTCCACATTCCGAACAAAACAAAGTATCTGTGTTCTTCACTATGACCACAGTCTGAGAATTCATCTATAGTCTTTCAAGAGTATTCTTATTTTAAGTACTTCACAATTGAGAGTCGATAAAATCCCTAACATCTTCCTAAATTCTAGTGAGGGTAATTTCGATCGCACTCACGTTAGATAAGGTCCCCTCGGTTCTCTCGATTTGTTCGGTGTCAATCTGAATATTCGTGACCTCTAGGAGATCCTTCATGAACCGACGCCGTAGGACTTCTGCTACATCAACGGCCCGACTGATTGCGCGACCACGTGCTTTCAGGACAAGTACTTCCGCGCCCTGGTTGAATTGGGTCACACATGCCATGACATAGGCTGCTACAGGTTTCGTTCCAATGAGTATTGCATGTTCCTTTGTTAGGGGTGTTGAAGGTCTTCGGTCTTTAGTGTCCTTCTTTTTCTTTACGTTTTTCCGTGGTTTACTCATCTTCACCTAATCTCTTTGATTTTAATGGAGACTTTAACTTGCTTTCCATTGAACTTCTTGAGGAGTGTATTTAGTTGAATGTTTCTTGGGGACCTTCCCATATCAATGACATAACTTGTTGAATAATAATGCCATTTCACAGTTCCTGTAAATGTTTCTTCCATGTTTAATACTCTAAAACGTGAGTGATGCAGGGTAACTTCCATTATTTCTTGTTCTTGTTCATTCTATCCTCCCTGAGCGCTTCTATAGTCAATTCCGCTTTGATACTTTCTTTTGTCAGGTGCTTAATCCAGTCAACAATGCGCAAGAGTTTTGGATTGACATGTTCTTTGTCGATTAGGAGTTCAATCCCCTCAACTAGGATAAGTTTCGAGGTCGCGTCGAATGCATCCCACTTCAGGCTGTACCAGAGGTCACATAACGCGAGGATGATGTCCGATTCTTGCGATTCGTCAGTCGTCTCATCTACGGGGTAATTGGTGAGAAAGCGTCTCTTGATCGCCGAACTCAGTTTCAATAACCAAGGATCCAACCTCTCATTCTTGATTACCTGTTCAATCCCCTCGAGTTCCACTCGATTTTGCGGTTTGAGAAACTTATAGTATTCCAGCTCATGCATTTTGGCTCGGAATTCACCCGCAAGATCCAGTGTGGTTTGAATGATCTGATCTTCGCGTTCGATTTTCGACGGGTCAATCTCTGAGGGATTTATATCAAATTCTGTCACACGATCCACTCTCTGACTCTTTCATCGTCAGGATCCCCAGAAGCTTTCACTTTATAAGGAGTGATTCTCATTAAATACACACGAACTTCTCATTTACTATGCATTTTGTGTACAATTACTAACTATGAAGAAAAGAGGAGAAATTTTAAATAACGGAATAAGAGGAATAACCGATTGTGACCTCTCGAACAAAAATAGATAAAATTGTGACTCTCTTGGGGGTGTTTCAGTGCCTTACCCTCCTTCTTCCATTGGGATTTTATGCGGTCGAACCTCCCCCAAGTTATGTTGGCACTTTGTGGGGATTTCTTGTTGTACCAACATATATTACTTTTCTTGCTGGATTATTCCTCATTTTTCGAGATCAGATCCAAACCCATTTGCGTGTAAAAGTAGATCTAGTGATCCTTCTTGCAGGAATAATGACATCAGTATTAACATTTTTCTCTGGAATTCTCCTGTATCCCCTTACACAGACATTAATTGTGAGATTTCATCAAATTATTACTCATTCGGGGCCAATAACTTATCTTGATGTAGAAAGTGGCGGGATTTTCAGATATTTATCATTGGGTGTGGGATTTTTTTGCCTTGGTCTGGGGCTCAAACGGTATTTGGATCGCTTTGAATCTCTGAGCTCGGCCGAACGACTAGAGTAAGCTTTCAAGAGAAGTGGGTCAAGATTCGGAAACGTGCGATCCTCCAGTTCCTCTGTAATATTATCGACTCTGGGGGATCTTTGGTGGCAAGTGTGTTAACGGGCCGTCAAATCGAATCATATTTTTATCAGGAGCGTGTCTTGCCGTACCTTTATGGATTGTACTCACTGACACTCGATTTCCATGGGACTGCAGGCCAGTTAGTTAGTGCTGCTTTCATACATGCGCTTTATCAGGCTGACGCGGATGAGATTAATCTCTTGCTTTTCGACAATTACGAGCTCGGAATGATGCGTGGTGAAGCATATAACTTCTATGACTTAAGTATCTATTGGGGACAAATTTAGTCACAAGAAACTCCTTAGAGGTTCGAGATATGGTGTTGATGATAACAATCTAGGACTCCTTTCATGGAATAGATATTCTTAAAAATTACAGAATCCGAAAAATTCTCAAGGATTTCTTCTAGCTAGGAATTATCATGCCAGAACGGAAATATACCAATAGGGAGGTTTATCAAAGGACTACTATAGCCGCTATTATAACGTTCATTGTACTCACAATTCTAATGGATATCATTGTCGGATTGGTCACCGCATGCGGCATGATCTTGATTGGTCCTCATTTTGCAAAACAGGTGTAGTTGAATAAGTTTAACCATTCCCCTCCTCACAGCAACAGCTGAACAATAATCATCAATTTCGTTACTTTCGGAAATCTGCTGGGGTAGTATGGTAGACTTTTTAAAGGAATAAAGGATTGATGAAATAGGAGGGAATGATGAGCAGGCGAGAATTTCTGCAGGTCTTTGAAGAGAAACTCAATTTCCAGTCTCAGTCCCCTGATAGGCGGATGGTGAGTGTGGAGGCCTTTCTGTCGCATATCCTACCCCAGGTGGAAGTGATGGCGATAATCCCGCCGCTGACGGATCATCTCGGAGAGCATGAGCAGAATGGTTTTTAAAATCGTTGAGGGGACTGTTAAGTATTTTCACGATTCCAAAAGACTTTGATGAGACGTGGGTGACGGAGAATGTAGAAGTAGCAAAAGGTGGTCCCCATTCGGTGCTTTTTTATGGTCTGGGGTTTCCGTCGGAGCAGTACAGCGGTCATCCAATAGATGAAGATTCAGATAGACTGTACTACACATATCTGGAACCAGGTGTGTTACGGAGGGAGCAGCAGCCGACAGTTTCTGAGGAAACGGTTTTTCGGGCGGTTCGGGAGGCACAGGAAGAGATCTATCTGTGGTTCAAGTGCCAAGACATGTCCGCAGCGGAGATCGGAACTGTTATGAGCCGTGATTTCAGTGATGGGTGGCTTGACATTCTTGAGATGATATTGGAACTAATCCTGAAAGGCGCGAGGAGATGGGCTGTTGGGGGAGATTGTACCTTAAGTTCAGTCCTGTTCCCTCCGAAAGAGTCCCCGAAGGAGGACATGGAGATCTCCTGTTACGACTACTATGTTACCCAGTACAATTCCATTCAAAACAATTTCAACTGGTTTTATAAACTGTTTCTTGAAAGCCATCAAGAGAAGAGCGCCGAGTTTAAACAAGGGGGAGTAAACGCGCTCAGACTCCAGAGGCGACGGTTTGAGGAGGTCATGCAGGGGGAGATCCGACTGGTGGACTCCCTTAAAATGGTTACTCGGGACATACTAGCAATCAGTCGCGAGCGAGAAAAGGCTTTTGAGGGAGAGGTTCTTATCCCAAGGGTGTTAACAATGGGATACTTCAAAGAAACACCCCAACTCATGACTTTCCTGTTTGATGAGGATCATCCACCTGAAAGTGAAGGGAGGTAAGTTTCTAGTTTTCGAAAAAAGAAATCACCCAAAAATAAATACACAGAGCAGGAAGGAATAACTTATCAAGAGAGTCATAATAATTGAGCGGTCGAAAGATAACCGTAGAATTTTATGCAATAGATGAATAAGTATATATGCGTAAAAAAATTGGAGGATGAATGTTAGTATCCAAAAAAGTAGTGAGGGCACAGTAATGAATACAAGTGAAAACAAATAAAGTAGTATAGAAGCGCCAAAGGAAAACAAAGGTAGGAATAAGAGACCAGTAAATAGTGGAAGAATTTCTTGCTTTTTAGAGACCAATAGACTGACAATGAAGAATCCCAAAAACAAGAGAAAAAAAATCACTAATCCCAGGAAGATTCTAAAGTGGAGCTCAAAGGTGGTTGGAAGGAGAAAAGGTCCTATTATTAAGACTGGGAAGTTCATTTGAAGAAAAAACAGTACAATTGTTAATCCAGATATTTCTAGTGCCCATCGTAAAGGATTTTTCCGAATTAATCTCCATAGTGGAATTATCATGAAGAATTTATAAAATGGGGATTGGAGGGTAGCAACAGAGAAGAGATCCTCATCGTCTAATTTGTTAAGATATGAAACAGCCTGTACACCTAAAGGCGCTAGTTCATACTCTTTACTTGTCCGTTGTTGAATTAATCCCTTTGCCTGTAGTTTTTCTAGATGATGATAAATCACACCTGGACTCTGTGGTATTAGAATTTGTAACTCGGAATAAGCGAGATATAACTGTTTATTTAATTCCCTAAGGATCATTCGTCTCGTGGTGTGAGAGAGGATGTCAAATAATTCTTGTTCATTAATTTGGGATCCTTCTTTGAGTTCCTTGTCGCTCACTGATCTATACACACCTATAAAAACGAAATAAAAAAAGAAAAAAAAGTAGTCGTAGTCCTTGAAGAATATTCAAGGACAGGATTTATTAATGTTTATTTTTGGCGACGACGATTAAAAATTAAACCAGTAGCTAAGACGAAAGCCATTAGTGTGGTCACTACCAAGAATCCATCTTTCACGTTCTCAATAGTTTCTATTAACCATGGGACTATCGTGGAAAGATTCACTGGTAGTATTGCATCATTTGATGTTCCTATCTCGGGATCGTGGAGCAGATTGTCGTTAAAACTTGGATAATTGAGCAGAATGTTAACTTTAGAAGCTTTTTCGGAAGCGGTGTCATATAAGAGAGCCCCGTCGGCTATTAATGTTCCATCAACCTCAACCTCACTAGCAGATTCAAAATAAACCAAGAGAACGTCATCATCGTTTCGTAGAGAGATTGAAGTTTCATCACTTTCCTTTTTCAAACTCATTCCTTCACCTTCATTTTCCCCTCGGGACCAATTCAATTCGAATTCTAAGCATAATCCCGTGGCTTCTTCCTCGAAAGGCCAGTTTGTTATGTTAATATCAAACTTTAGGTAAGATGAGTCTGCAGAAAAGTGGTTGATTAGTTCGATTGCCGTGTTTTCGAATTCCTGCCCTGTTATTTCTGTTGAACGGAAAATGAATTCCTTTTCAATTTCCGTGTCTGTCACAATTTCTAGCTCCCAGTTGACGCTAGGTAGCTGCAATTCTGAATTCTTGGCTCCAACTTCTTCTCCTTTATCGAACATGTCATTATCATTTTCGTCTTTGAATTGAGTCATTCTTTGAAACTTCAAGAAGAACCGAACATCATCTACTGATGTGTTGAAATGGTAAAATGGTACCTGGCCCTTTGCATTAACCTCTATCTGAAAGTTACCAGAGGTTAATATCACTTGATTGCCGTCTTTTTCCATCTCAGTTTTCTCATCATCAGCATCTTCGGATTCTTCTTCAGTTTCCTCGGTTTCTTGCTCTTCAGTTTCATCACTATCATCATCATCATTAATTTTTGCATTAATAGCTCCAATGGGTGCTATTAATACCATGGAAAATAGTGCTATTAAAGAGATAATGATGAATAAATTCTTTCTTTTCAGCTGTAACATTTATTGTTATCTCCTTTTGTTGATTTAGTTGATAAAAATCTCATTTTTATCTGAATGTTCTTACAATTCTTCTAACTAAATATTTTCGCTTCTAACAGCGTAGAAGTAGGTATTTCTATGCTCATAGAATAAATTATCAAACTTATAATTTTCCAAATACTTTGAAAATGAAACTCTCTAACTTTTTTGACAAAGCTAGCCATGGTTCTGGAAAGTTGTCCTGGTGTAAACAATACTCATCGATAGCTATTCGATGTCTTGTCAAATCCCAGATATATGGGTAGAATTGACAGCCTTCAGGGCGAATTTCATAGATTGAACATTGACCATCTTGATCAAGAAAAAAGCACTGTAGTTTGGACTCTCTTTGCTTATTCTTTAACTTCCGATAGCCATCTTCATCCAGAGTAACAAATTCTTTTGCTGATATTTTCATCTTAGTGACTATACGTTGAATATCTTTTTTTGTCAACAGCATTTCTGTTTCTATACAACAGTGATGACATCTGTTTTGTTGACAAATATGTCCATCAACGATCTCATTTGTCATTTACAGCCCATGTAAAAAAAAGAAATTTCCTTATTTAAGGATATAATACGAATTTTGGTAAAGAATAACTGTTTTCTAGAAATTCCTCAACAGTTTTGTCTATCTGTGTGAAATTCTTCTTTAATAATTCTACTATCTCCAAAATTTGATGTGCTAAAGCTTCTTTGGCTCGTGGGTCTTGTAGAATATTAGTAAGATCAAGAAATGTCTTACTTCTTTCAAGTAATTGTTTTTCAGTAATTTTATGCACTAGGTTCTCAATAGCTTCCTTTAAATCTTTCTTCGATTCTTTAATCCAGGGATAATATAAACATAATTCACTACCTTGAACTGTCTCATAAAAACTATCTTCAAAATCAATTGCCCAAATTTTTCCTTCATTAGAAGCAAGATAATTCCCCCCATGACGATCCAATGCTCCAATCCACGCCTCAAATACAAAGAGCTCAAGTAATTCAGTTCTAGTTAGATTTGGTTGATTAGATGAAAAAGAAGCTAAATCTTTAGCACAGTCTACCCATTCTTGAATTAGGCCAATTGAATGGCCTTTTTTGGCAATTACCATGCGAGGAACACGAATCCCTAGCTCCGATGCTAATATAGAAGCGAGGTACTCACGTATTAGCGGAATAAGAGGCAGCTTTTTCCATAACCAATGACGCTGTTCACTGTCAATAAAAAATAACGCCTGATCCTTAAAATTTGAACCCCGAATTTCTTTCGAGAATGAACTCTGAAGAACAATATCTAATCCCACTTCCGAAGTCGGAAAGAGCTCTATCTCTCGATGTTCGGGAATTTTCATTAAGTTTCACCATTCGATAACTTTTTTGGTGAAATATCTTTGGAAGGCTTCTTAGAACCACAATTCTCACATCTTTCGCTATTTAGTGATACAGCTA
>JBHLPQ010000112.1:0-12456 GCA_048939265.1 Promethearchaeota archaeon
AATAATGATTTATTATTCCTTTGCCAACCCTACTGTCATTTCTAGATGGACTGAAGGAGATTACTTTTTTATTAACCTTTTGATTATCTTAGTGTTAACATTTTTCATCATTTTTGTCACAATTAAACGTGATTTATTAATAAAATTAAAACCTTGGATGATTTGGTTTGGGAATGTAATCTTTGTTCTTGTCCTAGTCCTTTTAATTTTACTCAATCAAACCCAATTTCCTTCCTCTGTTGGAAGTTATCCAATTACTGCTCCCCCAACGACAGTAATACATCTAGTTTTGTTACTCATAATGTTAATCTTGTTTCCAATACTTTATATTGACTTTACACTCATTTCTCGAGAGTTTCTCAGCCAAAAACCATCAATAAGAAAATTAGCAGGCAGTTTCACTCTTACATCATTATTCTTTGTATTAATGATTTTTACTCATGTATTTACAACAGTTTATGACTACATCGACATTGTTGGGCCTTTTTTTCGAGATATGTTCTGGTTTGTGTACTTAATAGTAGGATTAAGTATTGTTTTATCGGTATTATTTCTAACAAGAAGTTCAATGGTGTTCAAGAAGCCATCCATGAGATTAGACTCCAGAATAATCTCTTTAGGGATTATACTTATAGCAATTGGAACTATCTTGGCTAGTTTTTTAACTACCCCTATACCAACTATTCCTGAAACACCAAGAGCTATAACGGTTATGACTTATAATATCCAGCAAGGATATAGTAAAGATGGTTTTAAAAATCTTGATGGCCAATTAAAAATAATTAAATCTATTGACCCTGATATTATTGGATTACAGGAATGTGATACAGCCAGGATTGCAAATGGAAATATAGATGTTGTTAGATATTTTGCTAATAACCTGAGATTGTATACATATTACGGCCCAAAGACTGTTACAGGCACCTTTGGGATTGCTTTACTCTCGAAATATCCAATTCGTGATCCTAGCACTTTTTTTATGTACAGTAAGGGAGAACAGACAGCAACAATAGAAGCACAGATTGACGTTGGTGGAACCCTCTTCAATATCTTTGTGACGCATCTTGGTAACGGAGGTCCTATCATTCAACAAGAAGGAATTATTGACAATTTGGATGGAAAAACTAATGTCATACTAATAGGTGATTTTAATTTCAGACCATATACATCTCAATATAATCTGACAAATGGATTACTCAATGATTCGTGGGTGATTGCTGGAAATACAGACACAGAATACTTGGATGATCTTGAATATGACATTAGTCAGAGAATAGATCACATATTCGTATCATCTGGAATTTCCGTTTCCGAATGTCATTATATCGTGAGTAAAGAATCAGATCACCCTGCTGTATGGGCAACAATCAATTTATAGATTTGATTTATTTCAAAGTGGTGGAGAAAACACTAATATGGAAATAAAAGATAAATTCAGTAAGATAAGACAGCTCATAGATCAATCGGAATTTCCAAGAGCTTTTGACGAGGTTCAAAAGCTGGAAGAATTAATACAATTTCCTGATGATCAATTGACATTTCTAAATTTAAAAAGTGAGATATTTTATAGAATGGGAAACTTGAAGAAGGCTTTAAATCTCACTCATCATGTTTTAGAAGAGAGCAAAAAGCAAGCTTCTCAAATACAAGCCATAGATGCCTTAACTTTACAATCAACAGTTTTATGGCGTCTTGGACGACATTCTGATTCACTAGAAGCAATTAACAATGGAGAAAAAATCCTGAATAAAATGAAAGGATCAAAAGAGGAATGGATCTTAAGCAAAAAAGCACACTTTTTATATCGTCGAAGCACTATTTATAATTCAATGGGGAATTCCAACCTTAGTTTTAAGTTTGCGAAAGAATCTTTAGCAATTCGGGAGAAAATTGGAAATAAAGAAGACATTGCTAATTCACTAAATAGTGTCGCAAATTTTTATTTTGTAAGGGGAGACCTCGATCAAGCATTATTACATTATAAACGAAGCTTAGAGTTTTTCGAAGAAATTAATGATGTTGAATCCATAGGTATGATGCTTGGTAATATTGGTACTCTTTACGTGTTTAAAGGGGAGTTTAATAAAGCTCTCAATTACTTTCAGAAAACAATAGATCTTTTAGAGGAATTGGGAAACAACATTTTCTATGTATTTGGTTTATCGGGGATTGGATATGTATTTCTAATGCAAGGGAAGTTAAATGAAGCGTTAAAATACCTTCAGAAAAGCCTAAATATTTGTGAGGAAATAGATTTTAAAGAACATATCGCTTTAAATCTTGGGTTAATAGGTAGTGCTTATACAGGCAAGGGAGAGATAAAAAAAGCTTTAGAGAATCTTCAAAGATCTATAGAGATCCTTACTGAAATAGGGGTTACAAAGGGCCCTTATTTTGGTTGGTTTCTGAGTTTTATTGGTCAACTCTATTCCGTTAAAGGTGATTATGACTTAGCATTAGAAAATTATGAAAAAGCATTAGCAATTTTTGAAGAAATAGAAAATCCTATAATTATGACAGCAATCCTCTTTTCCTTAACAAAGATTAATCTCGAACTTAAAGCTGTTGAGAGGGCGAAAGAATATGCTGAAAGGATGAAAAATCTCAATGAGAAGAAACCCTATCGAAGTATCGACCTAGTTTATCGTATAACTCAAGCATTACTTTATAAAAGCAGTGATAGGGCAATTCAGCGAGCTGAAGCGCAGAAAATTCTTCAACAAGTAGCTGCAGAGGAATTTATCACTTTTGAATTGGCAGTGGAAGTACTCCTGAACTTATCTGATCTTCTCTTAGATGAGTTAAAGTCCACTGGCAGTGAAGAAGCTCTAAAGGAAATAAAAACTCATTCTAATCGGTTACTTAAATTATCTAAGACTCAGAACTCATATTATTTGTTATCTGAAACATATTTGCTACAATCTAAGTTTGCTCTCTTGGAACTAGACGTTAAAGGAGCTCAACAATTACTATCCCAAGCTGAGCTTATTGCAGAGGAGAAGGGACTAGGAAAGCTCACCTCGAAAATTGATAAGGAGAAGAAATTGTCATCTGCATTTATTGAGAAATTAGAAGAGCTTATTGATCAGAAACCTTCCTTTAACGAGATTATTGAGGAGACTAAATTAGAAGATTTATTCGATCAGATGCTTAAAAAGAGAATTTATCGTAAAGAAGAAGAAGTATTAGAATACGCTGTGCAAGCTCGTGCACTAGTCCAAACTATGGGGAAAGGATGAAGTCCTAGGGAACTCATAATCATGTCTATAGAAGAAGCTTATGACTTATTTGGGCTAAAAAATCCGACAAATTTAAAAAAAGTGAAAGTCACTTTTCGTCAACTAGCTAAAAAATATCATCCAGATGTCAATGATGACGAAAATGCCACAAAGATGTTTCAAGAAATCTATGAGGCTTATGAGGTTATCCTTGAATCACTGGGAGCTTCAAGAACGAATATCAAAGCAGAATTTAAAGATGATTTAACCTGGTTTTATGAATGGCGTAGAGAGGCTCAACTCACAGTGGATATGGATCCATTTGAAGTTCGTTATGAACAGATTTGGTTACCAAAAATTGAAAAAATGCTAGAAAATTTAAAGAAACAAAAGAAGAAAAATAAAACTCAATAGTCATTAAACATGGGATCACTAATGTCAGACTGTATTTTTTGTGAAATTATTACTGGAAATCAACCTGGAATTCGTTTATACGAGGACAAAAAGACTATTGCTATTCTTGATATTTATCCTATAACAAAAGCCCACACACTTGTTATTCCCAAGGTTCATTCAAGGAATCTATTTGATATTCAAGAGGAAGACATGTCTGCAGTCGGAGTCACTGTTTGTCGTGTGGCTAATGTATTGAAACAAGTTCTCCAGTGTGATGGAATTAATATTTTTCAAGGAAACGAAAAAGCTGCTTTACAGGAGATCTATCACACACATTTTCATGTTTTACCCCGATGGTTTAATGACAAGATTGTGTTTGGAGCACAACGAGAACGATTAAGAGAAGATCCAGAATTAATATCGAAGTTGAAACAAAGTTTTCTTCAATAGTTAGAACGTGGTGTTAAGCATCTCCAAATTTACTAATCAGATACTTCATGGAGATGCTTTCCAACTAATTGAAGGATTTCCTGATAATTCAATTGATACTGTAATCACAAGTCCCCCCTACTGGCGCCAAGTAAGATATAGTGAATCTGAAGATGAATTAGGGCAGGAACGAACTCCACAAGAATATATTGAGAAACTTTGTCTTCTTTTTAATAAAATTAAACCTAAACTCAAAGATCACGGATCATTGTGGGTCAATGTTGCAGACGCGTATATTAGTAACAAACTGAAAGACCTTCCATCTTTAAGCCTTGCTGCAATTCCAGAGCTCTTCAAATCTGCAATGATTTATCGTAATAATCAATGGATATGTCGAAATGACATTATTTGGTATAAACCAAATGCCCACCCGAGTGGTGGGGTTTCTAGCAGGTTTGGTGTCGATTATGAACACCTTTTTTGGTTTGTAAAAAAGCCTCACTACTATTTTGTTACCCAACGTCTCCCTCATGAATGGATTGACAAAGATAACTTATCATTAATAGGTAAATCCAGTAAAGCAGAGCTTGCTGAAGGGAAAGAAAGCACAGGTATGCATGAAGTATTAAGTTTACGAGGAAAACCTCGGACAAGACGGTATCACCCTTTAGGGAAATTAATGCGGAGTGTGTGGCCTATTGAAGTTCAACTAGAGGAAATACCTTTTGTTATCTACCCTACGATTTGGACGATAAATACTACGGGATATTCCGGGAAGCATTTTGCCCCTTTTCCTTCAAAGCTTGTGCACCGCGTATTAACAACGACATGTCCTAGAAGAGTTTGCATTCAATGTGGGAAGCCCATTCATGATCCCTTAATCGATAAATATTACCCAAGAACCACACTCAAGATTCTTTGTGAATGTGGAACTACTTTAGAGTCAGATAATACCATAAAAGGTTGTGTTTTTGACCCACTTGCAGGAACGGGTACCGTAGCAAAAGCAGCCATTGAATGCGGGAGGAGTTATATTGTCAGCGAGATTCTTAAAGAAAATGTTAAACAAATCCAATCTAGAATTAAAGATGTAACGTTTAAAGACTATTATATGATGGAGTTCCTTGATTATTCAGAGAAACTATCTAGTTGACTTTCCTCAGTTTAGGATGAACTTATTCTCGCTTTCCGAGATAACCCCTCTCTTCTCCAAGCGAATAATATGTTTTAAAATCATTTGTTTCTCAGCTATAAACAGGTACTCTCTTATTTGGTCATAATTTCTATAAATAATACCCTTTCCTATTAGGTCTTCAATGGATTTTGGTTTTCCCTCAGATAACTCCTCTAGGATCTTATTGTCTCTCAGATCGATAACATTGAGGAATTTCGAGAGTTGACTTCTAATTTCCTTTTTCCCAGAATATATTCCTTTATGGCTTGAAATAGCATACTCGATATCCATTTGGATTAACCTATTAATTGATTTCATGTAATCTTCCAAATTAGAATCAAGACACCCATACCACGGTCCTAAGCCTGACAAATCTATATCAGCTAAGAAAATTAGACGTAAAAATGGTTCATAGTAGCAACAATGACCTGCAGAATGCCCAGGAGTATGGATTACCTCTATTGTAGAACTGTTTCCGATCTTTATCTCCTCACCATCCTTTACTTCTTGGATCTCTGACAAATTCTCAAGCTTCATTGAAAGAAGAATTTCTTGGAAGTAGTCCTCCACAGACGACCCAACGGTATAATAAAATGTTTGAAATTGACCTATATCCCTCAATAATCGAGCATCCAGAGGGTGACAATAGAATTCTGCTTTCTTCTTTCTTAACAGATAGTTCCCAGAAATATGATCCTCGTGCCAGTGAGTGAGAAAAACCTTAGTAATTTTAAACTCATTTAAGACTTTTCTAACACCTGTATGTCCAAATCCAGAATCAAATAATACTGCTTCTTTTTCATTGGCTTTTACAAGCAATGAGTGTGAGAAAGGGTATGTACCACCGTTTTCGCCTGGTACAAATAGGAAATCTGGTAGATTCTTGTCAATGGGTATCAGATGATCCATTTCAGTCAATCAATAAGATGAATCGAACTTTTTTAACCATATTTGTAGACTATTTCACTTATAATATATAATCAATTACTCAGTATTTAGTTGGATTTAGGTATGTCTAATGTCTAATCAGGAAGGAAAATTTATGATAGGGATCGGAGCGATTATTGAACATTCAAGATCAGGAAAGATCCTTCTTCTCCATAGATCTCCATCAATAGATTTTGCTAGTGACCAGTGGGACGATGTTGGGGGACGGATGCGTCAATTTGAGACACCTGAGGACGCATTACATAGGGAGGTGAAAGAAGAAACTGGATTGAATGATGTGAAAATTGTAAAGCCCATAGATATATCGCATTACTTTCGAGGAGATAAGATTGTGGATAATGAGATGATAGTTATTACTTACTGGTGCGAAACAACATCTGATGAGATAAATCTTTCATCAGAACATGACAAATACCAATGGGTACTCCCAGAGGAAGCATTATCCTTAATAGAAGACCCTCCTCTAAAGAGAAATATTGAAAGATTTATAAAAGAGAAATCAACGATAATACTCTAGTAGTTAGGTTCGATCGCGTAAAACGATACGATAGGTTGAAAATAGTAATCCTACTACGATAAATAAAACAATAATTGGAATGACTAACGTTCCAGCTAATCCAGTAAGATCAAAAAGTATTTCATCTGCTCCAGAAGAGTAATATATTACAGAAGATTCCCCTGCTAAAATATATGAGAATACAGAGATAACAGTGAAAAAATCAAGATACATTATCGCCTCAAATCCTTTTGCTTGGCCACTAAGGGATTGTACAACTATTGTACTCGAAAGGAAGAATAAGAATGCAAAAAGACCAGCATAAAGTCTTCTTTGTGTTAATGTAGAAAAAACTAAGATAATGCTTGAGAGAACCAAAGTTAAGATTTCTGTAAACAATATAACTCCAAACAGTACAGGGAGAGCTGCAAGAATATCAATACTACCACCAATTCCTATAACAAGCAAAAACCATTCAAGAACGCATGGGAATGTATAGAAAAGGTTACCAAAAATGATTAGTGCACCATATTTGCCTAAAAGATAATCAGACCTGTCTACCTTTGAATCATAAATTTCAGAAACTTTGTACTTCAAATCGTCACTAATTAATCCTGCACCCATCATAACAACCCCAATCAACATGATAATTGCGTAACCAGTGTCGAAAGTAAGATCAGTTTCCTCTGGTGAGACAATCATAACTCGAAATCGGGCGAAATCTCGAACTGTGTCCCACAAATGATTCTCTAATATCTCGTTTGCAGTATATACTCTCAATAACTCATTTATTCCCATCATAAGAAACATATTAGGAACAATGAGAATAAAAAGAGTAAAAATGATAAGTATCTTAAAAATTCGAGAACGATGCCATTGGTGTGTCATATTAAACCATGCAACAGTCCAGATACGCCAGAATCTTCCCCGATAAGTACCTTCGTATGGACGGAACTTGAATTTCCTGACGTATGCTTCATCGCTCATCTAAATGCACCATGAAATATGCAATTACTTGTCAATAAACCTATTTAACCTATTTAAAAAGATATGATCGGGGATGTCTATGATAACTAAGCAAACTATAATTGATGAATGGGGGAATATACATATTCCAACACCGCCAAAACTAGAAGAAGTGACCGTTGAATCGAAATCAACAGCACTACTGGTCTTGGACTTTCAGAAAATGAATTGCAATCAAGAGAGACGACCTAGATGCGTCGAGAGCCTACCTAAAGTTCAACGTTTGCTTTTTAAGGCGAGAGAAAAGGGTTTGTTTGTTGTTTACGCTCTGATAAGGTCCTCCCCAGTGGAAGATATCCGAGACGAGGTTAAACCCCAAGGTCATGAACCAATTGTAAAATCAGGAGTAGATAAATTTTACAAAACTGATCTAGAGAAAGTTTTGGCAACAAACGCTATTTCAACGGTGATTATTGTCGGAACTTCTGCACACGGGGCTGTACTACATACTGCCACTGGTGCTGCACAAAGAAAATTGAAAGTAATTGTTCCTGTTGACGGAATTTCTGCAAGTGAACCCTATGCAGAACAATACACGGTCTGGCACCTCGCAAATTCGCCAGGAACTCGAAGAAGTGTAACAATAACAATTTCTGATATGATTGGAATTATTTAGTAGTGAAAAAATATGGAATTAAGACATCTCTTTACTCCTCATAAAATTGGAAATGTTCTGGTGAGGAATAGAATCGTAAGATCAGCAACTTCAGAGAATATGGCAGAAGAGGGACACCCAAATGATCAACTTATTAAACTCTATATAGAATTAGCGAAAGGGGGAGTTGGATTAATAATCACAGGGGGGATTGCAGTAGATCCTTCAAGCACATTTTCAAAGAAAGGACCCAGTTTACATAGTGACGCTTTTATTCCCAGTCATAAAAAACTTGTAAACAGAGTTCATGATTATGATATCAAAATAGCCGCTCAAATCGGGCATACAGGTCGACAGAGTTCGAATAGGAGATATGAAGCAGTAGCACCCTCCTCGATATTAAATCCTCAAACTGGACGAATTCCACGAACATTATCAACGGAAGAAATCAAAGAAAATATTATTCCTTGGTTTGTAGAGAGTGGTCGGAGAGCGTATGAAAGTGAGTATGATATGGTGCAATTACATTCTGCTCATGGATATCTATTGAGTAGTTTTCTGTCACCCTATACAAATAAACGAACTGACGAATTTGGGGGAAGCACTCTAAATCGTATAAAAATCTTAACAGATATTTATCAAGGACTCAGGGATGAAGTAGGAAAGGAGTTTCCAATCATTATTAAATTACAGACCCAGGATGGGGATTTACCAGGAGGATTATATCTAGATGAGGGACTAGAAATCACTAAAATTGTATCTGAAACAGGTTTCGACGCCATAGAACCAAGTGGTGGAGGATGGGATTTGATAGGGACTGATTGGTTGCTTCCTAGTGTTGTAATTAACTCCCCTGAAGATGAAAATTATTTTCTTCCGACTGTACTAAAAATTCGTGCTCTCATTGATCATTGTTCACTCATCCTTATGGGAGGTATCAGAAATCCATTATCAGCAGAAAAGTTTATTCAAGAAGGGATCGCTGACTTTATATCAATGAGTAGACCGTTGATATGTGAACCAGATCTTGCCAATCGCTGGAAAAACGGTGATCTCTCTCCAGCAGTATGTGAAAGTTGTAATTCTTGTTATTATTCTAATATTGAGGGCTCCTTAGAATGCTTTTTAGACTGAATACATAACGGTTGTAAAGCGCCTTCATTATAACAAAAATAATGAAAAGGACATGAAAAACAAATGAAAATCCTTCCTCCTGAATTTTTTCTTATCCAAGATATCCTTGTCGTGATAATCTCGTTTGTCATTAGTATTTTATTTTTCTATTTCACTGATTGGATTAAGAAGAAAGGTCTAGCCTCACAGTATTTCACACGCAAGCTCATTCATCTCGCTTTAGCACCTATATTCCTATTTACATTTTTACTATATTCGGGGGAGTGGTTTAGTCCATGGATCGCTGTAATTATCCCGATAGTCTATTTCATAGCCATACTTCTAATCAACTTAGATATTATTAAATTAAGTCAACTGACGACAACGATGAGCCGCTCGGGAGACCCTCGTGAGCTCCTTCGTGGCATTGCTTACTATCTTGTTGTAGTAATCATCGTCTGCATTGTTGGGTGGTCGTCTTACCCTCTCTTATCGTGGTACAGTCCTTTAGCAATATTTGTTATTTCAATTCTCGCTGTAGGAGATGGACTTGCAGATATTGTCGGGCGAAAAATGAACAGATATAAATTCAAGATTTTTGCTGAGAAGTCAATTCCTGGTTCTGTGGCAATGTTTGTTTCATCCTTAGTTGCTTGTCTTGCATTTCTGATGATCTTTGGTTATGACGTATTATCCATGATCTTTCTTACTTTGGTCATTGTAGGAGTTGCTACACTCGTTGAAGCTATTTCTCCTGGTGACATGGATAACATAACAGTTCCATTGACTACAGTTATTGTATATATCTTAATTACACCCCTTCTAGTGCCATTTACTGAATGGTCTTTACTTTCATTGCCTTTCCCCAATGATTTCAAGAACTAAAGGAAAAGTGAAAAATGAAAAAATCGTCTCAGACTGCTTTTTTAGGACTTCTGAGTATTTTTCTTGTTGTTGTATCATTAATTATCACCTGGTTTTTTTTTAATGTCAATGGATCTGATGAAATTCCGAGTAGACTAATGTTTTATTTCTTTCAATTCATTCTTGGGTTAATATTCATTCCCATTATGCTTTGGGGTACTTATCGGGCTTATCTGGAACAAAGACCCGAAATTGCTCATAGAGCGTGGTGGTGTGAATGTAAAACGACTTCTAAAGAGGAAGTTACTCCCCGTTATCACTATGGCCTCTCAATTATGTTTCATTTAATTTGTTTTGGGTCGTTTTACGTTGATAGTATAAATTTCTCAACTGGATCCCCTCTAACTTTAGTGGATATTCTCATCTTAGCTCTTTGGGGAGGTTCACTGGTGTGTATTCTCGTTGGGATATATATCTATGAGGAGACGCCTACTCTAAGGAAACAACTGATGATTTCAGACTTTTGCCCGAAATGTGGTCAAAAAAATCCTAAAAAGCTAAAATTCTGCAATAATTGTGGAGAATCCCTACTAATAAGCTCAAATCACTCATTTAACACTGCAGTAATTGTTGACAAGTAGATTATTCCTGTAGTGAAATTCACAAATAGTTCAATATAGGTGATTTAGACCCCAAATTCGAAAGCATTTTTCTTTTTATTTTCCAGTAATAATGATTAAATAAACGCTTAACTAGTCAATAACACAATCAGCTTCAGTCTCTACTAACCATTCTTCATTTACAAACCCTTTTACTTCAATGAAACTACATGTCGGACGAATCTTCGAAAAAAACTCCCCATGAGCCTTAGCAGCTTTTTTCCAATTTGAAATGTCTCTTAAGAAAATCCTTGTTCGAATTGTATTGTCAAGTTTACCTCCTGCCTCTTCTATTGCCTTTTTCATGATTTCAATACAGTACTTTGTTTGTTCATAAGGATCACCTAGAGCAAAGGTAGATCCATCAGGTTTAATTGGAGCCGTACCAGAGACAGCAATGATATTTTTAATCCTAACTGCTCTGGAGAATCCGATAGGTTCCTCGAACGGAGATCCTGATGATACATTAATCCTAGTCATTATTATTCACATCATTCTTTATGTTGACATTTATTTAGATAATATTCTAATCAACTTTGTACAAAGTACTTCCATAATACAAAGCTATTTAAACATACAAAGGAAGTAAATCAATTGGATACTTGGTGAAAATCTTGAATGAGAAAATTGATCTAAAAAAAATTGAACAACACACATTCCATGAATATATGATTGATGGAATTACAGAGATCCTTTTAGGACTTTTATTGATATTTTTGCCTGTCCTCTTTACTTTACCATTCTTTGTAGTGTTTGTCCCCTTTTGGATCCTGTACGGTAGGTATTTCGTTGACTTGATACGTGAACGTACCACTTATCCTCGTCTAGGGAGAGTAGAATTTAAGCGAGACACTGAAAAAGAAGGATATTCAATGAAGAAATCTCTGATTGAATTTCTGCTATTCTTATTTGGATCTTGTATTATAACAGTTGTCATGATGATAATATTTGAGGGTAAATTCGATTTAGCTTTGATATACAAATGGGTTCCATTTCTTTTCGGATTTATAATGTTTGGTCCTAGTCTTTTCCTTGTAGATAAAACTGGCCAGCACCGTTATTACTTTCTTGGCATCTTTTCAACAATTCTTGGTTTTATCTTTGCGGTCGTGCTTGATTTTCCTGATGATAAGTTAGGAATATTTCTCTATTTCTTTATTCTAGGTGTTTTATCGCTTTTTCTTGGAATAATAAGATACATTAGATTTATTCAAACCTATCCAGTGATTCACGTTGAGGAGGAGTAATCCTGACAAATAAAGAAACCAACACTGATAATGATATTGATGTTCCCGAACCTTCTGTCATTGATAAGCTTATTCACGAGCCATCACGCCTCATAATAATGTCTCATCTGTATACCGTGGAGAACGCGGATCTTATCTTTTTCAAAAGAAAGACTGCTCTTTCGTGGGGGAATCTTTCTTCGCATGCTTCTAAACTAGAGGATGCTGGTTATATTAAGATTGATAAAATTTTTCGGGGTAAGAAACCTGTGACCATCTTGGAAATTACTGAACAAGGTCGAGAAGCCTTTG
>JBHLPQ010000267.1:0-4216 GCA_048939265.1 Promethearchaeota archaeon
TAAATTACTGAATGGTAAATTCTCTCCAAAACTGTTTCTTAACTCGAATTTGTTGTTATTCAGTTCAAAATCAAGAGATTGAGAGATATGCTAGTAATTGGAACCCTATCAATTAAAAAAAGAGAAATTTTAATAGTAAGTAATCTTGTTATAATACTCTCTTCATTTTGTCTTGTTGAAATTCCTCAAGTGTATTCAATTCCTCGAAGGATAATGAGTTCACCTTTAACAGGACGGTATGGTCATAGTTTAGTGTATGATCCAGACAAGCAGCAGGTTATTCTATTTGGGGGAATTTCAATGGATAATACTGAACTAGATGATATGTGGGTGTACGATTGTAAGAATAATATATGGACTGAAAAGCATGTCACTAATAAACCCCCAGCTAGATCGGGTCACGGAATGGTTTATGATTCTATTAATCACAGGTTTTTTCTATTTGGTGGGGGTCAAAGATATGGGTGGTGTAATGACACATGGATTTATGACTCTACCAAAAAGAAATGGACAGAGGTATTTCCCCAACAAAGTCCCTCTCCTAGAGGATCCGTAGCGATGTATTTTGATCCCAACTTAGAAAGTATTATTCTATTTGGAGGGTATGACGACCTAGGTGAAAGTGCAAATGAGACATGGATCTATAGCGTCGTCAATAATACTTGGACTCTTCTTAATAACATATCCATTGCTCCTCCTCCTCGATATGGTTCACAATTGGTTTATGACTCTGTAAATCAACGAGGAATTTTATTCGGAGGCCGAATAGTAGGTAGAAATCGATTAAATGATACGTGGGTATTTAATCCTTCAAACAAATCTTGGAATCAATTAAGACCTATCGAAGGTCCAAGCGCTAGATATTGGTATGGTATGGCTTATGATTCGTCTAATCAAGTGATCATTTTATTTGGAGGATCTTGTAATCTCGACGTGTCTCAAGAAACATGGATTTTCAACGTTTCGTCCAATCATTGGATTCAAATGAATCCTGAGATCAACCCACCTAGTAGGTGTCATCATGAATTAAGCTTTGATGCCAACAATGGTAAGATGATTCTATTTGGGGGAATTAAAAGTGGCTATTTAGAGACCTATAACGATACTTGGACCTATTCTTTTGAAGAAAATACCTGGGCCATTCAGAATCCTCAAATAATTGAGTATTCACCTGTGTCAGGTTTTAGCACAACATTAATCCTCTTTTACTTAATCATTCTGTGTTTGATTAGTCCAGTAAGAAGAAAAAATCAAAAAAAGACGGAATAAAGATTGGGGAAAAGAATTTTCTCAAAACACAGCGAATTTATGATAGAACAACAGGAGACCCACTAGGTTTTTTAATCACAGTAATTTTGCATTTAGCTAGTCTTTGAATAGTTAGATTTCTGGAATGAGTAGAAATATGACTTCTCCTTCTTTTTCTCAACGAGTGAAAGACATTATTAAAAAAATCCCTAAAGGGAAGGTTGCTACTTATGGTCAAATTGCCACATTTGCAGGTAATTCTCGGGCATCACGCCAAGTGGCTTGGGTTTTACACTCATCTTCAAATAAAGACAATCTCCCGTGGCATAGAGTAATTAATAGTAAAGGGAAGATATCACTACCGCACAACGGAGGATATGAGATGCAGAAAGAGCTACTTGAACTAGAAGGGATCAAATTTGATAAACATGAGAGGATAAATTTCGACAAATACCTGTGGCAAATTTTTGAGGAGGAATAGGATTTTTTTCTTAGAGTACGAATCTAAGTGATTAAAAATGCCACAATTAGTCAAAGGGGGTAAGTTTGTCTTTGGATGGTCACTCGTTCAAAAAACTGGCAAAATTTCAATGCCAGAAGAAGCGTTTTTCGAGTATGATTTTAATAACTGTGATAAGATAGTCATTCTACCTGGTAGTTCGACTTCAGGCGGATTCAGCATTGCCTGTGTGAGTCAGCTAAGCAAAGGTTCGCTTAAGGAGATTTTGGCACATTTAAGATATTCAGAAAAATTAAAAACCTTTGAAATACCAGAACAGAAAGTATTGGAGTATAAAAATAAGAGGTTCATTTGTTGGTTAAAATTAGCCAAATCCAAGTATTTTACATTGCTACCTGAAGTGTTACAGGTCTATGGTATTGAGATAGGCGATAAATTACTTGTATGCAGAGGTAGTGGCCATGCGCTTGGATTTATTGTAAGAGGCCCAATAATAGAAACTGCGCAAAATCATGAATTGAAAATCTCAATTTAACAATCATTGAGGGTTAGAAATGGCAGATGAAACCCCTATTAAAGAAAAAGAAATTGGTATTGGCGAAATTAACAAAGATTTTCAGGTTCATTTACCACCTGATGTACGTAAAATATTAAAGCTGAAAGTAGGGGATTGTGTTACATTTAAAGAAAAAGAGGGAGAAATCATCATTTCTAAAGCATTAGAGATGAGTCAATTGGATGAATTAATCCAGGATTTAGTGACAATTGCGTTACAAGATGGTAAGGTAACTGAAGAAGAAAAGAAATTAATTAAGTCTATTTATGAAAATATTTCAGCTTTTAAACAAGCTTATAGAAAAGCATGGGAAGACGATATGATAACTACAGAAGAAAAGACCTTATTGACACATCTCTGGAAAAGGATATATGATAAAACAGCTGAAACTGTCCAGAAGGAGAAAGAAATTACATTAGATGAAATGAAATTATTAATGAGTGTCTTTAGAACAATTCATCATCCGGAAATGTGAGCTCCAGGAGGAATTTTTATGGGATTATTTTACCATACTGTGGAAGAGATCATTTCACATTTAGAGGAATTCTTACAAGAATTAAAAGATGAAGAAGTAATTGATATATGCATTGAAATTATATTAAACGCGAGAAAGATATTCATATATGGAGCTGGACGTTCAGGAATGGTTGGGAAAATGTGTACCCAAAGATTGATGCATCTAAGCCTTCCCTCATACTTCCTATCGGAAACACTTACCCCCAGATTCACCCCTAATGATTGTTTGATAGTTATTAGTGGTTCAGGTGAAACATTGACTCCAGTTTCAATATCGAAAGGTGCTAAAGAAATAGGTGGGAAAATCATTGCATTGACTGCAAATCCTCATTCAACTATTGGACAGATTGCTGATCATGTTATTCTAGTGAAAGGACAAACAAAAGATGCTAAACAAGAAGCCCTTGCTCCTTTTACCTCATTATTTGATATCACTGCACTAGTTGTTCTTGATTCAATGACTCGGTCAATCATGAACAGAATCGGAAAAACTGAAGACGATATACATCAAACACATGCTTCACTAGAATGAGGCTGACTAGATGATTATTGAAAATACGAAACAAGGGGAGATTGATGTTATAGGTCTCGGTGAAATCGTAATTGATTTATTACTGAAAATTTCTCGTTTTCCAAAACCTGATGAAAAAATTTATGTCCTTAACAGTCAAAAACAAGCAGGAGGAGTAACAGCTAATTTTTGTGTTGGTGTTGCTCGTCAGGGATTGAATGTTGCTTTTTTTGGGGGAGTGGGAAATGATGAAGAAGGTAAATACTTAAGGATGATTTTACAAAAAGAAAACGTAAAGGATAAGTACCTATTCACATTGAAATCTAAAGTGACTCCAATAAACGTGGTCATGATAACAAAAGATGGAGAGAAATACATTCTACAATCAGAACACATGCGGTTAACTCTCCCATCAGAAGAATTGATCACTAAAGAGGTTATTCGAGAATCACGACATTTACACTTAACAGCTATTAATTATACAACAGCTTTCAAAGCTGTAAGACTAGCAAAAGAACTAGGACTTACCACTAGTTTAGATCTAGAATCTCAAGTAGTACAAGAATATCAAAATCAATTACCACAGTTCTTAAAACATATTGATATACTTCTACCTAATAAAGGGGGAGCGTATGAACTCACCCAAACAAGTAATCCGAAAGAAGCGTCAAAAATTCTTCTGAATTATGGACCAAAAGTCGTTTTACTAACATTAGGATCAGAGGGAGTCCTTTTATCAACTCAAAATGAACAACGATCATTCCCCGCTTTTCAAATCGATAAAATCGTTGATACAACAGGAGCTGGAGATGCTTTCAACGCTGGGTTTATTACAGCTTTTCTAGGAGGAACACCATTAGCGGAGTGCGTAAAAAGAGGACAAGCGACCTCGGCTATTAAGATTCAAGGTTTAGGTGCACAAACT
>JBHLPQ010000268.1:0-4205 GCA_048939265.1 Promethearchaeota archaeon
ACATTGTATAATGAACAGGTAAATATAAAATAATCAAAAAAACTTATACTCTAAAATCAGTTATCCGAGTGATTGATCAATGCAGATTTCCGAAAAATCTCATTCCAATCCACGAGTTAAATCAAAATCTAATATCAAAGATAAAAAAGTAACCACAGATTTAACAACCGTTGGGAAGGCTGAAATTAGACAAGATGCACGAGACAAGGTTACAGGAACAGCTTTATTCATAGATGACTTGAAATTCCCTAGGTTGTTGTATGTCAAAGTTCTACGCGCAGGAGTGCCTCATGCATTAATTAAATCGATAGTGACACATGAAGCTGAGGCAACAAAAGGTGTAATAAAAGTTATTTGCCGAAACACTGAAGGAATCGATAAAAATCTCTTGTTTGGAACCTGTATTTTTGACCAACCTCCAATGGCGTTTGACAAAGTCAGACACGCAGGAGAAATAGTCGCAGTAGTTATAGCAGAGAGTAAAAAGATAGCATTAGAAGCTGTTAAAAAAATCCACCTTGAGTATGAAGAACTTCCATTTGTGCTAGATCCCTATGATGCCATAGCCCCTGAAGCACCATTAATCCATAAAAAGAATGGTTTATACAAACACTTACCTACATTCATACCCATTCCTGGTTCAAATATCTTTTACAAGTACCAATTGAAAAAAGGGAATTTTGAAGATGTATTCAAAGGAGCTGATGTTGTAGTAGAAGATGAATTTGAATACCCCCTTGTCTCTCATGCAGCTATTGAACCACATGGAGCAGTTTGTTACTGGGATACAACAGGAGATCTACATATGTGGAGTAGTTCTCAGGCCCCTTTTATTCTTCGTGAAGTCATGCATGATATGTTTAAACTCCCCATGAATAAGATACATATTCATATCCCATATTTAGGAGGAGGTTTTGGGGGAAAATCTGATTATACAATCGAACCACTCTTAGCTTTTGTATCGAGATTTGTCCCTGGATATTACGTCAAATTTGTTTTGACTCGGAAAGAAGTTTTTATAGGTTCACTCTTAGGTCGAGGTATGAAAGGAAGGATGAAAATTGGTGCTACACGTGAAGGAAGACTAATTGGTATAGAAGCCCAATTATATTTTGCAGACGGAGCATATGCAGACACTAGCTGTAATGTGGTTCTTGCTGCAGGTCATAATTGCGTGGGACCTTATTTTTTTCCAAATTGCAACCTAAAATCATTTGGAATATATACCAACACCCCTCCAGTTGGAGCACTTAGAGGTTATGGTCATCCTGAAGGACAATTCATGATCGAAAGACTTCTAGAGAAGCTAGCTAAAAATTTAGGAATGGATTCTAGAGACTTAAGACGTAAGAATTTTCTTAAACCTGGAGAAACGAATTCTTTGGGTCAGGTCATAACAGAGCATAATGGTGATGTTCTAGATTGTTTCGATAAGATGACTCAGGCACTTGATGAACTACCACTTTTCAAGGAGGATGAAAGTTATCTTTACGGACGTGGAGTTGCTGCTATAGTGAAATCACCAGTTCAGGCATCAAATGCTTCATCATGTGTTTTTCTAAAGTTTAATGAGGACTTAACTGTAAATATCTCGATTGGAGGAGTTGAAATAGGACAGGGATGCTTGACAGTTTTAGGTCAAATTGCTGCGGAAATCTTGAAACTTCCATATGTAAATATTAGAATTAACCATGAAATCAATTCACAGCTAACCCCATATGAATGGCAAACCGTTGCTTCGATGACCACAATGCGCGTTGGGAATGCAATAATCAATGCCTGTGAAAAAGCAATTAGTCAATTAAAAGAGAATGCATCACTGGTTTTGAAATGTGATCCTCACACTTTAACTTACGATGGAAAGAAAATATACTCACAAAATTTAGAGAATATTCCTCTAGAAAAGTTAGTTAAAGGATATCAATATGAAGATGGGCGTACTGTTGGTGATCCCGTTTTAGCTGTTGGTACCTCTGTGGTACGGGAAGTTACAGTACCTGATTTGGAGACTGGTCAGTATCAACCTTATGAATGGACTTTTGGAGCACAAGGTTGTGATATTCGAATTGATAAGAGAAACGGAAAAATTAAAGTATTACATTTCGTAACAGCATTAGATGTTGGAAAAGTCATTAATCCTGAGACCGCAAAAGGCCAAATATACGGAGGAGTAATGCAGGGTATTGGGATGGCCTTGAAAGAAAAGATTATCTTCAATGAGAAAGGCCAGATCAAGAATTTCAATTTAAAACATTATAAAATCCCAATTCTTTCTGATATGCCTGATAAGTCTACCTGCATTTTTATTGAAAATCCACAACCAGATGGTCCTTTTGGGGCAAGACCTCTAGCTGAACACCCAATTATTGGTCCTCCGCCAGCCATTCTTAATGCTTTTCAGCAAGCTACTGAGATTTCATTAACTCAGCTACCTCTTACACCTGAGAAAGTCTTAGAAGCATTAAAAACGAGGAGCTTATAAATAATGGATATTTTATTCTCTGTCAATGGTAGAAAATATATTCTAGAAGTAGATCCTAAAGAGTCACTAATGGATATTCTCAGAGAGCGACTAAACTTAACAGGTACGAAAAATGGGTGTAATACTGGACATTGCGGTGCCTGTACAGTCATTATGAATGGAGAAGCCGTAAAAAGTTGTACGATAAAAGCTAAAAAAATACAAAATTCTGATATATTAACTATTGAGGGGATTTCTGATGGATATCATCTACATCCCATTCAGGAAGCATTTATTAAAGCAACTGCGGTCCAGTGTGGATATTGTACACCAGGTATTATTATGACACTTCATGCATTACTAGCAAAAAATCCGAATGCTCCAGAAAGCGAAATCTGTTCCGCATTAGAAGGCCATCTATGTCGTTGTACAGGATATAAGCCAATATTAGATGCTGCACTTCTTGCTCAAGAGTTACTAAATCGATAGAACGATTTTATTTGGTCAGAAAATCCTTCAAACGAGAAGGGAATTTTTCAGGGAAAATTTTTGATGAAATCCGACTTTAACTACCTCATTAAGCTATTCATTTTTCATAATTGTTAGAAAGTAGGCCTCTTAAAGAAAAGGTGATTTGGAGATTTTAGCCAAAATAATAAATCTTATGACGATATTCAGACATTACTCCGATTAAACAAAGATTGAGATCTGAAAAATGCTATTCTTCTCTCTAATAGGCGAACAATTCCTCAGTAATATATTCGATGGTATTTTTTTCTCCCTTTATGCTTTGATTGTTGGAATTATCTCCTCCGCTCTTGGTATCGGAGGAGGGTTTATTATAACTCCCTCTCTCATATTGTTCGGAGTTGAGGAAAGTTATGCTATTGGAACAGTACTGGTTATGATCATTTTAACATCAATATCAGCCACAATTGCATATGCACGACAACCTCATCGAATAGAGTACCGTACAGGTCTCTTAATTGCAGTGACAACGGTCATAGGAGCAATAACAGGCAGTTTTACTAGCTCATACTTAGCCACGGAAGCTCCTGAAGTTTTCCGAATAATCTTTGCAATTTGCTTGGTACCAATATCGATTAAGATGATATTCTTCCCTAAGGAAAAGAAAGAAGTCTCAGAAATCAAGGATGAAATAGAGCATGATGAGATTATATTTCTTGGATTTGAAAAACGTGAGATCCTGAGCACTTTTTTAGGATTAGTTGCGGGATTTGCTTCTGGTTTCTTAGGGATTGGAGGAGGAGTTGTAATGGTACCAATCTTGGTTCATGTAGGCAAGTTAAGCATGCATAAAGCCGTTGCTACTTCTATGTTTATAATGATTGCAACAAGTATTGCTGGAGCTACCGTAAAAATTACAATGGGCCAGATTTATCCTGATCTAGCATTCTTCCTAATCCTAGGGATTGTTGTAGGGGCTCAAATTGGGCCTAGATTAGCTAAGAAGATTGATACGAAGGCTCTTCAACAAATATTCGGATTTGTTATGATTATCGCTTTGTTTCTTATTGCAGTCGACCGAAACCTAGTTATTGCTTTAATACAAGGAATTTTAACTTAATATTAGGAGTGAATTTTTTGGGTAACTGTTTCTAAAAGAATATCAATATAAATGGTTAGAGAAAATAATTTAGTAGAGATAATATTAAATTCTTACCTTCATAAATATAAATCGATATTTGGAGAATCTTTGTATTCAGGTAATGTTAATTCCTCA
>JBHLPQ010000269.1:0-4204 GCA_048939265.1 Promethearchaeota archaeon
GTACTATTGTAGCCCTGGAATCTCCTCACTGTCTACCAGCGGCGCTAGACGATGTTCTGCTGGTTCTGGGAGATAGTTTTGATGTTCTGCCTTGTTTAAAAGACAAACTGCAAAAAAAGCTTAAATTAATTTATATCGATCCTCCTTTTTTCACAGGAACGAATGAAATAATTGTAATTCCCATAGGTTTGCCAGAAAAAGATGGATTTCAGCTAGACACATATTTTGATTATCCAGTCGAAGATCTAGCTTATAATAACATCCTAAATAATCCTAATCCTATCAAATTCTTTATGCAATGGTTCAAAAAACGTGTTCTGCTCATGAAATCTCTACTTCGAGACGATGGGCATATCTTTGTACGTTTTGATTACCACTACGGACATTATGCGAGAAAGGTATTAGATGAAGTCTTCGGACTTCATAATTTTGTCAATGAGTTTTTAGTGAGACGAATGAAGAAGAACTTGTCATTAAAGCAGGCATATAATCAAACACATTTAATCGTGCATTCAGATTCAATTTTCGTTTATCAAAGCAGCAAAAAAGCGAGATTAAATCCCATAGCTATTAAGAAAAGGAAAAGAAAGAGCCAAGATCTTATAGAGAGGCAATATTCTAATGATAATCTTTGGATTGATGTCGCAGGTTACGAAAAAGTGAAAAAAACGTTGTATCCAACCGAAAATTCTGAAACTCTTTTATCACGAATTATTAAAATGTCAACAGAAAAGGGAGATTTAATTGCTGACTTTTTCGCAGGATCAGGAACTACTCTTGCAGTTGCAGAAAAATTGAAAAGAAACTGGGTAGGGGTTGACATCGGTCATTATTCTATTCATGAGATTAAGAAGAGATTATTAAGGATACCTAACTATAACCCATTTAATATACTATCCTCACAACATCTTGACCAAACGTCCTCCCCAGTCGCTAGGTTCGATATAGATGTAGATAATAAGAAGTTAAAAGTAACTATAGTCGACTTTGTCTTAGATAAACCTCTTCCTAGAAGAAGAACACAAAATTATATTGATTATATTGATTATTGGGCGATAGATTGGGATTATCAGAACGCTTTATTCGAACCAAAATGGTATTCATGTCGAGAAATGAGGGGAAAGAAGGTTTTGAGCAATATTCAATCATCCATAACATACGAATACTCCAATCCTGGGAAATATCTTGTTACAATTGCTATATACGATGTATTTGGAAAGAGTATTAGGCAATCATTTCCTATCAACATAAAATAAGAAACTCATACTTCACTATTTGATTTATTAACATAAATCATTAACCTAGACTACCAAAAAATGAAGTGAAACAAATGACAGTCTATCAATCCGAGATACAATTAAAAGAAACACATGAAACCGAAATTGTGGATATTACTTCCGATTTGGAGCGTCTTGTACACCAATCAGATATCAAAAAAGGCGTTGTTACCGTTTTTGTGGGTGGTTCAACAGGAGCTATAATTACACTCGAGTTTGAACCAGGGCTTCTACGTGATATCCCAGATTTCTTAGAGCGTGTAGCACCTAAATCTCTTGCTTATTTCCATGAGCAAACATGGCATGATGGGAACGGTCATTCACACGTAAGAGCATCCTTACTAGGACCTTCTTTGACAATTCCAATTACTCATGGAAATGTTATTCATGGAACTTGGCAACAAATTGCTTTCATAGAGCTGGATGTAAAACCACGTAAACGACGATTATACGTCACTATCATTGGTGAATGATAGCTGAATTAAATTTCTCATCTACTTTTGAACAGCCTTAAAAGCTAAACGATGTTTCTATTACACTCGAAAATTATTGATAAGAATAATATCATACAGGTCTGAAATTCGGTTGATTTGTCATCCTAGGTATTAGAATACAGAAAAAGGTTTGGTATTATCTTTTGGTATCCATTTTCGATGATTCATATACGTATTTGAATAGCTCTATCCGGACATATGTGAATGCCAAGACAACATTGGATAAGCTCTTTGCTGTAAAGTTGATTGTCCTAAGTATGATAGTAGCAACAGATATATTAATCGAAAAATTAGGCGGGCTAAGTGATACACCTTTTTTAGGCTCTTTGGAGGAATCCAGTCTCTTCCTTCCTATGGCAGCATATGAACAACGCATAACTGACCTCTCTTTATTAGAAGAAAGGGGTCTTATTCCCCAAACTTTTGAATTTTCCCGTCGTTTGCGAACAGCTTTGGATACTTTAAAGGTTATTCATGGTCAGTACAGTTTACGATCCCTTTTAGCGATTAATATTAAGGAATTCATTAATGAGTCGCAGTTTTTTATTCTTGATATCCAATCTTTAGCGGAAAAGAGCTGATTCCTACAAAGAGAAACAGAATAAGTAGGAATTATCATTTTATTATTGGAAATTTATATAGACGCTTGTCTTTTTTTGCGAACCCATATAGTTGGATTTTGAATTATTACTGGTTTTGCAGCAGCTCCTCGCTTTACTTTGAACTCATCGAGCCCAAGTCCTTTAGCTAGCTCTTTAAACCGATTTCTAATGGTAACAGGGGTTGTTCGTGCAGGTGCTGCGATTTGTTGTTGAGTTCGTCTTTCTCCAGTTTGAATAGAAGCAATGTAAATTGCAGCAGCAGCTAAAGACATTGGAATTTTCCCCACTGTCAATCGTTTTTCTCGTGCTTCTGTGAGAATATCAATAGCAACTTTCCGAGTATACATAGTCAAACCTAAATTTTCTCCTAAACGATTGACTAGGGCTACAGGATCAGGTGTTGAACTGTTAATATTAATATTCTGGAGAAAAATTCGAATGCAACGACCTAATTCTTTGGTAGAGATGTTCGCCATTTCAGCTGTATCTTTCAAAGTGATCGCAGTATCTTTCTTACGACAGGCAAGGTAAATAGAAGCACTAATCATACCAATTACTGAACGGCCCTTAATCAAATCTTTTTCCAAAGCTAACTTATATATGAGTACAGCAGTCTCAGAAACATCATCTGAAAGGTTAAGATGAGATTTGATTCGTTTTAATTCCATTAATGCGCTTTTAAGGTTACGAGTGGTTTTATCTTGAATTCGTTCATCCATTTGGGTTAATCGAGCAAACTTTGCCTGAGTAGCGGTATCAAGAGTTTTCCCATAGGAATCTTTCCTTTTTCCACCAATAACAGTTCTCATTTCACGGTTGTTTAAAATAGAGGTGGGTAGACCCACACGAACCTTGGATTTCTCCTCCTCAGAGTTATATGCACGCCATTCTGGTTCATGGCTAAAAAACACACTATTGGCAACCAAACCACAATCACCACAAATAATCTCTCCACGAGGTTCATCATATATCATCGAATTACTACTACATTCAGAACATTTGTTATAAAGCACTATCTTACTCTCCAGAACATACGACCGTTTATATGTATCATAGATCTACTCCCCCTTTTAAATGTTTAGACAAAGCATGTGTTTTTTATGTTTTTTATTATTTCCTCTCATGATAATATAAAAAGATTACTTTCAAACTCACAATTAGGAACGGATTTAGTGAGGAGAATTGCTATTTTAAAGGGAAAAGACATGTGATAAATTAGAGCTGAACAAAGTGTGTTGCACAAAATGAATATTTCCTGATAAAATCAAGGAGGGATATAATGTCGTGTTACCTTCTTTTATATAAAATTGATATTAATAAAAGACCAAATAATAGAAAAAGGAGATTAATACTAGTTTGTAAAACCAATAGGGAGTATTTCTCTTCAAAGATATATCTCTCTAGAATAACCTCTAACTCTTGGAGTAACCCCTCATCTGACTCAATTGTCCCTTGGTTTAACTGATCGATTATTAATTGGACTTTCTCCGGCCTAAAATTGTTTATCGTTGATATCAAAGAATGATGTTGATGACGGTAACAAAATTGTCTATCGAAGAAATCATAGGCATAACAGGTCATTAAGTAGGTTAGTGGGGTTTCGCAGTACCCCCATACCGATATAGTCTATAATGTTATGTCGTGGTCGGAAGAGTGAGTTTACTCCGAGAATACTTAGAGAACCAATCGTCTTGTGATTCATTATATCAGATGTTGGGTGGACTCGAAAGGTATTTTGATATACCAGCGGTAAAACGAATGGAGAGTGATTCTGTGAAAGAATGTTTCCCCCACAGTTATGTGGGGGTTCAAGTAGTGTAATAAATTCAGA
>JBHLPQ010000009.1:0-41811 GCA_048939265.1 Promethearchaeota archaeon
GACTAGCTCAAAAATTTACATATAACGAAAGCTTGGAGCTTACACACTGGACTGTTGTACCAGCTGGAAATATTAAAAAAAACTTCTAAGATCACGATGACAATAATAAAGACTAAAAATAAAATAATCAAGCCCCGAATTATACTTGGTGTTACTTTAGTTCGTTTATCTACAATTTTACCAGTCATTTCTTCTTACTTCTCTTTTTCTTAGTCTCAACATTAATTAGGTCTTCTTTCATGAAAATATCTTCTATACTACTCATTCTGTCATCGAGTCTCTTTTGAATGACATGTGAAAATCCCTCTAACTCTTGAGCTCCCATCATTCCTAATTCCTGAGAATACTCGTAATTTAACTTCTCGTAATCTAGTTGTCTGCTAGCCATATATTTTTCAAGTATTTCTTGCATCGATCCTTCTTTTCCTATAAAGCCACGTAATAATCCCATTAATCCTAGCCGATCAAGAGTGTCCGCATCATAAACTACCTTTTCTTCTGGTGTGACAGGCGGAATACTGGATGTTGGTGTGTGACGTACGACAACACGACATATTTTCTCACTCAAGTCATTATCTATTTCTAATCCTTGAAGGAATTCTTCCGCAATACTTCCTCCGAATAATCCATGAAATCCTGCGAAGTTATTTGTAGTTTTGCCAATATCGTGAAGTAAAGATCCTGCAATTACGATAAATGGATCAACTGGATCCTCAATATTCTTACTAATTTGAATTGCAGTACGAGTAACCATAAATACATGTGAGTAATCGTGAGAGTCGCTTTTTGCGTGGTTTCGTCTCACGAATTCTTGAATTCTTAATAGAATCTCCTGTTCTTTCTGTGTCAATGCTCTAGTGAACATTTAAACCACCTATCTAACGCTTGGATAAGTTGCCATCTCTAAGGTATTTCTAGCCCTAATCTTGGGATTGATAATTCTTTCGCCTCACAAAATAAATTAGTTTTTCCAAAAAACAACATTATACTTGTTTTTATCACACCTAACAAAGAATTGTATTTCAAGAATAAATTTATCGCTATATAAATCTTTTAGAGTTCCCCATTTTCCACATAAGTTTGTAAGAAGAAGTTATTAATCGAAAGGAAAAGATTATATTAACCGTGATTTTATAAGAATGTGAAGTTAGTAAACATACACCGCTTAGAAAAGTGTTATCAAGATCATTTGTTGATTTAGTCTGGAATGAATGATGTCTAATAATGAGTTGATCGAAAAACTATATTGTGCGAAGTACACAGTTGTTTTCGACGACAAGAGAATGGACAAATGTGCGTTCATCTCTGCATCTTCAGCTCAAGAAGCATGGGATCTTACTGAAACTTTAGCAGAATTGTGGAACACGGAAGAATGGGACTCATTTCGAATTCATAAGGTATACAAACAACCATGTACTGGAAAACCTGGAATGATTTGGTCGAGGAAGGTTCTCGATAAAATTAAGAAAAAAGGAATCTCCAACTTCTTTTCTTGAACTATTATATTATAATTACTCAAAGAATTGAATAATTCAGATATGCTTTGGTTTTCCTAATTCTATACCTAATTTATAGGCATCGTCAATTAATTCCTTGTTTTGTTTTATCTCTCCAGCATCCATTGCAGTTCCATGAATAATACCCACTATTTCTGCTCCAATATATCGAAAAGTATCTTTGAATGAATTTATCGCATTAACAGCGCCTGAGGAATGCTCATTCGAATCTCCATAAGTTAAGATTATGCCTATCCTTTTCCCTTTTAGAACATGTTTTTTTGGCTCTATTAAACCATAAAATCGGTCAATAAATAATTTAGTCTGTGCACTCATATTAAACCAGTATATTGGACTCGCAATGACAATTGAATCAGCAGCACGAAGTTTTGGATAAAGTATTTGCATGTCATCTTCGATAATACAACCATTCTCTGGCTTTTTAATACACGCATCACAGGCGTTACAGGGTTTTATGTCCATATTTTGAAGAAAAAAGTCCTCTACCTCTGCATTACTTGCTTTAGCTCCCTTTGCTAAAGATTCAGCCAAGATATTGCTATTCCCCTTTTTTCGGGGACTACCCTTCACAATGATAATTTTCTGTTGGTTCATAGAATTTTCTCCTGATTTTCCTCTTAGTTATGCCAATGAACGTTTGATCATTTCAATAGCATTCTGAACACAACTCGTAACACATAGTCCACAACCAAAACAAAGCTTTGGATCATACGCTAGCATCTCGTTATTGAATCGTCTTGCATTAAATTGACACCTATTGACACATTCTCCACAATCTATACACTTGTCTTGATCATGGGTGGAAATATATTCACTTGATTTCACCAAATTTTTCATATTCATAAATAAAAGTCCTTGAAGTGCATGACAACAACAGGAACAGCAACTACAGATCGCCTGAATGTTCTTTTCATCTTCTCCTGGTCTATGTAACGCTAAATGTACAAGTCCTGTCTCATGAGTTCTTATGATGATCTTTTTGGCCTCTTCCGTGGAAATAAATTCTGCTGTACCATCAGAGACCCCTTTAATTGCATTTTTGTCTAGCGATAAACACACTCTTCGAGGATAATCACAATTTCCGATTTTCACACGACATATACAGTCTGTAACTGCGATTTTCTTTGCTGATTCGATAATTTGGATCACATTTTCCAGAAATAAAGCAGTTTGTTGAGTATCAATCTTAATATTCACTGGTATGGTTACTGCTTTCCATCTGTTTTTAAAAGATACTAGTTCTTCTTCTGACCATTTTTTTTTCTCATTTTCAAGCAAGATATATCCACCAAAAACAGCTAGGACGACTCCTGAAGTCAATCTGATATTGAAATATATTTTTGGAGCATTTAAACTGTTGGATAAGCGAAATATAAGGATAATTATAGTGGTAGAATGATAGAGATTTAATACAGAAAAACTACTATTCCCATTTGAAGCGAATTTTTCTATAGATAATTCTTTGACCCAAAAAAAGGGTAATCCATAACAAAATTCAAGAATTAGTTAATTTTAGTTTTGCTTTTCTATAATTCTGTAAGAATTGCAAAAAATCTTGATCTCCGTACAAATTTCGTTTAATGATAATATGTAAAAATTCCTCGACAAATTCAACTGCATCTCTCCTTTTTTCGAATCCAAGTAGAATATCAACGCCATCGCTTCTTCCAAAACATGGAAATTTGTTGAATTTCAAGAGTAGATCATAATCTTCTGATTCTTTTTCGTTCAAAGTGTGTGCGACTAAATATTCTCCCTCAGTTCTGGATTTAAATCCTTTGGCCACTGGACTGGTAAACCAAATGACCCAAGAAGGATGATGACTAACAGTCCACTCGAGTACACGTACAATTGGTTTCTTTGCATTCATAACAGGTAGTAATTTGTAATAAGCAATTGATTTTAGAGCCCTATCATATCCTTCATATTCATCAATGATCTCAATCTTCTTGATAACATTTTCTCCTATTACTATCTCTCCCAGATCCTTTCTTTTTCGAACCACTTGTTTCATGGCTTTTATTATTTTAATTTCAGCCTTTTTATCTCTCACTTCTTTTCTCACTAATTCTTCTAACTGTTTACGAAATTCTAAGGTTTTCTGAGTAGGTTCATTTTCTTCATCTAACAATTTCCATTCGTGAAATAGGTCTCTCGTGGCTCTTTCTATATTTCTGTTTGATGTTTCTTCTTTCTTTTTATTCATCTTGTTACAACTCAACGAAATATAGAAAAGTGTTTTGATTGAATCATTTAATGCATAAGATTAGTTTTTTTCTTCTTTTTCCCACTTTTCAACGAGTGCTGAAGCTTCTGCTGCATAATCCAATATCTCCTCCTCTTTTTGAAAGATTCTCTTGTGTATCATTCGATCCAATAAGTCTTCCAGCTGGATTAAATTAATTCTATCCTTCATTGAAAGTTTTTTTCCTTCTAAATGCTCCCATCTTCTTGATTGTTCCCGTAGAAAGAATTCTTCGTCCAATATTTTTGTATGTAGTTGATTTAGTTCATTTTCTTCTGCTAAGGTTTTCGCTTTATCTAGTAGAGCTTGGGATTCTTTTATATTTAGCTCTAACAAAGCTAACCTTGATTGGAGGAGATATGTTTCTGCAAGTAAAGAGTAGGAATGTTGTTTCTGAGCTAATTCAAGTAATTTTCCTGCCCAGATTTTTACCTCGCCTAGTACTTCCTCATTTCCAAATGTTCGTAATTCTGTTAGTAGAAGATCACATAAATTGAGGATAGCATCAACAGTTAATTCAAAAAAAACGATTTTCTCTCCTGCTACCTGTTGAAGTAATTTTTGAGCTTTGGCTATATTGGTAATTCTTTTACTAGTTTTTAGTAGTAAAGCTTCAGAGATGTTACATATTTGTTTAAGAACAATATTACCATTTTTCTCATTGATCTCTTGAATACGCTTGATATATTCTTTTGCTTGATCAAGCGCGTTTGTATCAATACTTAATTTAATCAAATTATAATAGAGAGTCCGCGTTTCAATAAGCTCATAACCCATTTTTTCAAAAGATTCTAAACTTTGCTTGTAATTTTCTAATGCCTGCTTAAATTTCTCTTGAGCATGATATATTTCTCCCATGCTTGCAAGAGGAAGTGCACCAGGCCTTCCCAGCTCTTGGTAAAGAATAAGGCTTTTTTCATAGAATTCTAAAGCTGAATCTAAATCTCCTTTGGTTTTAAAGATTTCACCAATGAAGTACAAGTTTTCAGCAATTGAGTGCTTACTTCCAAGCTCCTCGAAAATAACTAAACTTCTCTGCGCATACTCGAAAGCTAAGCTTAGCTCTCCTTTACTTGTATATATTTCACCAATGTGTTGGAGAGTTTTAGCGAAATTACGTTGGTCTCCTATTTCTTCCAGAATTTGGATTGCATTTTGTTTATACTCAAGAGCTAAATCAAGCTTACCACTTTCTTGATACACAGACCCTATGCAGCTAAGATTTATTCCTACTCCTCTCAAATTATTTAATTTTTCATATATAATGAAACTTTGTCGATATTGTTCTAGTGCAAGTTTATGTTGTCCCTGATTCCAATATATGTCACCAAGGAAGGTGTAAAATTCAGCAAGAGAGTATTCATCACCAATCTTTTTTTCTTGCAAATCCAATCCTTTTTTTCCGAGGGTAAGTGCTTCTTCAACATTTCCTTGTAAAAATAGAGTATAAGCTTTGTTATAAATCAAAGAAACTTCTCTTTTCAACCTTTCTTGTGCTTGAGAGATCGTACTGAGGAGCTGCTCTCCCTCTTCCACCATGTTATTACTTTCATCGTACCTTCCGAGTCTCCAATAAGCTTCAGATTTTAATATTATAGCATCTGCGATTAGTAATTTATGTTTAGAGCCTATCTTTAGCTGTAATACTTGATCGATAACTCCCAATGCCTCCTCAACGTTTCCCAATTTGATCAAGATTTTAGTTTTTAAAAGCTTAATTGTACTGCCCATATCTTTTCTTTTTACTTTTGTTTCTAATACTTCCACCTTTGATAATGCTGTAAGAAGCTGTCCTCTTTGGATTAGTTTTGTAATTTTTTCTATGCTTTTAGCTATTGTCATCTAGTAGACACTTCTTTATTGGTACAGGAGGAATATTCTCAATATCGGTGGAAATCCTTGTAACAGCTTCTAATCATCTACTTGTTCGCAATACTTATTAAACCCTATTATACTACCTAGTTATGTATGGATCATACTAGCAGTCAATTGGCTTTTAAAGAAGTCAAAATCAAGGATTCTTTCTGGAATCCGCGTTTAGATATGAACAGAGACAGTGCAATTTATCATCAATGGAATCAACTTGAAAAATTTCGGTGTATAGACAATTTTCGGATCCTGATAAATGAGAAAGAGGGGTTTCGGGAGGGTTGGTTTTTTTCTGATTCAGATGCCTACAAGTGGCTAGATGCTGCATGTCGAATTTATTCTACTTCTCCTTCTGTTAAGTTAAAAGGTATGATAGATGATTTCGTTGGAATTCTCCAAAATTCTTTAGAAAATGGATATATCTTTACTTTCAATCAAATTCATTTTCCAGGCAAACGATGGATAAACCTTTGGATAGAACACGAATTATACTGTTTAGGACATCTAATTGAGGCTTTAATTTCTCACTATGAATTTAGTCAAAATTCAGAGATTCTTGAGAGTGTGGTCAAAATTGCTGAGCTCCTAGTTCATCAATTCCTCACGGTAAATACAAGTAGCACCGTGATTCCTGGACACCAAGAAATTGAAATTGCTTTGACAAAGCTCTTTCGAATCACACAAAAAGGACAATATCTGAAATTAGTAGCGGAATTTCTTGAAAGAAGGGGAAAATCCAGATTAAAGTGGTTAACCTTACTTAAACAAAATTTTAATCATAATAATAGGCTAAGGAGGGTTGAAAAATTAAGAGAAGCATATTCGATGGAACATCCTGAAGAAAAAAGTTTTCATTTACCAGAGAATGTCTATACAACATTTCCCTCTGGATTTAAACGTCGTGTTTTTCTTAATTACGCTTCAGGAAAATATTTTCAGACACACCGCCCCTTAAAAAAGCAACTGATCCCAGAAGGACATGCTGTACGCTTTTCTTATCTAATGACAGCAGCAGCCATGTATACTTATCAAACAAATAGATCTTACCTCCCAACTTTACAGATTGTATGGGATCATATGGTTCACAAGAAAATGTTTGTCACAGGGGGCATAGGATCAATACCAGGGATAGAGGGATTTGGACGTGATTATGAATTGGATCCAGAATATGCCTACTGTGAGACATGTGGCGCGCTAGGATCGATATTTTGGAATTGGGAAATGACTCTCCTTACAGGTGAAGCCAAATATGCTGATCTTTTAGAGTGGCAACTCTACAATGCAGCTTCAGTTGGAATATCACAGGATGGGAAATCATATCTGTATAGAAACCCGCTTGTTTCAAGAGGGGATGTAACTCGTAAAGAATGGTTTGCAATTCCATGCTGTCCTTCAAACCTTTCAAGAACCTGGGCATCATTAGGACAGTATATTTATTCGTATCAAGGAAGTTCTATATGGATTCACCAGTATGTTGGGAATGAAACGCAAATTAATCTAGAAAACTTACCTCCAGTGAGACTTACATTAAATTCAAATTTTCCTTGGCAGGGGAATGTTCGGATCAACCTCGATATACAAACACCAGAATTTTTGACCATCTATCTGAGGATTCCAAGTTGGGTTGATGATTATTCTCTAAAAATCAATGATGAGGAAGAAGATAACGGTGTCTCTGAAATCAATCAACTACAAACAGCTTCAGGATTCTCTCCTTTCAAGTCTTATTATATCTCTTTAGAACGAGAATGGAATCCTGGTGACAGGATAATTCTCAATTTTCCTATGAAACCTCAGATCATCCACACTCATCCCAAGGTGAAACATAAGTTTGGTAAATCTACTATAACGCGAGGACCACTTGTTTATTGTATAGAGAAGATTGATAATCCAGAAATTGATATATTTAACGTGAAGATAATCAGTGGATCATTACGAGTTGAACCAACAGAATTATTTGATGGTATATATTTAATCAAAGGTCAGACTGATAGTGGAACAGATGTTGTAGCTATTCCCTATTATTGTTGGGCTAATCGTGAGCCCTCTGAAATGACAGTTAAGGTAGAAATAATTGAAGAAATATGATTGGAGACAAATTGCATTCTTATTTACTATTGTAGGCTGTATCCAATTCTTAGTTTTATCCTCAATTGCCATGGTATTTTATGGTGGAGGAACGCAGATCAATCCGAATAGCACTGGATATATTTTTTTCATGAATCTGTTTAGTGATCTTGGGAGAACAGAATCATTTGGTAATCCTAATCCAATATCATCTATCCTTTTTATTACCACTCTTGTATTGTCTAGTTTTGGATTTTTAACATATTTCATTGCGATTCCTGGGATAATTAGTGTAAATAAACCTGAACATATGAAGATACTCACAGCATTGGGGATTATAACTGCTGGATTCTTCAGCGCTATTGCATTAACTCCAGCTAACCTATTCCCACACTTACACGATTTTATTGTTCTCATCGCTTTTATTTTTTTATTTTCATTATCACTAGTAATGTATTTTTTGCTTAGAGATGTGGAGACTATCCCCCGAATTTATCATTTAGTGTTTTTAGTTTTCAGTTGTCTTATTGCTTTGTATGGATTAGTTTCTTTGGTTACAGCTTTTTTCCCAGGGAATTTACAAGAATTTTCTCTATTCTTTAGAGTATTAGTACAAAAGGTTGTTATCTATTACCTAATTGCCTGTTTATTTTTCCAGAGCCTAGGTGCCCTCAAAAATTATCCAGTTATGCCTTGGTCTGTCTGATGATGTGATTTAATGAGCATTGAAAAATTAGAAATTCAAATCTTGGTGGAAAACGTTTCTGGTCCTGCAGGGACACTTGGTGAGAGTGGTTTTTCCGCTTTATCCAAAGTCCAGTTCTCTGATTCAGAATTAAATATCTTATTCGATACTGGTCCTTCCCCAGTTGCGTTACTCAACAATATCAAAAAACTTGAAGTTGATCTTGCGACTATTGACGCAATAGTATTGAGTCACGGACATTGGGATCATGTGGGAGGATTGAAAGAGACAATCTCTTTGACAAAAAAAGAGATCCCTGTAATATGTCATCATCAAGCTCTCTCACCTAAGGTTTATACTGATGATACAGGAAAACAATTTGATATCGGAATTCAGGGTTTTTTTAAGTCAGTTGAGGATTTAAAGAATCAGGTAGACCTAATTACCACCACGACCGCCTATAAGTTCAATGAATCAATTATGACTACTGGTGAGATCCCACATAAGAACAATTATGAAGTTTTATCAGGCAGACTTAAAGATGTTATCACTTTGAAAAATGGTAAATCAATTCCTGATTTGCTAGAAGACGACCTTTCTTTGATTTTCCATTTAGCTGATGACTCGGTAGTGATTCTTGCAGGCTGTTGTCATGCTGGAATAATCAATACTACTCTCAAAACAGAAGAATTAATAGGTTCTAACAATATTGTGGGAATAATAGGTGGATTGCATCTCCATGATGCATCATACGATCGTCTTTCAAAAACAACAGGAGTACTGGAAAAATACCCAATGAAGATAATTGCTCCCTGCCATTGCACTGGTTTTCGTGGGAAGTACGCCTTATCCACAGCATTTGGGAGGAAATTTTTAGATACTTCTGTGTCTTCTAAAATAAAATTTGAAGCAGCGAAATGAATGCTTTCTACTTTTAATAGATAATCCTTTTTTAATAAATCAAATTATATAAGAAGTTTGACAAAATCCATTGAATGAACCCCTTTTGTCGTAAAATCATTGAATCTTATTAAAAAATTAGCTTATGGTGAATTAATGTGAGTACATCTGAATATAGAAAACCTGTTATAGAAACAGATTTTTCTAGTGTCCCTACATGGCTATACTTGTTAGTAGTAGTCATTCTCTATTCTTTTGGAGCGTACTCTTTTGTACACTTCATGTTTGCTCCCGAAAATGAAGAAACATTGAGGTCATTATCTGAGATCTTATATGTTGTAATCCCAGTTTCTATGCCATTTTTACCACTTTTGATAGCTTTTGCCGCTATTTTTCTGTTTATTACAATCATTATGGCATATATTATCGTCTGGATTATGAGTAAACTGGCTCAGGAAGTTACAATTGCAGTGTGTATTCTTTTTCCCCTATTTATGGTAGCAGTTGGGGCTTTGATTTTTATTGCTGATCCAGAATTAGTAATTTTAGCAGCAATCATCGCAGGACTTGGTGCTTTGATCTTTCTTTTTGTTCTTTGGAAATTTACTCTGATAAAACGTTCTGGACAATTTGTCGAGTTTTCCGCTCAACTGGTTTTAGATGAAAAAGCAGTAATAGCAATGCCTATCCTTTTAGGAATTTATTCAATTATTACCGGTTTTTTCATGTTGTTTGGCTTTTTTGAAATTATTAGTCTTTTTATGGTTGAAAATGCTGCTGGAGAAATGGAGCTCTCCCTCCCTGGTTATGTATTTGCCATTATATTCGAATATATCTATCTGATAGTATATTTAGGGGTCTATTATAGTCTCTCTGCTGGAGTAATCTCCTATGCCAGTGATTGGTATCGAGGCTTGGATCCTGATTTAGGTTCTGCAATGAAAGATGTACGTCAAGTGTTTCCCATAATCATAAAATTTGCTTTTGCAATGGCTACTGTTAAAATGATTATGCAAATAGTTACATCGGCAGGAAGAAGCCAGTCATCGAGAGCTACTGATAGACAATTTGGTGGAGGGGCAGTAATTGCTGCATTTATCGGAGCTGCTATTGCAGGCTTATTTATTTCGATTCTTGGCGCAATTTGGATGTTTATGAACTATTTTACACTAATCTCAATTGTCCAGAATAAGCGAGGATTAACGGATTCAATAAAAGATTCTGCAAAAACTACTTGGAATTCTTTATTAGATGTTCTCGTAGGTGAGTCAGGATTTGGTCTGACAACCTTTATTTTTGCCATAATTAATTCAGTACTATGGATCGTGGTTGGATTTGGTTTAGGATTTGCAGTTAGTCAAGATATTGGATTTGGTATCATTTTTGCTTTTATATTCCTTATTCTGGGAAGTTTACCTTACAATGTTGTTACAATGCCCATGAAAGTAGCGTTTCGATCCTTCCTGTATTCTTATGCAAAAGATACTATTGAAGGATATAAAAAGCCAAGTCGCCTTCCAACGGAGTTACGTACAGAATTCAGTACATTAGCTAGCAGACAAAGAAAGAGAAGAGGAATGAGAGACCCCAATCAATATTTCTAAACTAGTTCACTACTCTTTCTTTCCTTTTTTATTAGGAAAGGTTACTCGAAGAGCCTCCTTTCTATCAATATTTTCAGGTAAATTCAATATTGTTTGAATTTTTCTAGCAAGTTGAGTTGTTTTTGCACCTGCAGATTCATTATCAGCAGAATAAAGGATAGATGTTTCTAAAGGTGAGGTATCATTTTTTTGATAATCAACTTCAAGTTGATAACGATTAAAGAGCTTTAAAGTGTCTAATGGGATTTTGTGAATCCTAAGCGATCGAATTTGAGCTCGGGGTATTTCCAACTTTCTAGACCATCGTAAGAGCTGCCACCTTTTCTGTATTCCAGGGGTATTCACGTACATCTCCTTGGTAATAATCCAGCATTCAATCAGAATCCCTTCCTTTATCGCTACTAAAAAACAACCTCCACCAAACAGAAATAATAAAGAAGTGAAAGGAAAAAATTCACTGTTTATTAAACCAAGCCAAAAGAATGCCCAGGGCCCAGAGGTATCTAAAAAACTCCAATAAGCCCATAGGAATAATACCTGAAAAAGAAAACCCATTACAGTAAAAAAGATGCCTTGGAATTTACTCCCTCTTTGAATTATCCATAATTCACCAGGATTTGACTCGTTAATATCGATAGTCATTTTTTTCGCCGATTGAAGTAGATTCCCCCTTTCAAACTACTCTAACAATCCAACCATATGGATCTTCTCGTCGTCCGTATTGAATATCTGTCAATGAGGAATACAACTCTTTGGAAATTTCACCAATCTCGAAATTGTTAATAATATGTTCTTTGCTTTGATGGTAAAGACTACCTACAGGGGCAATTGAGGCAGCTGTACCGCTCATAAAGATTTCAGATATTTTCCCGTTGTGAATGCCCTCAATAACCGTTTTTATTGAAAGAGCTTCTTCTTTTACTATCAATCCTCTGTCTTTTGCGAGTTGAATGGTGCTATCCCGAGTAACTCCTGGTAAAATTGTTCCAGACTCTAAAGGTGCAGTATATACCATACCATCAAAAACGAAGAAAATGTTGCTGGCACCAACTTCCTCAACATACTCTTTTTGAATAGCATCTAACCACAAAACTTGACTACAGCCATGTTGTTCAGCTTCGTCTCCCACTAATAAGCTAGCTGCGTAATTTCCTCCTGTTTTCGCATTACCTGTCCCACCAGGAGCTGCTCGAATATAGAATTCGCTGACAAAAATTTTAACACACTGAAATCCCTCGGGAAAATATGGGCCAGAAGGGGAGAGAATGACGTAGAAAAGGTAATCTGTGGATGGTCTGACACCTAAACCAGGTTCTGTTCCTATCATGGTTGGTCTGACGTATAACGATGTCCCTGGAGATTTTGGAACCCACTCTCTTTCAAGTGTTATTAATTCTTTCAGTATTAATAAGTAATCTTCGGGATTAACTTCAGCCATCATCATCCGTCTCGCAGAAGAGTTAAATCGCTGAGCATTTTTATCTGGCCGAAATAAGTTAATATGACCATCTGGAGAATGAAAAGCCTTCTGCCCCTCAAATATTTCTTGTCCATAATGTAAAACAATCGCTGATGGATCAAGTGATATTGGTGAATACTTTTTTATCGTAGGATTCTTCCAAGCCCCATTTTTATACTCCATGACAAACATTCTATCAGTGAATACCTTTCCGAAACCTAAATTATCCTCTGAACGATATTTCGCTTTTAACTCTGACTCTGGTATGGTTTCATACTGTATTTTCATATTTAATTCTTCCCTTACAACGACTTATCAGGTTTTATATTTCTACATCGGTTTGAATTATTGATTTGAGTAGTTTTAGGACTTGTTGTCCAGACTTCTTTGTTTTCCAGTTAAGAAGATCCATATGGGTAGCTGATGGAACAGTTAAATTAGTTGCATATTTCAGTGGGACACGGTGGGCATCCACAAGACCATCATTGGGGATTACACCGATGTGCAAGAATGGAAAACGGTGGTCAATCCGAAATTTTCTGAATAAGAAAGGTTGCCAAACCACTGGAAACCATCCAAGCTGTCTAATCCACTGTAATCCTCTTACTGTTACCCAATTAATACTTTTCTCAGTTTCCTTAGACGGTTTATTGAGTTGTTTTAGGAAAGATGAGTTTGGCACCATTTGCATGAATTGAGAATTCAATATTTGTAAATCTTCTGATGTAATCCCATCTGGGAGTTCAAGGAGTAAATTTAATCCAGTTATTATTATGTCAGCTGGGATATTAATGGCTCGCTGGGCTAATCTTGTACCATGATTAGGAGTTCCAAGTAAAAAGATATTTTTAATTACGCCATTTTTTATCCAGACACCAGTACTCTTTTTCTTAGATAAGTATTTTACCATGCTACGAGTTACTAATCCACCCATTGAATGCGCATAGATATCTAAGAATACTTCTTCATCGTACGCTTTTATAATCTGTGCTATTTGCTTACGAAAATTATGTGCTAATGTCTGTTTTGTAGTTTCATCATAAATTGGGGTTTTTATATCAAAAGGTTGTGTGAAATTCAACCCATATTTTGAACTATAATATGAGATGTTTGCCACTTCATCATAAATCTGATTAAAAGGATCTTCCGTTAACGTAGCTTCAATTTCTTTTAACATTCCAGTTTCGCCTAGGAACCCATGGCAACATATTGCAATACGTTTTCTTGGCGTATGAGACAAATAGATTTTCTCCTATTCTTCTTGGGACACAGAAGTTAAATCTTCCTGCTTTTTAAAAATATCCTTGGTTATTCTGGGAGAGATGTACAACAGAAAAAATAAGGTAATTAATACTATATTTAATGAGAGGAATACAAGAGGTTTGCTTATAAACAAGGTTCTATTAATTAATGCATGTATTAGCATAAATATTATGATACAGAATATGGAATATTTGTGAATTTTTCTTATTAATTTCTTTTGTTTAACTAACTTAAATGCAAACATTATACCCGTTGCCAAAGCAATGATGCCTAAGAGAATATTCAAGTTCGCTAAAAATATGCCTATATCATATTGAGTTTCTGGAAATAAAAAGATTCTTGTTAAAAAGCTAGAAATGGCACTTAAATAAGTGTTGATGTCAATAAAATCCCAAAGATCCTGAATGTGACCATGAATAACCAGAAAATGAAAAATAACTCCCACAATTGGGGTGGTTCCAATAATACAATGTAACCAACGCATTTTCTTCGTCATACGTCTCTTTAACACAGGAAGGGATAAATACAATGAGATATAAAACGGAATGTAAGATAACAGGCCACTAAGTCTTGCTAATTCTGTTGGTGATAAAGTATCCTCTCTTTCTTCTTCATAAAATTCTGATGTTAATCCGATGGGTATGATATAGATAGGAGTATGTGTTGGCGAAAGATCTATCACTTGAGACGTCTGTCCTTCATATAATGCACCAACTACAACGGTCCCTAAACCATATGATACACATTTTAGATAGACATTTTGAGCTAGCATCCCAATATTATACATCATAACACGATGAAATAGGGGGGGATCAGAATGTTCAGCTATCCAAGTTGTGTTCACTGAAATCACAATATCTAGTTGAGCATCCTCAATCCATCTCTGGCCAAGGCCTGCTTCTCGAAGAGCTGATCGGGAATCTCCAATTGATAATTGGTTAAGAGAATTATTTGGGATAAAAAATTGGTAGGAACCGTGTATTAAATCGTCGACTTCACCTACTACCAATCTGACATCTAAATACAGATTACCATTAGAAAGGTATGGTATGTTTACACTGTCGTTTATAATGTCCAAGATCACCTCTAGCGGAATATTTCCGTCCAGATAATCTCTTGTAGATTTTCGTTTTACAATAGCTTCCTCTACAGTCATTCCTTCAGGATAATCTGTTTTATATTTTGAGAACTTTAAGAGGAGTGAATTCAATCCCCCAAAACCTCCAACTGGTAACACGACCATAGGATCTAGTGTTGTATTTATACAATCTTGAAGATTCTGTGAATCAAAACTAGTAATAATCCGTGAATTTAAGTTTAGAGAGGTAAGCTGCAACAGGAAATTCTGAATTGCATGGCCAACTTCCAAGTGTACATATTGTACACCCCTCTCTCCATACCGACGTGTGGTTCTACTATAGTCAGCAAAAACTAAAAAAACCGTGCTAACATTATATATTACTTCTTGATCCTCGCTAAGAAATGATGATGCAATTTTTGTCCAATTAGATGATGAAGAATAATGCTTTAGCTCATGTTCTTGTGGAATATAACCATACGCACCCTCATTCAGAGAAGAAGACCCTTTATGCATAATATATATCTCTAAAGGATAAGTTGCACCTGCAGAGGGAACAGTTCTTTTATTGATACCATGAGTTATCCCTTGAAGAGCCCACAAGATCTGAGATACTTCTTCAATCTCAAGCGGACGATTCTGAATGTCACTTGTTGTTTTTGACTTATGAATTGCTAAACTTAATGGTAAATGACCCTCTAAATCCGGTGGGGGTAAAGAAGTATCACCTGTAGGGAGTTGTATAAACTGAAAAACCAATACTAATGATGAGAATCCGAGGATTAAAACCAATAAACTGGTGATTACCCATTCTGATGTTTTAACCATCTTATACACAACCTATAGTCTATCGGTTAAGGATTCTCTGAAATAGGATCTACAGTCTGTCTAGTCTGAAGATCATAACTTTCACTACAGGGTTCTAATTCATAAACATTTTGAGGGTAATTCTCAACGTCTGTAATTTTTATCCTAACTTTTCTCTAATATTCGGTAGTACTTCTTTTCCAAGTAAATTTAATCCATGACATTCCGAGGATACACCATGAGGCGTTCCAAACTCAATACGATTAACCCCAGCAGAAATTAAATCTAATGTTTGATTAGTTATCTCCTCGGGTGTTCCTGCAATAGCAAATAGGCTTAGGATTTTGTCATCGATATATTTACTTGCTTCAATAAAGTTATACTTAGATGTAGCCTTTTGAATGCATGCAATAAAATCTACATCTAATTTTATTGTAGGATCAAGGCTAGCTACAATTGGTAAATAAAGTGCTACTTCTCTTCGGGCTAAATTTCGAGCTTTATCTCCATCTTGATCTACTACAGTGACAGAACCAATTACAATTCCAATATCAGATGTATCTAGCCCAGTCTTTGATACAGCATTTTTGATTTGGTTTTTCATCCAAATGATTGCAGCAGAATTTGCTGTTCCTCCCATTTTCACTTCAGTAATTTGATGAATGCAGGCTTGAATTGTTTTAGGCCCCCATGTACCAAGTAAGAAAGGAATGTTCGATCGGAGAATTTTCCAGCGTAAAGAATCCCCTCCTTTCAAAGGAAAATAGGTACTTGAATAGGCTTCTTTAGATTGCTCTAATAAATGTCGAATACAACCCATGGCTTCTTTTAATCCTTGAATTGGGTTTCTAGGTTTCATTCCTACAAAATCTAACCATGCACCTCTAGCTAGACCTAGGTAAGAACGGCCTTGAGAGTACTGATCAATGAGTGCAATATTCCCAGCAATTTGAATTGGATGAGTAATGAAAGGGTTAACTGAGGCTGGGCCAATTCTTATCTTCTTTGTATTTCGAGCAATTTCTAGTAAGGGTAACCAGGCTGGTTGATAGAGCATATCATTATATACTGATATTCCATCAAAACCAAGATTCTCTACTTGTTGTGCTAATGTGCCATATTCCTCAATTTGTTTATTAGTTTGAAATGCAATGCTAATTTCACAAGGATTCAATGAACATCATCTGATTATTAAATTGAGAACTCGGAATATCTATTTCCTGAATAAAAAAAATTGAATTAAGGAGTGTTTGAGACTAAATCAACTTTTTTCCCTATTTGACGATCAAAAATAACTTCACGGGGAACAAGTTTGAATACTTCATGAGGACAATTCTCAACACAGAGACCACATCCTAAGCATTGCTCTTGATCAATGCTGGGACCACTTTCATTATCTAGTGTAAGAGCTTTTTTGTGACATATATTAGCGCAAATCCCACAATTATCACAGGCATCTGCATTAATTACACTTGCCTGATAGAATGAGGGAAGCTGACCCCAATCGATCTCAGGTGCCCACCATGAAGCACAGAATTGATCACAATTACATAAGCACGCAACTCGAGGTGGCCACTTCCATAGCACGGTTTGAAAACAGTGTTCCTCTTTCCTCGAATTCACGACTATTTCTCTAGCTTCTTCAGGATCCACAAAAGTTCCGATTGTTGGCTTTCCTTTGAGTTTAGCTTTCCCGTCCCATCGACGGGCCTGTTCAGCATCATTGTTTAGTAAAATACATTTAAACAGCTTTGGATGTTCTTCATGTGTTGAATGTCTACAACTACAATATGTGAGATATACATCCTGACTCATCTCAAGAAGCTTCAGTGATTCCTCAAGTGACGAAATTACCTGGCCTCCATGAATCCTTTTGGCATAGAAGTTATAGAAATCCTTTTTTGGGAATCCCCAAGGTTTATTTTTTTTCGAGATGTCATCTATAGTTCCATAAAGGATTCCCATGTCAATGTGCCAATCCCAAAACCGTTGGAACCTATTGATTGTCCCAAGATCATGGTTTGATGGCTCAAGATACCAAACTTTTCGTGCTGTATGCTCTACACACCATCGACACATGTATTCCACCAATTTTGGAATGTCATCGTAAACCATTTTTTGGACTTTTAATATGTGTCTATTGAGCCTTTATTGGGGAAACTTTTGATATGACGATAATAAACTTAGTTCAAGCACTTTCATTATCATTTTTAGCAGTTTTCATTATGGAATTGGGAGATAAAACTCAACTGGCTGCGTTTGCTTTGAGTATGAGATATCGCAGTCCGTTAAAAGTGTTCTTAGGGGCGATTGTAGGATTATCTGGTGTTACAGTATTTGCAGTCCTTATTGGGACTCTAATGAAAAATACAATTGATGTGTCTTTACTAAATCCTATTATTGGACTTCTGTTCATTTTAGGAGGAATAGTGATTCTATTAATAAATTTTAAGAAGAAATCCGATGAATCTGTCCGAATCTGTCCAGTTAAGATGGAGTTTTGTGCTAAACCTCATGAAAATTGTCCTGAAATAGAGAATTGTCATATCTATTTGAAAGAAGTTGTTCAAAAAGGGGGATTCATTGGTTCTTTATCCTTTATGTTTTTAGCAGAGCTAGGTGATAAAACAATGTTGATGGGAGTGGGATTAGCTACGCAATTTGATCCCTTGGGGGTATTATTTGGAGCTGTGTTAGCATTGTCGCTAATTAATGGTATCGGAGTATATACTGGGGACAAAGTTGCAAAAAAACTTCCAAGAGAAAAAATTAATCTAATTTCGGCCTTATTATTTGTAGTATTAGGTTTTCTTATCCTTTTTATCTGAGAACTGAAGGATTTATTTCTCAAGTTCTAAACATTTTGTAACGACACGCTCTTTAAGACAGCGATTGCAGGAAATGCAATCAGCTCGTTCCTTTCCTGCTTTGAACTTCTGAACTAGATCTGGTTCCCTGATGAAAGGACGACACAAAGAGATAAAATCTACGAATTCACCTCGGAGCTCTTGCATTTGTGATAGAGACCGGAATCCCCCAACTAAAATAAGAGGCGTATCATCGATATGCTGTTTGATCTTTCTTCCAGTAGGAACAAAGTACCCCTCTTTTTCAACTTTGACTGGACGAGTGGACTTCATTCCACTCACTTCAAGCGCATCAAGTCCTTCATTGGCTAACCAACTCGCTACTTTAGATCCTTCTTCTACTGGAAAACCTTCTATAGGATCATCTGACCCGTTCATCTTTGCTAGCACGGGAAAATTAACTCCGACAGCTGATCTAATCGTATGATAGACTGATAACAAGAATTGAGCTCTATTCTCCAAACTACCTCCCCAGGAATCAGTTCGTTTATTTGTTTTATTAGAGAGGAATTGGCTTAATAAATATCCATGAGCAGAATGAATTTGAACAGCATCATAACCAGCTTCTTTTGTACGTAAAGCAGCATCTCCAAATCCGTTTATTACATTTTCAATGTCATCTTCACTCATAATCTTGACTTCTTTATCTTCTCGGAGTGAAGCAGTTTTCGTACTAACAGAATGAGCACCCCCGTGGTTCAATTGAGCTGTTATCAAACTCCCCGCTTCATGAACAATATCTGTGATTTGTTTCAAACCAGGGATGTGTATATCATGTGCTATGCCAGCCATATTTGTGTGAGCCTTCCCCTCGTCCATGACATAGAGATGGCCCTGTATTATAAGTCCAACTTCTCCCAATGCTAAATTTGAATATAAGGAATGATATTCCTTTGTTATTGTACCATCTTCATCGTTTGCAATGAATTCAGCTGTAGCTGAGCGAACGAAGCGATTTTTTAGCTGTAAAACTCCAATATTTCCGGAATTGAACATGATTATCTAAGATATTTATCATTTCTTAAGATTTTTTCATCCTATGAATAATGATTACTCCTTAACAGGCTTGAATCTGATTAAGTAGAAGATGATAGGAATAACTATACCCCATCCAACGATGATTCCCACTGCAATATGAGCAGGAGGATTACGAGCAACAAGCATGTTTGTAATGAATCCTAGAAATAACGCAAATAAACCTAATCCAGCTCCTAGGGCGTCGTTTTTCCTTATAAATTCCAACACATAAGCTTAACACCCCCCACCAAATAAATTTGTCTGTCCAATGTTCAAGATGGTCTGCAATATAATTAAGATAACCTGGAGCAACTAACTCGAATGTTAAAGCCATCCACCAACCTATAAATCCTGTTATTCCAATCATTCCAAGAACTGTAAACTGAAAGATAACTAAACCTAGTATCGGATCACTTCTAACAGAATAAACTAGCTGTTGGTATTTCTGAAACATTTTACTTACTAATCCAGGTGAAGAATCAGCCATAATAATCACTTCTTACTATTGAGCTTGATCACTAAGCTTTCTCATTTTTTGGGTTATTTTATTGGTTTATCCTTACAAATTATGAATTTTCTATATGAGGGTTGATGATTGACAATCTTAATTACAGGTGGAACGGGGTTGGTTGGGGAACAGTTAGTTCATCACTTATTGAATGAACCATTCTACGCTAGTCAACCAGAAAAAATTCGGCTATTGGTTCGTGATAAGGAAAGGAATCCGCACCAACAAGAATTTCTGAAGGGATGCATTGATAAAGGTATTGACATCTTTTCAGGGGATTTAAGAAGTGATGATGATATATTTGCATTTACAAAAGTCTCTGATCCTCAGAACTCCATAATAATCCATGCAGGGGCAATTTTTAACTTTTGGCAACCATATGAGCTCCTTTATGATGTGAATGTCTGTGGAACCAAGAGAATCCTTCAAGGTTATCATCAAAATCGAATAAAAAAACTAATCTACCTCTCCTCGGTCGCTGTATATGGCCATATGACTGGAAAAAATGGTCGAGGTGTTACAGAAGCTTGTGAGATTGATCTCAATCTCAACAAAAACTATGAACTGACAAAGGCTTTAGGAGATGCACTTGTTCAAGAGTTTCAAAATGGTCATCCAGAGAAATTAATTACAATTTTACGTCCAACTGGCATTATTGGTGGTTCTGGTTCGACATTAGATGTTTTTGCAAGAATGTTTGTCGGCCGTTTTGCACCATTACCTCGTGGTGGAAAAGATCGGGTCAGTCTCGTTGATGTAGAAGATGTAGCTTCTGCAATTATCTATTTTTCTGATTTTACAAGAGGAAACGGTGAAGCATTTAATCTTGTAAGTTTTACCCCGACCCTTCGGGAGGTTGTCGAAGAATTAAGTCAGGCGATAGGAAAAAAAGATTTATCAATTGTTTCTATCCCTCTCTTTGTATTCAAACCACTTTATTATTTTGCTCGGATTATTCGTAAGGTGAAAAAACCTAAAGAACACTCAATTCTTCTTCCAGTCTTGTTTGACAAATTAGGACAGGATATTTGGATTGATAATGAGAAATTGAAATCTTATGGTTTTCAATCAAATGACACGAGCCTCCCAGAATCAATGGCAAGATTTGGATCATTCCTAGAAAAAAATCCCTGGTATGCTGAGCAAAAATTTGGCTTTGCTTTATGAAAAGTAAAAAATCTGTTCGATTGGTCATAATTCAATCAAGCAATAAATGATTCTAGTCAGTTCTAGACTCTTTATCTTGTTCCATGGAGTGAAGAGCTTTTCTAATATAATCCTGCAATCGCTCTTCATATTCAGAAGGAGAAAGTACAATGTCTGGTTTAAACAGATCACCTAAACGCTGCTTTTGTTGGAGATAGATTTTAATATCCTTACGGGCAGCTTCTTGATAAATTTTCAGATTTGCTTCCGCAGCAGTCTTTAAGCACTCCTCTAGCCACTTTTCTACCTCATCAAACTTATACATAGCGAGTGTAAGTCTTGCACGTAAAAGCAATGTTTTGCATAAGCTGTCAGAATATTGATAGTTTTCGCAGGTTCCTTGCCAGTTATCCAACTGGACGAGAAGCTCATCTCCTGTTGCACTTACTGGATTGTTTATCCATCTATTCACTGCTAGTTTTAACGAAGATTCTTGGGCAATTACTTGAAGTTCAGTAGAGAGATTATCGTAACGTAGAGCAGCTGACCACATTCTTTCAGCTGTTCCCCAATTTTCCTGCGTTTCTGCCGACAACGCCTTCATCATATAATCAATGGCTTCAACAAGGGGTTCCTTGAATGGTGTTACGGGAAAACGCTTAATAAAAGAACCCCTGGCTTTATATGATGGATTTTCTACTTGAAAACTATATAAGCGAAATACTGTTTCAGCAATAAGTAGATCACTCCCTAAGCGTTCGAACTTTTCTAGTGCTGTTTCATATAATTTGATCGCTTTATCGAGGTCAGACTGCATGTACGAAGTTTTAGCCTGATTTATAACTTCTTTAGCTGCGTCAATCGCTTGAACATAAGCTGCATGATCATTAAAATTGGCTTGTCGAATTTTTAAGGCTGTAGAATAATCAGGTGCATTAAAACGAGTTATTAATGCATTCCGAGTCTTTCTTCTATAACCCATGAATATAGCAACACCTAAAGCTGTAATAATGAGAAGAATTATTATTTGAATGATGAGAACAGCACTTAGGGCGAAAGGAGGGACACTCCAGAAATCCAGAGGATTACTACCTCCTCTAAATTCATCATGATTAGAAACCCAGTCACCATCAGCATCAACATGAGCATCTTCTGGGTTATTGGCATGAAAGCCGTGTTGGAACTCCCATAAATTAGGCATACCATCATTATCCTGATCTTCCTGAGCATCACCTTTGTCTGAAGCATCAAGATTCATTAAACATTCCCAATAATTAGGCATACCATCATTATCTTCATCAAGAACCGCATCATTACTATTAGTGGCGTTAAAACCGTGCTGGAACTCATACAGGTTATACATTGAATCTCCATCTTCATCCAAATACGAATCGTTTATCTTGGGATCTAGTCCTGAATCGAATTCAAAGCCATCTGACATTCCATCATTGTCACTATCATTTTGATCAGCCAAGGAACCGAACAAGTACTCTTGGATGTTTGTTAATCCATCATTGTCTTTATCATTCACGCCATCAGGAACTCTAGGATTCAAATTTGTCTGAAACTCGTAGGAGGCGGGCAATAAATCACCATCAGCATCGCTATTGGCATCAGCTACGGTAGGTTTTAACCAGGGGTACCCTATCAAGTATTCCCATCCATCAGGAATTTTATCTCCATCAGAATCAATTTTCAAAGGATTTGTATGTATGAAAAACTCGAGGCTGTTCATTAAGCCATCATTATCAATATCACCAAATTTATCCCAGTAGTAGGTTGGATCAAGCTCTGGAAGAAATTGTAGTTCCCAGCTATCTACCATACCATCGACATCAAGATCAAACTCAAGTGGTGAGACTGGCCAAAGTGTAATGGTGTCATCAGCTCCACCAGATGCTAGGATTGTCCCATCAGGAGAGAATGTAACTGACTCAACACCACCTAAATGCCCTGGTAAGTGTTGTATTTCAGTAGACGTGTTTACGTTCCAGAGTCGTATGGATCCATCCACACCTCCAGACGCCAGAATTGATCCATCAGGGGAAAAAGCTACGGATCGAATAGCCCCTATATGTAATTGCGGAAATCGTCGTTCTTCCCCACTCGTCCAATTCCAAAGCTTAATAACACCATCTGAACTACCTGAAGCTAGGATTTTTCCATCTGGAGAAAAAGCAACACACAATATAGAAGTAGTATGACTTTCCAGGGATCTCAATGGTTCTTGGCTGGTTATGTTCCACAACACGAGCGGTTCGAAGGCACTACCTGAAGCAAGGATAATCCCATCGGGAGAGAAAGTAACGGATCGAACGATAACAAATTGTCCAATTAAAGGCGAAATTGGTAATTCTATACCACTGGTCACATCCCAGAGTTTAATGGTGTCATCTGCACTCCCCGAAGCTAAGATTGTCCCATCAGGAGAAAAAGCAATTGACATAACATTCCCAGTATGTTTTGTCAGGTTGTAGATTACTTCTCCAGTGGTCACATTCCAAATCCTTATGGTATCATCTGCACTTCCCGAGGCTAAGATTGTACCATCAGGGGAAAAAGAGGTAGAGAAAACAGAACCAGTATGTCCTGTTAGATTTTCTATCACTGTTCCAGTGGTTGAGTTCCAGATTTTGATTGAATTATCGGCACTTCCAGAAGCAAATGTTCCATTAGGAGAAAAAGCAACTGAATGTACATCTTCTTCATGCCCACTCAGGGTCCGCATTTCATCTTCAATAACTATGTTCCAAAGTTTGATAGTGTTATCGGCACTTCCTGAAGCCAGGATTGTTCCATCAGGAGAAATACTAATTGATAGGACATCGTCAACATGTTCTACAAGATCTAACAGCAAATCTCCAGTTGTTATATCCCAGAGTTTGACAGTGTTATCCATGCTTCCCGAGGCTAGGACTGTTCCAATTGGTGAAAAAGTTACCGATGTTACCTGATCCACATGTCCTGTTATATTTTTCATCTCGGTCCCATTTTCTGCATTCCAAAGTTTGATAGTGTCATCTGCGCTTCCTGAAGCTAGGACTAACCCGATATAAGAATGATTATAATAATCAATAGACCTTACACTACCTTTATGTTCCAGTGGAAGAGATAGCTGTAGTTCTTCTCCAGTGGCCACATCCCACAGCTTAATTTCCCTATCCCCACTACCAGAGGCCAAGGTTTTACCGTCAGGAGAAAAAACAACTGAATGTACTATACCAATATGGCCTTTTAAATTCTGTATGACCTGTTTTGTAGTTATATTCCAGAGTTTGATGGTGTTATCTGAACTCCCCGAGGCTAAAACAGCTCCATCAGGAGAGAAAGCGATAGATTGAACGTAAACAGCTGCTTCTGTTAAGTTTAACAACACTTTTCCAGTAGTGCAGTTCCATAGTTTAATAGCACCGTCAATACTTCCTGAAGCCAGAATTTTCCCATCGGGGGAGAAAACAACAGAGGTTACCCATGAGCTATGATCTGATAAGGGTGATATCGGCAGTTCAGCTCCATTACTCACGTTCCATAGACGAATGGTTCCATCTTCACTCCCAGAAGCTATGATATTTCCCTTTGGTGAAAAATAAACAGATCGAACAACTCCAGTATGCCCTACCAAGTCATAGAGGGCAGTTCCCGAAGTTGGATTTTCTAAGAGAATATTTCGTATTGATTCCGAATTTCGAATGATTTTTGTTTGTTGAGAAGCTTCGTGAACGTTACTGATCGAAGATTCGCTTCCCAGTATTATTGTAGAAACAACGAAAAGTAATGATATCGACAACATTTCTCTTTTTTGCCAATATTTCATTCAATAAACCTCAATTGAAATCAAAAATTACCTCAGAGTAATTTTTAACTAAAATATTGTATTCTCCAAAATTTGGCATCAGAAGTTCAAATCTAACAGTGTACCTTGGCCTCATTACTGTTTCGCGAAAAAGGGTAACTTTCGAAGCTCCTACTCTTTAACGATCAGATATTATATATAGATATCGATCGTAGGGTATTTAAAGTATAAAATTGTATGCATAGATTCAGCTTTTTTCAAAATTTCTAAGTTATTCAAATTGGGTTTAAAAAGGATAGAAAGGCATGGAAATTAGAAAAGTCAATAAAACCAGAGTTACACTTTTACTAATACTATTAACAATCTTGTCCACAAATGTACCCCTTGTTACGTCTACTCCTGTAGCTGATCCTGCGTGGGCTACCGAGTGGCGCCCCCATGGAGGATACATTGATGAAATACAATTCAAGATCTATATTCGTAGTGACGAAGGGACTCATCTGGCAATTCAGGCACTACAGGACGGATCCATCGACGCTTTTCAAATGGCTATTCCATTAGAATACCAAGAAGCACTTCGTGCAAACCCTGACATTAATTTAACAAGTTCTCTCACTAACAACCTTCGGATAGTCCTCCTGAATACCAAAAGGTTCCCAACAAATATCACCGGGTATCGTCGAGCCATCGCCTTCGCCATAGATAAGGAGAAGATTAACAATGAAGTTATGGGGGGTGCAGCTGTTCCAATGGACTCCCACATACCACTGGTAGCAACCAGGTTGGCTATAGAAGACAAGCTAGACACACATTTCTATGATAAGGATATTGCAGCTGGAAACGTTTCTCTCGATCGAGCAGGGTTTAAAGATCTAAATGGTGATGGTTGGCGCGAATATGATGTAAATGATAATAATGTATGGGATGCTGGTGTCGATAAATCATCTGAAGAATGTGAAATCAACCTGTACGCAGATATAGGTAATACTCACACCATTTTCATCCTTGAGGCAGTTGCAGAAGGCTTGAACGAGATGGGTATGAAAGCCGTGGTCACAGAAATGGCTCTTAATAGTATTTATTATGAACTATACGATACTGGCAATCATTGGGGTACCTGCTGGATTATGGGGTTTCATTGGGATACTCCTGCAAGAATACTATATCGTTTTAGAACTGGTAATTTTCTCGGTTTTGGTAATTCAACCATTGATGAAGCTCTTGACAATATGATGGCAGCCACGACACTGGAAGAGATGAAAAAACACACTCTCAATGCATCACGAATGTTGGCTTATGAACAACCAGTTATTACCTGCTACAACGATGCAACTGTAAATGGTTTCCGTAATGACGAGTTTGAGGGCTTCTTCGAGTTTGTCGGCGAAGGGTACACCCAATATAATCCGTATATTGGTACGAAAGTAAAATTGAAAACCTCAGAGGGAGGCCCTTACGGTGGTACGTTCAAATTTGGGATAATACCGTTTGTTCCTCATACATTTAATCCATTTCGAGCTTTTGGTAACACTGACGATTATATTCACAATTTTGAGTGGATTTTCCGTTGGAATGTCTATGAGACTCTATGGACCTTTGATCCGAATACTTGGGATTTAATTCCTGGCCTGGCTTATAACTGGACAATAGAAGATACTACGGTAAGTGGGGAAATTCAAAACGGTAAAAAGTACACCTTTCTCCTATACAATAATGTCACCTGGCATGATGGGGTTGAATTCACTGCTGATGATGTGAATCACAGTATCTACCTATGGAAAATGTTCTATCCAGGATTAAACAATATTTACAGAACTGAGGTTCCTAACAACTATACATTCATCATATATACGAACAATTCCAGATATCTCGAGTTCGTAGATTCAACAGGTACCTCTCCAGGTCTGTTAATCGTTCCTTGGCATATCTGGAAAGATGTGGAAAATATCACGGCTTTTGAGCCCGAAAATGCACAAATAATAGGAACTGGCCCCTTCATGTGGAATAAGTATGTACCTGGGGAATACGTTAGTCTCATTCGGAACCCCTACTGGCGTTGGGCTGTACGTGAACCTCCATCAATCACTACATCCGAAACAACTACCTCTGCAACGACACAAACTAGTTCAACCTCTCATGGCTCTTATGGCCTCTCACTTCCTATGGCTCTTGTAATATTTGTGACCATTGACTTCTTCCGTCGCAAGTACAGCTGATTCAATACTACCCAAAAAATATGTGGTTTGGCTGATTGCGCAATCTGAAATAATATTATATCGGAAACAAAATATTTTTTTCGAATTCTAATGTTGATACGAAAAGCTGGTAATCGATTATGATTAATTTAGAAGTTTCTGATAATGTGGGAATACTCAAACTGAATCGAGGGATCACAAATGCGATCAATCTCGAACTAGTGAAACAGATTACCAAAAATCTTAGCGAAATAAAGGTTGATCCTGAAATTCACAGTGTTGTACTTTCCAGTACAAATAACAAATTCTTTGCTATTGGTTTTGACATTCCAGAATTGATTGAACTTTCTAGGAAAGAATTCAAGGTATTTTATCAATCTTACAATCAACTTTGTCTTGATCTGTACTCCTTCCCCAAACCTACTATTGCTGCATTAACAGGGCATGCAATAGCTGGTGGATGTATTCTAGCTCTGTGTTGTGACTATCGTTTCATTGCAGAAGGACGGAAGCTCATGGGACTAAATGAGGTTAAACTAGGAGTTCCCATTCCGTATCCAGGAGACTGTATTCTAAGACAGATTGTTGGTTCACGGTATGCACAAGAAATAACATATGTAGGTGATTTTTATCCTTCCAACGAGTTACTTCAGATGGGTATGGTTGACGCTGTGTTCTCTCTTGAGCAAGTTTTAAATAAATCGATTGAGAAAGCAAAATTATTAGGATCTTTACCCCAAGGCGCGTTTGAAAGAATCAAACGGAATCAAATAGAAGTGGTTAGGATCCAGATCATTGAATACTTAGCTGAAAAGGAAGAGATCTTTATAGAGCACTGGTTTTCCGCAGAAGCCCGAGACCGGCTGAAAGAGGCGGTAGAGAAGTTCTAGACTCTCCCTTCATCTGCCATAGTTTTACATTTTCTTAATACATATTTTAAAAATATATCACAAGTCTGTTTCCACCCCTTGGTTGCAATATATTGCCCAAGCTCCTCTCCTTTACTGAAATCAGTTCGACTTAGCACTTTACATTCAGTAGAACTGAACTCTTCTAAAAAACCATTATATAGTTCCCCCACAGCTTGTATAGACTTATTTCTCTCATCCTCGTAATCTTCAGGTATCCCCTTTTTCCCTAGACCGCAACGCAATCCAAGGGCTACACTACTACCTATTAACAATCCACATGTGGTTTTTCCTGACATAATAGCTCCTAAGTACCCTCCAGTTGCCCAAGAATGTTCCTCCAGAGGTAGATTCCAAAGGGAAAGTAATGCTTGTAATGATGCTTCAGCACAAGTATATCTGTGCATTCTTCGATATGCTTGAGTTAGAATTTCATCGAAAGTATTATTCTGTGTCATTTTTCCTACCTTATATTCTTATAGATTGCTTATTTTTAATGAGATGCTATTAATTCTTTTCTGCATTTCTCACAAAAAGTACTATTTTTCAGCTTCGCTTGCCACACGCTATTTGAGAATGTCATAACACAAGGAAGCTTACAGTGGCTAAGCCCAAAAACATGACCAAGTTCATGTGTAATTTCTTTTTGGATGAATTCTGGATCATTTTCAAGTCTATAAACTGAAACAATTGCACCTAAACCTTTTGAAGCGATTCCAAAAACAAAATTCAACCCTTGTACATAAGCATCCCTAGAGATCATTAATACCGTAATTCCTACAGGAAAGAGAGATGTTACATAGGTTAACAGACAATTCGCATTGAATTGATTTCGTGATGCATTCCAACAAGAACCGGGAAGTTGAATATCCTTTCTTATATCAACACTGGTAAAAGAAAAAGTATCTATTAAATGAGTCTCAAGCCCAATAATTAGTACTGGAGAGATTTTTGGATCAACTAAGATTCTTAAATCATATGACATATTATATCCTTTAAAGATCCTGTTATTTCTTATTATCTATTTTTCACCTTATTTTTAATATAGCTAACAATTCCAATTAGTACTAAGGTTTTAATATAGGAAATAAAACCAGCCATCTGGAGATGAGAATGCTCTACCAATGGAATCCGTCGCTAGTGGACTACCACCAGCACTTTTTGTCAATTCAAGAATACAAAGGTTGAGCATACTCCCTAGATTATGCTATTTTCTTCTACCAATTTTATATAATAGCGGAGTCTGCAGCTTTTTGATCAGGAAAAATTCTAGAATGGCAAATTCTACAACATGTTACCCCTTTTATGGAGTCTTTTAGCATGAAGAAAGAAAACAACAATGATTTCGTTGTCACACCATATGAAGTACAAGGAAAAGTTGATTATGACAAGCTTATGGAACGCTTTGGAACCGAGCCAATCAATCAGGCTTTATTAAAACGAATCCAAAAGCATACTGGTGATTTGCATTTTATGTTACGTCGGGGAACCTTCTTTACACATCGAGACATGAATTTTATCTTAGACCAATGGGAAAAAGGAAATAAATATTATCTTTATACTGGTCGGGGCCCCTCTGAGGATATTCACCTGGGTCATTTGGTTCCATGGATTTTTACTAGGTGGCTGCAGGAGAAGTTCAAGGTTAAATTTATCTTCCAATTAACGGATGATGAGAAATTCTTATTTGAGGAGAAATTGAGTAAGGAAGACACCTATTCCTTTGCAATCGAAAACGCCTGTGATGTAATTGCTTTAGGATTTGATCCCAAGAATACTGAAATCATCATCGATACTGACAATGCTCAGACATTCTACAACATTGCCCTTCCGATCGCGAAGAAAATTACTTATTCAACTGTTAAAGCATCTTTCGGATTTGATAATTCGATAAATATTGGAAGTGTCTTTTACACAAGCATTCAAGCTGTTCCTGCTGTTCTTGAAAGCTATAGGCAAGGAAAGAACGTTCCTTGTCTCATTCCCCACGCGATAGATCAAGACCCACACTTTAGATTAGCTCGAGATGTGTTACCACGGTTAGGATACTACAAACCAGCCAGTATCCAATGTTCGTTCCTTCCTGCTCTTGGCGGGCCTGAAGGTAAGATGTCTGCCTCTGATCCCACACAGACAGTTTATGTAACCGATGATCCCAAAACAGTTGAGACGAAAATCAAAAAGCATGCATTCTCTGGAGGACAAGTGTCAATAGCGGAACATCGAAAGAAAGGGGGTAACCCAGACATTGATGTTAGTTTTCAATGGTTAAAAATACTCTTTGAGCCAGATGATAAAAAGGTTGAAACCCTCGAGGAAGATTACCGGAATGGGGACTTACTAACTGGCGAGTTAAAGGCAATTTTGATTGAAAAAATCAATACATTCCTTAAAAACCATAGAAAAAAACGAGAAAAAGCACGAGATAAATTAGATGACTACTTAGTCAAAGATTAAGGGTAATTACTCCTTTATTCATCAAATCATAAATCCTGCCAGAGAAGTAGAAGTCAGAAATCCTCTTAAAAATATCTACTTCCCTTTTTTTTAGTGCTTCTGGAGGTTATGAAAGTGTTTATTGCATGTGTTAGTGTCTTTGTTAAACCTGAATTTCGAGACGTGTTTATAGAAGCTACATTAGAGAACGCGAGAAATACAAGGAAGGAACCTAAAAACTTACGTTTTGATGTTTTACAAGGTTTGGACGACCCTGATCGTTTCTTCTTATATGAGGTCTATCATGATGAAAGCGGTATGGATGATCATAAGACCACTAGTCATTATCAAAAATGGCGAGAAACTGTTGAAGAAATGATGGCTAAACCTCGTGAAGGCGTTAAACATAAGAATCTTTTTCCAACAGCGGAAGAATCTTTTCTATCAAGATAGGGGAGAATCATGGATTTTGAGTTTCTTCCTACTCCCCGCATATTTTTTGGCCCCAAGCAGTTTCATAAAATTGGAGCTCTTGTAAGAGAACTAGGATCACGATTGTTTATTGTTGCTAGTGGAAGTGCATTAAACTCTCCTGAAACGAGAGAAACATTCACAGTTTCAACATTAAAACAAGATATTGAGTTTGACACTTTTTTAGTTAAAGGAGAACCAACTATCGAAGCCATTGATGCGGGGGTTAAAAAAGCGAAAGGATTCAAAGCAGATGTTATCATGGGCCTTGGTGGAGGCAGTGCGGTTGATGCCAGTAAAGCAATTGCAGGACTTTATACGAATGGGGGATCAGCGAGAGACTATATGGAAGTGATTGGGAAAGGATCGGTGATTACCCTCCCATCACTACCGATCATTGCAGTTCCTACTACAGCAGGAACTGGAAGTGAGGTAACTAAGAATGCAGTTCTTTTAGCGGAACAAGAAAAATTTAAAGCTAGTATTCGTAGTCCGTATCTAATCCCCACAATAGCTATTATTGATCCAAGATTGATGTGTGCAGTCCCACCTTCTGTTACTGCGTCGTGTGGAATGGATGCTTTGACACAACTGATTGAAGCTTATACATCCAACAAAGCCCAACCAGTAACAGAAGCATTAGCTTTATTAGGAGTGAAAAAAGCAGCGAAATCTCTTCTAATCTGTTATAAAGAAGGACAATCTTTAGAAGCTAGAGAAGACATGGCTTTGGCTTCTTTATTAAGTGGAATCTGCTTAGCAAATTCAGGATTAGGCGCAATCCATGGATTCGCTTCCCCCATGGGAGGATACAAAATTCCTCATGGAGTCATATGTGCAGCTCTTTTAAAACCAACGATAGAAGCCAATATTAAAGAATTAACGAAAGTTAACCCAGAAAGTGTAACTCTCAGAAAATATGCTAAACTAGGAGAAATAGTTTCCGAGAAATCGTATCCCTCGATTACGAATGCTCATAGAGCTTTGATAAATTACTTGGGAAGATTGACACAAGAACTCCAAATACCTACATTATCAAAATTCGGATTAACTGATTCTGAAATAGATATTATTGCTGAAAAAGCCATGAAATCTTCAAGTATGCGATACAATCCTGTTAAACTAAAGAAAGGTGTATTAAGAGAAATACTATTACAACTAACATAAATTTTATTCTAATAAAGCACCTAGAAAAATTATTGGACACAAATAAACATAATGGCCCTTCTTTCTCGATATATAATATTTTTCACTTAAAAGGGAGAAAAAGAGGAAGCTATTCTTTAAATATCACTCAGAATCTGATGAGCTTCTTTCAATTGGTCAATTATTGGGATTTTTTGTGGACACTTCTCGAGACACTCTTCACATTCAATACAAGCTGTTGCATCTTTCCCAGGTAGCCAACGGAGCTTCCCAATCTGGGCGTACATTCTTTTAGAGTCTTCTCTTTGGCCATACACTTGATAGCGAATAAAAAATTCAAAGATTTGTTTGATATTCACCTCGTTTGGGCATGGCATGCAATACCCGCAACCTGTACATACAACTTCAGTAAGTTCCTTGAATTTAGTTGCAATTTTCTGAATCCGTTCTTCCTCCTCCTTGGATAATACATTGTAGTTTTCTTTTGATGCCAATCTTAAGTTCTCATCCAACATCTGTTCAGACCCCATCCCCGAAAGAGCAACAGACACGTTTGGATTACTGAGTACGAATTTCAACGCTAGATCCACAAAGTTATTCCTACCTTCTGTGATCCATTGTTGCATTGACTCAGGGGGAGGGGATCCAGCTAACCGTCCACCCCCTATAGGCCCCATAATTGCAACTCCTAATCCTTTATCAGCTGCATATGCTATCATTTCTTCGTTCACTTGATCTATGATGTTGTATTGTACCAACATCAGTTCAAAATGTCCAGTATCAATTATCTCCTTGAGAATTTCTGGGGTATCATGAAAGGAGAATGCTAGATGTTTGATTTTGCCAGCTTTTTTGGCTGCTTTTGCTTTTTCGATAAGGTTCAGTCCTATTACTTTTTCTTTGAATGTTTTTCCATTAATCCCATGAAAGAGATAGAAGTCTAAGTAGTCAACATCAAGTTTTTCTAGCTGTTCATTAAGATACTTATCGTAATGAGCTGATTCTGTGAAATCAGGCATTCCTACAGGACATTTAGTTGCAAGAATCACTTTTTCGCGATACCCATCCTTTAGTGCCTGTCCAACAACGATCTCGCTTTCCTTTGCGTGATAAGGATATGCAGTATCAATATAGTTTATACCAGAGTCAATTCCTTTCCTGATTAACTGAATTGCCTGTTCACGATTAATTGCTGGTTCTCCTGGTTCAAGTGTTGGAAGCCTCATGCAACCAAATCCTAAAGCAGAGACTTTAATTCCTGTATTCCCTAATTTTCGGTAGTTCATTGGCTTCAGTTATTCCTTTTCTGTTATATCTTAATGTCTTTCGAAATTCCTAAAATCAGTTAACCTGAAAAAAATAAGAGAGAGTATACTCTTTCGGATGAATCAAGAATATATTACTTAAGCTGTTTTTTCCATCTTTGTTTGATGAAGATCTTTGAGCTTTTCTTTTACAGTCTGTAATTTGTCTCCATAAAGATCGAAAAAGTTAATAAAAAGGATTGATAACAAAGTAGCAACTGCAGGAAATATCGAGAAGAGTAAACGAAGCCCCAGACGAAAATTTTCTAATTGCTGAGGATCAACATCTGCACCAAAGTATTGTTCCCAGCCAAAACCACTGAAAACGAAAGCAATAGAAACAAAAACGAGGATTATTGACAGTCGCATTATAAATGCATTAACACCATAATAAGCGCCTTCTCTTCTAACTCCCGTTCGTATCTCATCTTCATCTATGATATCACTCATTATTAGATCTTTTAAGTACAGACTGCCTGCTATTCCAATACCTAAAAAGACGAAGCACCCAATTCCTATGATCCAGTTATCGATAAGGAAAAAGGGGAGTAATCCTAATATTAGAACGCCTAATGAGAGCATCCATGTCTTTCGCAAGTCACCTAAACGGTTTCCTATATATTTCCACATATTGACAAAAATTGCAGCAGAGATAAATGTAAATCCTAATAAGATCCCTACCACAAACGTGGGGATTTCAGGGTTTATGAACACAGATGTTGCATATAATGGAGCGATGGTTGTTAGGATACCAAAGACATACCAACTAAAGGTATTAGCAATAACAAAGAACTGAAAATACCTGTTTTTTAAGGTGTGAAGAAAAGCACTTTTCCATTCAGGGACATTTAATGCATCACCTTCAAATTCTGGCCGTTCACGAAAAGCTCCACCTCTTATTCCGATGAAATAACAAAGAAAGACAATAATTCCAATAATCACTCCCGCTATTTGATATTGGCTTATGGTTCCTACTCGATCAGTCTCTCCTTTTAAATCTGTGATAATCAATGTAGGAACAATAAAAGCGACTAACAATCCCATAATAATGAAAATCTGTCGAAAATTATTTGCTTTTGCTCTATCTTCCTCTGTTTGATACATTTCAGGGAATAAACTGGTCATACTGAGCGAATTTACAGTGTAGATTGTATCCCATAACACTATTATTCCTAAGAAATAGAAATAGCTCCAATCCAAGTTCCAGAACGGTGGTGTCCAAATTAAAATCATAATTGCTGATAATGGTATGAATGAACCCACGATAAATGGTATACGACGACCCCAACGAGTTTTGGTTCTATCAGATATCAATCCAATCAGAGGGTCGTTTAATGAATTCCATAATGACCATGCAATAAATCCTAATGCCATGTAAACAACATTAAGACCAATTACAGCGTAATAAAACGTGAATATTAGAAAGTTGAAATTTTGGTATGATATCGCATCTCCCATTGTGGCGAGTGCAAAAAATATGGGATTTCCTGGAGTATATTTGGGTTCGGAATGTCTTTTCATTGATATTTCACCTTTTTATTCTAGGTAGGTAGGTTTTGGTACATCCCATGCTCCGTATACAGGGCTTTCACTGAGAGGATGGTTTCTTTCAACGTTAACCCAGAGAAGAGCTGGTCCTTCTTGCCATCTAAGGGCTTCTTTAAAATATTTCTGAAACTCGTCTGGATTTTCAATTTTCTTTGCCCAACAACCAAAAGCTTCTGCTAATTGTGTAAAATCTGGGCTGTATGGTTTGTTATCTCTAAGAAATTCTGTCCCATAAATGCGGCTTTTCCCATAAGCATTGATTTGCAGGTCTCTAATAGATATCCAACCAGAATTGTCTGCAATTACTATTATTAATGGAATTTTTAGTTGTTGAGCTGTTGCTAGTTCTTGGCAAGTCATTAAGAAACTACCGTCTCCATCTACTGAAACAACAGTTCGATCAGGGTGAGCTAGTTTTACACCTATTGCTGCAGGTACACCAAAACCCATCGTACTAAAACCTCCAGATGAAATATGTGTCCCTTCAGAAAGAATTTGAAATTCCTGAAATAGCGCGGCTTGTGTATGACCTGCACTTGTCACCACAAAAGCATCTCTTGGGAGTGCCTTTCTTAACTCCATTAAGAGTCTAGAAATTGTCATAGGAGACGTATGCTGCCTAAAGGGTTCCAGCTTCCCAAACCACTCTTTCCGTTGCTTTTCTAACCACTTAACTATTGAACAGTCTGATAAATCGACTGGTTTTATATTTCGGTTTTTTAATTCAAGGAGTATTTGATCTAGTGCGGTTTTTATGTCTGAAAGGAGAGGCAAATTAATAGGATAATTCTTTCCAAGTTCCCCGGGATCAATATCTACTTGAATAACTTTAGTTGGGGGAATAGAGAATGAGACTCCTTTCTCATAGCTACTTGTGGTTTCATCTGCAAACCTACATCCTAATGCAAGAAGCACATCAGCTTTACGAGTTAATTCATTTCCAATAGGTGAGCCCTTAGTCCCAGGATAAAATCCAAATAAGGGATGATCTTCAATAAATGCCCCTTTTCCAGCTAGTGTGGTACATACAGGAATCCCCAAATATTCTACAACCTGTTTAAGCTGGTAAAATGCTTTTGATGAAAGTACACCTCCTCCAGCTAATATTACGGGGTTCTGTGCTTCTAATAAAAGGTCAACTGCTTGTTTGATCACCTCTGGGTCTGGAAACATTCGTTGTTGATTAATCATAAATGGAGGATCGTCAAAAATTTGAATCTCCTTGGCATCAGATTGGATATCCATAGGTAGATCTATATGTACTGGTCCTGGCCGTCCTGATACTGCGGTTTTAAACGCGTTATGTAGAACCCAAGGTAGCTGATCTAGGCTTGTTACTTGATAACTACGCTTAACAACTGGTTTCATTAGTGAAGGGAAATCGGCCCAATGTTTACGTTCTATTTCTTGAAGAACACCAACTCCTTGCCAATGTACATGAACACCTCCAGTAATGACAATCATTGCAGTGGAATCAACAAACGCTGTTGCCACACCAATTATTGTATTGCATCCTCCTGGCCCAATGCTTGTAAAAACTACCAATGGTTTTCCAGTTACCCGAAAATAGCCGTCAGCCAAATGGGCTGCGGATTGTTCATGTCTCACTTGAATTATCGGTATTTTATGCTTTAAGAAAGCATCAACAAGACCTAAACATCCATGTCCTGGAATTCCAATTGCATAAGAGACTTCTTGTGCTTTCATGTACTTAGCAACTGCTTCTCCACCAGTGAGACTTGATATAGTCATAATTTTCACCAGTATTTTGTGATACAACAAGTAGAAAGGAGACTGTTTTTGAAGATTTAAGAAGGCTTTGAGAATTCATTCTTGATCCGGATAGATTTTCACTCCACATTTTGGGCAATAAATTGAATCTGGTGGTAACTTAGATCCACACATTCGACAAAAAGCATGTATATACCCTTGATCTCCTCTAGTGAAATTTCTAAAACCAAAAGCTAATGGTAGAAACAAAAATAGGAACAAGAATGGAAAATCAAAGAAAATAAACAATACAATACTTATAATAGAGATAATAATTGAAATGATGAAAATAAGAACCCATTTTGCTTCCATATAGTTCACAATTTTATCGTATTTGTTAAAAGACTGCTCCTTTATCAGTAGGATGAACTAATTTACGGTACTTCTTCAATACACTTCGGCTTTTCGCGATCTTTTGAGGATTAGGGATAAAATTTTGTAATCTTTTTGTCAATTCTTTCTCCTCAAGCAATACATTGAGTTTTCGTTCTGGAATAGAATATGAAATAACATCATTTTCTTCAATGACTCCTATTGGCCCACCAACAGCAGCTTCTGGAGAAACATGACCAATTACTGCTCCACGAGAACTTCCTGAAAACCTACCATCAGTGACGAAAGCAACATCCACCTCTAGTCCAGATATTAATGAAGTAATCGAATGTTGTTCTCTCATCCCAGGCCCCCCAACAGGACCTTCATACCTCACAATCATTACATCCCCCGAATTGATTTTCCCAGCCCAGAGTGCATTCAAACCTGCTTCCAGTGATTCGAACACTCTTGCTGGCCCCTGATGTTTCATCATCTCGGGTTTTACAGCTACCTGTTTACTTACAGCGCCATTAGGAGCCAAGTTTCCATAAAGAATTGCAATTCCCCCTTCATTTCGGACTGGTGATTGTAAACTGTAAATAACAGAATCTGTGATTTGATTAGGAGGGATTTGATCAAGATTCTCTCGAATGGTTTTCCCAGTCACTGTTTTAGTCTCAGTATGAAGATTTGGACTTAGTTCCACCATAAGAGAAGGAATCCCCCCAGATCGATCCAACTTCCAAATAGAATGTTCTCCAGCTGGTTTTAATGAACATAAGACAGGGGTTTTCTTACTAATCTCATCAAAATGCTTTAGACTAATATCCAATCCAAGCTCTTCAGCTAAAGCAGTTAAATGAAGTACTGAATTTAAGCTGCCTCCCAAAGCCATATCAACAGTAATTGCATTAATCATTGCATTTTCAGTCATGATTTGCTTAGGTAACAGAGGGATTCTCAATAGATTCATGATTTGTTTGCCACTATCGCGAGCTATTCTTAGTTTGTCTGCCATTACTCCATGACTGGTGGCACAACCTGGTAATGACATTCCTAATGCCTCCGTGATAGCTGCCATTGTATTTGCAGTGCCCAGCATACTACACGAGCCTGCAGATGGACACGCCAACTCTTCAACATGAAAAAGTTCTTGTTCTGTCATTTCTCCCTTTCGAACCTTACCAATAAACTCTCTCATCTCTACAAGACTGATTTCTTTTCCATTATACGCCCCTGGAAGCATTGGTCCACCAGTTACTATTATTGAAGGAATATTAAGCCGAGCAGCAGCCATAAGATGAGCGGGGACAGTTTTATCGCATGATGGAATAAGAACCATTCCATCAAACCCATGAGCCTCAATCATTATTTCAATTGAATCAACAATTATATCTCGACTTGGTAAGGAATACTTCATCCCTTCAGTTCCCTGGGCAATACCATCACAAACTGCCACAGTATTAAATTCAAAGGGCATACCCCCAGACAATAATATGCCTTCTTTAACTGCTCTAGCAATTTTATTTAAATGCACATGTCCAGGTACAATTTCTGTGAAGGAATTAACCACAGCGATCCATGCTTTGGCTATATCTTCCTGTCCTAAACCCATACTCTTTATTAAAGCTCGTGCTGCTGCACGTTGAACACCATCTTTGATTTTCATGCTTCTCATCGTAAGATCCACTCAATTCATTTTTTTGATTATGTCATTTCATCGGGATGTTCTTCTCTATGTGTTTTACAAGAAGTATGAGCCGCTTGAGCAAATTGTTGGATTTTTCTCCCTTCCTCGGGGGTAACTTCAGGGGTAGTGTCATTAATAATCGCCTCAATGAAGTGGTTAACAGCATTCGTAAAACTAATTTGCCAATCAGTCTCTATATCAAAATATTCCGTCAATTCTCCGTTAAGGAAACTAATTATGGGAGCTTCATTCCGTATCGTATTTGCGGTACACTGATTGATCCATATGTAACCATTGTCACCCGTTAGTTCGACCCGTTCATCAGCAGCATAATATTTGGATGGAAATTCGCAATTACGTGAATAAGTAACATCCATGCTTCCGTATGTTCTTGGTACCTTATATTTCCAGATGAATTTTGCTGGAGAGTCAGATTTAGGCTCTCCGTCATCTTCAACGATGCCTGTGTAGTCGATCCACCCATAAACTGAATTAATTTCCGCTTCAATTAACCATCTTGCAATACTCCATTTGTGGTACCCATCATCCCAGCAAATCGGCCCTCCACCACATTGATTTTCATCGAGCCTCCATATCCATGCATCTATAGGTACTTCCCAGCCACCCGCACCAAGCCCTAATTTGATATGAATGGAGGAAACTCGTCCTAGCTTTCCTTCATCAACCATCTTTTTTGCAATCATATATGGAGGATAGAAACGGAAATTCTCAAAAATTCGAAATTTCACACCTGCTTTTCTCGTGGCTGATATCATCTCATTACATTCTGTGAGGGAATTAGCCATTGGTTTTTGTAATGAAATATGTTTTTTTGCTTCTGCTGCTTCAATCGTAAAAGGAGCGTGTAAATTATGGGGGAGTAATATCTCTACTGCATCAATCTTCTCATCTTTCAACATCTCTGAAAAGTCAAAATAGATGTTTTCCGCTTTAACTCCCCATTCTTTCGCTTTTGTTTGAGCTTTTTCTTTATCAATATCACAAACTGCGTAAATTTTCGCGTTGCTATTGTTTAGATACCCTAGAGCATGTAAATCGCTAATTCGTCCACACCCAACGATTGCAAAGTTAACTTGTGCCATCAAACCTTCTTTTCCTTATATCAACTTGAAGTTAATTTTCTAATTCCTTTTTAAGCTCATCGACAAGAAGTTTAACCAAGTTTTCAAGGTAAACCTTACCTTTCTCACTTGTTGCCTTGGTTGGATCTCCTAAAATACCATTTTTTGTCAATGCAGTCATTCCTTTTTCAAAAATGAGTTGCGATTCCTCTACTCCGATTATTCCAACGTACCCGGGTTCAAAACGATCAGTTTTTACCAGATCTTTTGCTAGAGCTAAGATGAGTGAAGCTTCAGATTCACCCGCATGTGCTCCCGATTCTTCTTCTGTAACTCCAAATTCACTTGAGAATTTATGTAACGCATCCAGTAGTCCAAATAGGTCTGTATAACCAATAATTTTATGGCCAGGATACTCTTCTTTAATTTCATCAATAGCTTCTCGCATTGGTTTAAAATTCCCGCCATGACTAGGGATTAAAATAATATTCTGGAAACCATGATGGACAAGGCTATGCACATAATCATGAATAACAGCTTTCAAGGTTGATTCCTTGTATGAAATCGTACCAGGAAATGCTAAATGATGGCTTGAACACCCTACTCTTATAGTTGGAGCCTGCAAAGTATTCGATAACGTGACAGCTACTTTATTTGCCAGAACATCTCCTATTAACGTATCTGTAATAGTTGGAAGATGAGGCCCGTGCTGCTCGATTGATCCAATGCCAATTACAACGGTTTTAAAACCCTGATCAATTGCTTCCTTAATATCTTGCCAGTTCATTTCTTCAATTCGTACTGTTTCCATTCCAAATCCATCCATCAACCATCTTCCTAGATTAGATCTTATATATCTCACGATATGAATGTCCATATTATCCAAAAAAGGCACACGATAGAAGGTACATGAATGAATTATGGCGAGATGCTTTCTCCAGGGGAACACTTTGCAGAAATTCGTGGAATAAAACTATGGTATTATGTTCAGGGAAGTGGTCCTGTTTTATTGATACAACCAGGTGGAGCTGGATGGGGTGGAGATGTTACACCTTATATTGACACTCTTAAGCCATTTGAGAAGATAAGAACGGTTGTTTATCTTGAACCAAGAGGTCTTGGCCGTTCACAGCGATTAAATGATCCCCATGCTTATAGTATGGAAGAATATGTTAAGGATATTGAATTCTTAAGAGAATTCTTGGGGATTTCACAAATTGCAATTGCAGCTCATAGTCATGGTGGATTTGTTGCACTTAACTATGCCCTCCAATATTCACAAAAGGTTGAACGTCTTCTTCTAATCGATACTACTCCTATAATTTCTTTTGGAGATTACAGTAATTGGTTTAAAGGAAGGAAGGGGTATAAAGAGGCATTATTCGCACTCAATAAGCTTCAAAATAATACTTCTCTTTCTGAGGATGAGAAAGAAAGGGCTATTCTAAAAATTTTATTACCTGTCGTCCATTTTTATGATTTTGAAGAGGTTTCTTCACAAGTAAATGAGTATTTGACAAATATGATTGTTTCAGCTAGACCTCATCACTACTTCAATCATAAAGAAGCAGCTTCATATGATCTCAGGAACTCAATTCATCGAATTAATGTTCCAACTCTTATCATTAATGGGGATGATGACATGCCTCATATCGTGTTAGGATCTAAACTGCTTCATGATCGAATATCTACCGCAAATCATATTGTCATTGAAAATTGTGGTCATTGGCCTATGATTGAGGTACCAGACGTGTTTTTCAACGCATCAATTCCCTTTTTATCTGAATAAATTCTCACAACACCGATGCATTGAAAACTACATGGTTACTCAAGCTCCTTCCTGACTTAAAAACTCAACTTCTAGGTGATACATGTTGGAAGAACCCAATTACCGTATTGATCCATCGGGTCAAAGGATGATTGATTTTATTCAGAGGATATCTGATGAAGTTGGACCCCGTTTAGCTGGTTCAGAAGAAGAGAAGAAAGCTGGAAACATCATTCATGAGGAACTAGCAAGCTGTTGTGATGAAGTAAAACAAGAAGAATTTTCTTGCCATCCGGGAGGATTCTTAGATTTTATCTGGATAACTGCTTTGTTTTACATAGTAGGAATAGTGG
>JBHLPQ010000270.1:0-959 GCA_048939265.1 Promethearchaeota archaeon
GACAGTGAGAGGGGAGATTCCGTGAAGCATTTACTTGTTCAATTGGATGAACAGCAATAATTAGTTGATCAGTATAACCAGTATTTGGCAGAAGTACGAGAATAGCCACCACAATTGTACCCAAACGTACATACTTAGCTTTCGGGAACTCTCTTTGTAACTCCGTAGTTTTCTCCTCACTTCAGATACTACCATTCAAGTGATTTTTCCTGTTTATTAATTCAACTATTGTCCCCAATGCACTCTACCAGAAGCTTTTGTTAATTAAATACTTATCTAAAATTGTCCCAAAAGGCTTTGGGAGGGTGATTTAACTCTTTGACTATCCTTTGGTCGTACCAACAAAAGTCACAGTAAGGAGCATCAAGCATTAATGTTTGTGTACGAGATAAGGTGAAATTTGGATTCAGTTTCTTCGCCATCTTAAAATCAGCATGACATGCTATGGCGTAAGCGAGCTTGGAATCTTCACACGCTTTTAAAATCTCATGCCACATGCATTTTTCTGCTTTCCAGACCGCGATCCCTTTTTTCAGCATTCCTGCAGTGAAATGATGAGTCTTACCATATAACATCTTCGATCCTTCAATTAAGTAATCCACTTCATCAAGTGTAAAGTCAAGGTTGGGATCTTTCTCTACCCAAATTTCCATATATTTCTGAAACAGGAGAACAGCTTCTTCATAAGAGGTAATTGCTGTCAAACTGGAAGCAATGATATAACATGACAGTAACCTGGTCTTTAAAATGTTGTAGAACGGAAATTCCACTGATTCCTTCGGAATGTGAGTTTCTTCAAACCTATAATCTAATATATTAAGACAATATGAAATATACTTCTCTCTAAGTTCAGGAAAAGAAGTTAGTAGCTTATTTTTCTCATGAGGCTCAGGAAGGGCAATAGAAATGGGTTTTTGAATTTTTGATTGAAAAGCATCCCTCAAGGAGGCAGCATACGT
>JBHLPQ010000270.1:969-4180 GCA_048939265.1 Promethearchaeota archaeon
CAGCTTCCATTTTTACATCAAGATCTTCTTCCTTAACTAGTAATAAGAGGCCCTCTAAGAATCTGTCATGTTGCGAAATGAGGTCAAGTAATTCAATCTTATTCAGATACTCCTCATCGTATGTAGTATTACGATAAATATCCATTTTTACACCTCTCATCTAATTGAATTGTATTTTAGTGAAAATCCCTGTAATATTAATTGATGATGGAGTTTTTTGGCCAAAGAATCAGTAACCATCACTGTTCTATTATCTTTAACCTTAAAAACTTCAGCGTTCTAAAGGTAAAGTACTTGGGGATTACCAATGGAAGAGGTCATAACAATAGATAAGATAACTCCAATACTACAATATGTCTCAATTGAAGCCTTGGTTCTCGAGAAACAGCAGGAGTCCGATTATTTAGTAGGGGATAAGACAGGGACGATTCTATTGAATGTCCTTGGATCAATGGAGGGAGATCTCACTGTTCAACAGACTTACCAAATACAGAATGCCAAAATCTCTTTTTCCCACTAACGATTACATCTGTACCTTGGGAATTGGGGGAAAATATTACCCTCAACCACCCCTTTGACACTAGATGACATTAATCGTGACTATGTACCCTTTTCTAATAATAGTAGTCCGTCTCATCGGTCTGCGTGGAACCTCTTTCTTTCTATCATTACATTTCGGTTTTTGGGGAAGATTTTGCGGAGATAAGGGGAATAATGAAAACCAACTACACTTTAGACCATGTCCTGAAAATATGTCTGATCGGAGTACCAGACGATTTAATGGTAAGATTGATGGATAAATTTGTAGAACCTAGGACAGATAATGATTTGGCTACAATAGGCGCAAGGATTTATACTAAGATACTAGAGATAAATGGACACAAAGTCAAACTCTTATTGATAGTCATTAGCTCTTATACCCACTTTGATAGATTAAGGAAGACCTATTTTGAGGGAGGTTTTGGCGGGATATTTGCGTACGATAAAGCTAAACCTAATTCAATCGAGGTGATCAGTGAAATCATCAGTGAGGCCCAACAGACCATTGGAGAGACTGGGATATTTACATTAGTTGGAATCAATACTAAATCAGAATTAATTTCCACAGATCAGGGGCAACAGCTAGCAAAGAAGATGAATGTCAAGTTTTACGAGATAGAGGAAAAAAACCTATTGGGGTTTGTTGAAATAATCAAAGAAATAACTTCGCTGTTCGAAACAAGAAATGAGGACATCAAGCAAGCAAATAAAATATGAGTCTAGTCCTCTTCCTTCCTAGCGTTGTTCTGGGGGAACGGAATCACGAGAGGGTCATGATAATAGAGATAAGTGTAGATAGACTTATCATGAGATGGTTTATTCTGAGATTCTTTATTCTCGGTTTGCATTTTCCTCACATAAACTATGACTTATCGTATGGTGGATCCCGCTTTCGTTATCTTAGTTTCCTCTAACACTATCCCATTTTAAAGGCTGCGAAAAGGACAAAAATAATCTCCACTATCCAGTGGGCTCGCTCCAATCGTGGATATATTTCGTTACTTCGTGAATATAAGTTTCGAGCATATCATTGGTCATCTCACTCTCCTGGATAGCTCGGGTTTGTTGCCACTCATCGATAAACTCCCATAATTTCACTAGACTTACATTTGGTTTTAACTGGATTAGTTCTGGACTCGATCGAAGTTTTATTTCATCGAAGAACCATTCTGATAATTCAGGTAATCCAGAATAAATCACTAGAATCGATAAATAATGGCAAAAAATAGGCATAATAAAAAGGACGAGTCCAGTATAGGGATCTACCCCAGGGAGAAAACTTAATGCTTTTCCTATCACAAAGGGAATTAACAGCAGGATTCCAAGTCTAGTACGTTTTATCCACTCTTGACGTTTTGAGGTAATCCACTCTGGAGAGTAAGTAAGATAATATAATGAATAAATTATTGGACATAAGAGGGAGACTATATAGAAAAATACCAAAACTGGTGAATATCCCGTTGGGGGTAAAAGGATATCGATAAGAGAATAATCAGAGTGTGGTTCCCCCTTTGTTATAAGCAGAAAACTGCTAATAGAAAATGAAAAACCTGAAATGAAATAAAACATTTTCGAATATGCTTTTACCTGTTTTCCTACTAAATAGTAACTTGCAAGAGTATTAGTGACCATCGCAATAAAAATAAATCCATAAAAAATTATCTCTAACCAGGGAGACACTAGATCAGGGATTAAGGCGCTTAGGATGGAAATTGAAGAGGTACTAAAAAACCAATAGAAATAAACCAAATGAGCGATCCCCATACTAACAAACGAGCAAAAGAATAATCGTGTCACTATTGAGTGATAATTCTTTCGTAAAAGCAAGGTTCCTGTTAAAAAATAAATAACAATAGAGAAAAAGAGAATCAGAAAAGGGAAGAGGAGCATTATCACAATTTTGTACGTATCAAAGGGGGTCCAAATTAGATACGTCCAATTCCACTCTTCTGGGACTTCTCTGCCAGTCATTATAATAAGCGTCTCCCAGAATTGCTGGGGTAAGAATAAAACTGAAAAGAAAAAGACAATGAGTAATATTGAATAAATCAATAACAGCTTCCATTTTTTTCCAATCAGAAGCCCAAAAAACGAAATGGCACCATATAGAAAACCTACCAAAGTATTTGTTGTTAATGCTAATAGGGGGAGAAGGAACACTACAAACGGTAAGATAAGGAAGAATACAATGACAATAATATCTTTTGTATAGACATTTGTTAGAAAACTCACCTGCCTTTTCATATCAGGTCTTAATATTAGTGATACTCTCTCCTTAAATAGTTTGTACTCTCTGTTGCTTCACGATTTTCATAACTAAATCAGGTAAAAAGTAGTACCTAATTGGATCCATGGGATTGGGGATTCAATTTCTTCCATTTTTTTAAAATTGGAGCAGAGGCCACGCTGTTGACATTTACCTGGACTTCTCTACTCTGGATTCCCGTGATGGTCTTTATACTCACAATATCACATCCTACTCGCGATCCTTTTATAGGAGAAGAATGGAGGGAAACATTGTTTCTTCGCTGGGGTGATCATGGAGCTGTTATTGCAGTATTCGACATATATTTATATTTAATTGATATTGATCACCTTCCAAGAGCTGAGGTGAAGGTATGAAAAATGATATAATGCTTACTTGTTTACTTTTAGGACTCATTCTAGGTGT
>JBHLPQ010000113.1:0-12328 GCA_048939265.1 Promethearchaeota archaeon
TATACAATATCCGTTGCATGGATTTCTAATGAAGATCAACCAGGAACGACCAACTATCTACTGTTCACCACCCCTGCGGCGAATAATAGCCGGTCACTGTGGATTCAAGAATTTGCGAATTAGGAGGATCGAATTGCCAATGAATGAAACTCTCTCCTTTACTTTTCCCTTTTTATTAATTTCAAGATAAAAATTGCTTTGTGATTAGTTTTTACATTTAAAAAGTGATCCCAAAAAAGTGATCCAATAATCAAAAATATAGAAATATGTTAAACATAGCTAAATAAATCAGCCCAGATTATCGAGGTCTATTTATTGAAAGTTGGACAAGGTGCCCAGAAAGGTTCATGGATACTTGGAATGATACTCATTCTTTTTTTTATTCAATTAACTCCCACATCTGGGCCAGTTACTAGCACTCAAAATGAACCTACCCTTTTCATCACGGAAAATATCGTAGATTATTCTTTAGCGATGGATATAAATGAATCTATAAACTCCCAAGGAACCCTCATTGACATCAAGGTTTCTGAAGACTTGAATGATTTATTTTTAAATGGAGATTATTTAAATAGATATTCCCGAATCATAATGATTCTAAATCAAATAAACACTCCATTTAATGAGACCGTTGTAGACAATCTTGAAGATTATATTGTGGACGGTGGAATTTTTTGTATCATTTCCCAACAGATATGGCGTTTTCCAACTTCATTTCACACTCTATTGGGACTGAATATCGGTGCAGGTCAAAAAGAATGGCCATCTGGCAATGCTACAGAAAGTATAACCCTAACAATAATCAATGATACCTACACCCAGTCTCCCTATCAGATTGCTAAAGACACGAAATTTGAAGTACTAGGTAGTTTTGGTATAACAGCTCCAATTGATGATTCATATGCAATAGCAACAAGTCAGGATACTCCTAATGGTAAGGCAACGATAACAGGATTTAAACGACAAATGGGGTTCATTTGTGCGGTTCCCCTAGCGTTAAACCAGTATAATTCATCATTCATTCCATTTAGTCAATTCTTAACATCAGTAATTTCATCTGAAATCATGTTTCAAGAAAACTCACAGCCTAGTTCCAGTTCTGATATCAGAGACCCAAATGGGGAGGCCTTGATTATACCATTCTTTAATATTTCAAAAGAAACTGTTCAGACTGGAGTAGTTATCACATCTGTAGCTCTTTTACTCGTTGGATTAGCTTACACATTTAATAAATGGATTTTTCAGAAAAGAACAATTGAAATTCCTAAAGATCGTGATTGGTTTTCAATTTTAATACTTACTCCACTTTTATTAATAGGGCAGATAATTTATCCCCCAGCGGTAAGAAGAATAAATAAATATGATGTCTATGAAAATGAGTATCGTAGTAAAATAATACATACACTTGAAGAACGAGATTTTTTACATTTTCGTGAGTTGAAGAGAGAGTTAGATATCGGAACCTCAAGTCTTCGATGGCACCTACAAGTTTTAGAAGATTTCAGAATAATTAAGCGCAAGGTTGTAGGACAATACGAAATTTTTTATTTGTTAAGAAATGAACCAAATCCAGCTTATTTAGAAATTTATTTTGCTATAATATCTGGATTAGGATTTAGAATAGCAAAAGCATTCAGGGAGACGGAGTCTTGGGATCTCAACGCGTTAACAGAATACTTAGGATCGTCCAAGGAAGCAATCAGGTATCACATGAAAAAATTTCAAAAAATTAATCTAACAAGATTAAGAAACGATCGGTTCTTTCTTAATTCCACCAAATACAATGAATTCATGAAAGCCATTGATAGACGAAATAAAACCAATTGATGTACCAACAAGGCACTCTATTTGTCAAAAAATCCGAAGTTTCATTCTAAGTGACAAGATGGGTAGTTACTTCGATTAATTAACTCACCAAAAAAGTGTTCCTCAATTTAGTTATATAGCGTGAGTTTTATCTTGAATAACCTCTATCACAATAAAGAATAAATTAGTGATTAAAATGATCCCCAAAAAAATGGTTGTTTTTGTAATAATTCTGGGTCTTTTAGGAGTATACTCTCTTACAGCTGGCACTGGTGACTCTACATCAATCATAAGCGATCCTCCAGATGAGCCTTGGTTAACTTCTGGTAATGGTGAGAAAGTTAACATAACAGCTGGTGAAAGAACCCAGGTAAGAACCACATCTGGAAATCAGATCCAAATCTGTACGAATGAGAGCGTGAAACTTCAAATCAAAGAATCAGATACCAATCCCGCAGGTCCATTACCAAACCAAACCCGGACTGTTAATCGTTATATGAATATTGAACTGAATGGAACTGTTGAAATGAATGCAACAATGTGTAGGAATTACACAAGCAATGAGCTATCTGGTCTTGGAAATGTATCAACATTTAGATGGGCTTATTATGACACTGCAGCATTTCAGTGGGAATATGCTCATCAAAATTGGGTTGAAAAAACAGCAAATGGAGCATCCGTTTGTTGTAGCACAACACATTTCAGCATTTGGACAATCCTTGGATCAGTAGACACAGAATCTGCTGATAAAAATCCTACCCCAGGGACACCATTTGAATGTCAGAATGAAACAGGATTTGCAGTTCAGGCTGGTAATAGATATCAGATCAAGACACAAAGTGGATTTTCCCTAGAATTAAAATTAAATCAAAGTTCAGAGATTACGGTAACCAACTATGATGAATCTCCTAAAGTAATGACGAAAGCTAAACATCAGATCCGGACACAAACATTTGCTATTGAATTGAACAATAGTGCTCAGATCCAGGCGAATTTTTCCTATCAATTCACAAACCAAATCAAGAATCAACTTGGTATTAAAAACATGACAAAATTAAAATTCATGTTCTATAATGAATCTTCCAAAGAGTGGGAAGCTCCTAAATATCAATGGTTAGAAGGTGATACACTCTATTGTAACACCACACACTTTAGTCTCTGGACGATCGCTGAAGAAGACTCAACTGATGACGGTGGCGAAAGTACACCTGGATTCACCATTCTCCCAATGATTCTTATGTTGAACCTTGTGATTATAGGTATTAAGATCAAAAAGAGAAAATAATACCTATATACCTCTCTCCTTTTTTTTATTTTTTTTTCTTCTTCAAATTAAACTCTAGGTCAAAAAGAAATGGGGTGGAACTATTAATGTTTATAGCAAAGTTTTAGATTATAGATCTAAATTCATAATTTCTACTCCTAAAGACTAACAACCAGACATATCCTTTCAAGGATTAGCTCTAATTATAAAAATGACTAAGGTTACCTCTAGATAAATGAAAACCAAAAGTACGAAACCTCTCAGCTAAAAATATTAAAGCTGTAGATTGGCAATTTTCTCATTGGGACTCAAAAATCCAAAATATAATAGAAAAAATCATTCCTAACATTTATAAGGAATCAGATGCAAGAATTCATATTATTCTTGTATGGAACACGAAAAATTGGAGAGGTGTGTAATGGATGAAAAAGAATTCCAACATCTTAAGGAAATCAAGATAAAATTTCGAGAAAAGATAAAATCCTATCCGAACGTCAATGGGATTGGTATCGGCCTCAAGATCACCAACAGTAAGTACACTGAAAAATTTGTTATACGGGTATATGTTACAAAGAAATTTCCATTAGAAAAACTCAAAGAAGAGGAACGAATTCCCAGTAAACTGGATGATGTACAAACTGATGTAATTCAAATAGGGACAGTTCAACCTTTTGCTCATACTTTTCGAGCACGACCTGCTCGAGGAGGAGATAGTATCGGAGATTGTTATTGGGTGAATCGAATTGACCCATGCACTAATCAAACAATCATGACAGTAGGCACGCTAGGTGGACTTTTTATTGATAATACGGACGATTCCAATGTTATTCTATCATGTAACCATGTTCTGGCGAATTCTGATGATACTAGTACAACTGTAGCGTACGCTGGCGATAATATCGTTCAACCTGGAGTTGGAGACTGCCTCTCTGATAACAATTGTGATGATCCTACTAATGTGATTGGAACCCTCAAGCGGTGGGTTGAGTATGAACTAGTACCAAATTGGAATAAAGTTGACGCAGCTATTGCTGAGGTAGTTCCTGGGGATGTACTAGACGATATTCATGATATTGGTATACCCACTGGTTATCGAAGACTAACACATGCAGATCAAAGTGTCACTTATGTTCAAAAAAGTGGTCGCACAACAGAGTACAGTCAAGGGTTGATTGAAGATGTTTCATGGGATATGCTTTATCCTATGGTGAGTCAACAGGGACATCAAATTCAATTCGAAGATCAAATCGTGATTAGACCTATCAATAAAGCTGTCATTCTTTTTGGTGATTCGGGTAGCTTATTGTTGGATATGAGCAATAAAATCGTAGGATTGCTTTGGGCTGGTACTTGTTATGGTTGGGCGGTTGCGAATCACATTGATGATGTACTAAATGAGTTAAATATTCGATTACCGCTTCCAAGGATCCGTCCTTGCTGGGATCAGACAATTATACCTTGTTTACGTCTATCAATATGTAGACCTCAAACTATATGCTTTAGCGAGACCGTGTGCCCCAATATCACACCTGAACCCCCTGGATATGAAGAACGTTGGATAGAAATATGTCGGAAGGAAACTTATTGCCCTAATATCACACCCGTCCCAATTGACATTAAACGTTATGCGGTTATCGATCTTGAGAAAATACCAGCTGAATACCGACGTTCAGTAGAAAAAATGCTTAGTGAGATAGAAAAATTCAGGAATGAAGAACTGAGTAAATTTGAGAAATAGCGATGCTTGTACTAGGAATTACTCATTGATAGATATGGCAAAAAGCAGACAAGAAAATTAGGCAAGAATAGAATAATGGATACTAGAAATTTTGAACTAATACCTGAACGTTTTCCTTTCATCATTTTTCGACATGAATGGTTTGGAGGTTTTTTATTCAATCGATTTCTTTCTTATACAGAAATTAATCCACTTCAAGCTAGGGTCTTGGAACTAAGCGAGGGATACTTCTCCATTAAAGAAATTAAAAATATCATCTCACGAGAGTTTAATCTTTCAGAATTAGAAATTAATAGACATATTGATAATGCTTTTGATCTCTTTGATCGTTACTATGCTATCAACTGGCGTAGAGAAAGGAAAAGAGGTGAAATTCCTCCCTATAATCCCCCGAACATGAGAAGAGAACCATCATTTCTATCGGCACCTCTTTATGTATTATGGGATATAACTTATGCTTGTAACCTGAGCTGTAAACACTGTTTAGTAGATGCAGGTAATCAAAAATCTAATCCAATGTCATTAAGGGGTGTTTTTAACATTGTAGATCAATTGGTCAATATGAAGGTGCTATACATCAATTTTCTTGGAGGTGAGCCTTTTCTTCGACAAGATATGCTAGAAATTTTGAATTATGTATCACGATATCCAATTGGAATGAGTGTCACAACCAACGGTATCCTTGTTAATGATAATTTAATTAAACAACTTGAAAATATCAACCTGTTTGATGTTCAAGTCAGTTTAGATGGCTTAGAAAAGACTCATGATAAATTTCGGAATATGGAGGGAGCATTTCAAAAAGCTACAAACTCTATCAAATTGTTTTCAAATGCAGGTTTTCGTACAACTATAAATACTGTAATGACGAGAATGAATAGCAATGAACTTGAATCGATGGTAGAATTGGCGATTTCATTGGGAGCCTATACATTTAAAGCTGTTTCTTTCTTACCAGTAGGTAGAGGAAAACTAAACCGTGAAAATCTATTACTCACGCCTGAACTTTTAATGGAAAATGTTACAATGCTCCAAGGGCTTCAGAAGAAACATAAAGGGGTGATAAACATCTTAACAGAAAAGAATTATCCCCTTCTAATAGGAGATAAATATGAATCCGCCCCTGCAACATCTTTCCCGTCTATGGGTTGTGCAGCAGGCACAAGTCAACTGGTCATTGACCCCAATGGACGAATATATGCTTGTCCATTTCTACACGATTTTTTAGCGGGTGATCTACAACATCAGTCACTGGGGGAGATTTGGAAGAACTCTGCAGTATTGAATATGTTTAGAAATATAGATAAAGAAAAATTAAAGGGAAAATGTCACAATTGCCACTATTTATTGAATCAATGTCATGGGGGGTGCCGAGCTTCTGCCTATGCCTTAACTGGTGATCTTTGGTCTGAAGATCCCCTTTGTTGGCATTTAAAACATTAGAATTCCTATTGAATATAATATTATGAACAATAAATAATTGAACTTTTTTAGGGAAACATCACCAATGAATTTTGAGGAACAAAAAAGGATCATAAAACAGCTCATTGATGAAGGAGAATTCACAAAAGCCCTGAATAATGTAAAATCTCTTAAGAATCAACCAGAAATGACAGAACGGAGACAAATCGAATATAATATCCTTGAGTGTACCATTTTAATTAAGTTAGGGAACTTTAAGGAATGCTTGAGCTTAGCTGATCTCAATTCTAAAAAATCACAAGAATTGGGATACACAAAATATGTGATTGATGCTTTTAATGTAAAAGCTGAAGCATTATGGCGAACTAGTAGGTATAAAGACAGTTTAGATGTTATTAAAAAGGGACAGGAATTGTTAGAATTAATAGAGGATGAATCTCAAGAAGAGATGTTACTAAAAAAAGCTTCTTTCTTAAGTCACAAAGGGAATATACACCAACGAAAAGGTGATTTAGATCAAGCTTTGGAATATCACAGGGAAAGTCTATCTTTACGTGAAGAACTTGGTTTAAAAAATGAGGTTTCTTTTTCATTAAACAATATTGGTAACATTTATGCTCGAAAGGGGAGTTTAAATGAAGCTTTAACATATTATAAAAGGGGGTTAGAAATCATGGAGGAACTGGGAAATAAACAAAGTATTGCGGGGGCATATAATAATATTGGAATTCTTAATCAAATGAAAGGAGACTTTAATGAGGCCCTAGAGCATTTTCAGAGAAGTTTAATTCTTTACAAAAAAATAGGGGATAAACTCAACATTGGCCTATCTCTCAATAATATTGGGGAGACTTATAGAGAAAAAGGGGAATTTAATAACGCTCTAGATTATTTTCAACAAAGCATGATGATTTTTAAAGAAGTTCAAAACAAGGAACAGGTTGCTAGGGTCTTTACTAATATAGGCCAGGTTTATATGCAAAGAGGAGATCATAAGAATGCCCTAAACCATTATGAAAGGAGTCTTGATATATTTAGGGAAATTGATAATAAATATACAATCGCTTGGGCGCTTGCAAACATTGGTAATGTTTATATGAATAGAGGAGAATTAGAACAAGCTCTGGAAGTATATTACCAAAGTTACGAGCTTAATAAAGAGATTGGTAACAAGGAAAGTCTTGCTTTTGTTTTGATACAATTAGGTGAAATTTTTAAACAGAAAGGAGATATTGGTCAAGCTCTGGATCACTTTAAGAAAAGTTATGAGTATTTTATAGAATTAAAAAATAAGTCAAACATTGCTTGGTCTTTAGATAATATTGGTGAGATATATGGAGCATTAGGAGATCTGGACCAAGCTTTAAATTATCATCAAAAGAGCCTAGCTTTACGAGAGGAACAAGGAAATCCTCAATGGATTGCTTACTCTCTTACCAATATTGGAAATGTTTACAAATGGAAAAATGAACTCCATCAAGCTTTTAATTATTTAAAAAAGGGTTTAGAAATTCGTGAAGAAATAGGGAATAGTTTGGAAATCTCTGAAACTCTCTTCCAACTAATCATTGTTACTTTGGGAATGAACTCACGTCAGGAAGCTAACAACTATTTACAAATATTAGAGCAAATCAATGAAAAAGAGGATAATAAAATCATAAATCTTCGATATCAACTCTCAAAAGCAGCTGTTTTTAGAGCAAGTCCTCGGATGACGGAAAAATCAAAAGCTCAAGAGTTACTTGAGCATTTAATGGATAAAGAAATTGTAAGCCATGACCTCAAAGTTTTCGCAATGTTAAACCTATGCGAAATGTTAATGGACGAATTAAAATTATACGGAGAAGAGGAGGTATTAATTCAAGTTAAATCATTACTGACTCAAATTCATGATATTTCAATTAAACAACAGTCGTCCTTATTGTATGTTCAGTCAATGTTACTTAAATCTAAGTTTTCATTATTAGAGGGTGATGCAGAAGGCGCAGATAAACTTTTAGAAATTGCAAAAATAACTACGGAGGAGAAAGGAATGGGAGAATTATCCTTGCAAGTTAAAAAAGAACAAGAACAACTTCATAATGAATTAAAAAAATGGCATGATTTGATAGATAGAAATGCTCCTTTAACTGATCGAATTGAACAAGCTAAACTTAACAAATATATTTCTTTAGCTAAAAACGTTATTCAGGGTTAATTCACTTTGAATAGATTGATTAACACTGATTAATGGCAATAAAATAATACTTATCTCCTTTTTTTAGTTTTTTTGATATTTCTTCAAGTTAAATCCTAAATCAAAAAGAAATGGGATAGCTACCTACCTGCTTCGCATGCTTATATGCTTCTACAATGGTTTCTATATTGTGTCCTTCAAATAAACTATTACTAGAAGAGAAGAGATACCCCCCTCCAGGACCTCCCTGCCTTATACATCGCTCGACATCTTTTCTAACAAGATCAAGATCTGCTTGACAAAGTATTTCTGTTGTATCTAAATTCCCAGATAAAACAAGGCTATCACCATATTCTTTTTTAATGTGTGTAAGGTCAATATTCGCTTTAGGTTCAAGTGAATGTACCCCAGTAAAACCTGCTTCGATAATCATTGGAAGTAGGGGAGTAATGTGCCCATCACTGTGCCAGATTATTGGAACATCAGAAGCTTTTACAATTTTCTTATATTCTGGTAGGATTAATTCACGAAATAACTTGGGTGATATCAGAGGACGGGAATTATCAGCTGTGTCATCTCCAAGAATAATGAAATCTACCTCAACTTGGTTGGCTTGATCAACTAACGCAATAGTCCAGTCAGTACTCCTTTCAACTACTGCTTTTACTAATTCAGGTTGTTCATACAAGGAGAGAAAGAAATATTCTATCCCCATACCTAAATAAGTCAATCCTAAAGAACAATCATGCCATCCAAAAAATAAAGCGTAATCGCTGCCATATTTTCGTTTTATACTTTTAATTTTCTCAGTAGGAAACCAATCTTGAGCGTGTGAGAGTGGCGTAGTATATTTCTCTAGATTTTCCTCAGATTTAATCAATCCTGACTGATAGTGTCCATTTTTGAAAACACGACCCCACTCATCAACCCCATCTCCATACGCTCTCGTATTCTTAGGATGTAATCCAAGTGGCATACAATCAAGGTTGAGTTGCTCCCTAGCAATATAAGGATCTCCACCTAATGCAGTTACTATTTCAGTCTCAATCCACGCTTCAAAAAGAGGAACCCGATCTGCTTCTTCGTGATCAAAAGCAATTAAAACTCGTTCTCGTGAATTCATTCCTACTTCAATAATATTTGATTCTTAATTAGTTTTAAATTTTCTTATTATCTTGTTTTATCTAGGTTCTAGAGGGTTATGTGGGAGATAAGGTATGATTGAATCAAATACTTCTAGTCACACCATTGGTAATTCTGGAATACAGTTTTTACTTCTCAATACGATGGGGGATAAGATAAATGACCGAATAATGACTATTATAGCTGGCTCCCATTAGAATAGAATTACTAAGATTAATCTAAATAGGATAATATTGCTTAATCTGTCGCTTTTTCACTGTGGTTATTGGAAATTCTAAATTCAACTTAATAAAACGCGATCGGCACGGGGGTCCCTTAGCAACATTGAACCCTATTTTTAGGCTCTTCTTGAAATCTATCATAACTAAATAACTGTAAACTGTTGTATATGATAGATCTTGAAAGATAGATCGACCATGACGGCATATTCCAGCTTTATGGTGTGATCTCAAAAAAGGTACAATATCCTCTACATCTGAAGAAACACTGAGGAATTTGTCAGTTTTCTTAAACCGTATTTCACTATGCTCGATATTACTTCTTTCCTTATCAGCATCAGCTTCAATCATAGCTTCCTTGGTCTTTAGGATTAAGTGGTGGTTCGTTCGAACCAGATAATCCTTTGATTGCTCAGTAGCTATTTCAGATGATGTAAGTTCAATAGCAGTTAACTGTTGAGGAGTTGCTATGACCATGTTACACCATTGATAATCCTTAGTTCGAATCTCTTCCTCACAGATCGCTATTGCCTCATCTGTATTCTTAGCTTCTAAAACAATACGTTCAGTAATCAAATCATAAGGGGAGTCTGAAGTAGCTAATATATTCGAGTTTACAGCCACAAGACCATACTGATTTACTCCAATTGAGAATCCAGCTGCTTCTTGAATACGAAGATTTTGGCCCCGTACACCAAAAGCATGTGAATGTTCAAAAGACAGCTTATCGATATAATTTTTAACTTTAAAGTCTTTATTTTTAAACACAACAAGGATTTGCTCATCCTTAAAGATTTTTGCGCCTGTTGTACACCCCATTCAATCACTACCAAAAAACAAGTTCTAGCAATAGGATAATTAAGATTTCTATAATACTTTATCGACTTAGAGCTCATTAATGCGAAAGACTTAGACATACTAAGTATACTTAACGTGACAACAGGTGTAGTTTAACTTCAAAATCAGTTTTTTCAAACAAGAATAGAAAAATCTTAAAAATCGAATAGACAAATTTAATTCTTAATTCTAACAATGATTGTGAATAAAATGCTTAAAAGGATGATTCAAGTTGTAATTGTTTGTATAATTTTCTTAGGACTTTTTTCTGCAACTTACAACAGTGTTCAATCCCCTTCGAACAAGATCACTGAAAATCTTTGCCCTCTAGTTATGACAAAGACTGTACCTGATTTGAAAATGTGGGAGTGGGGCCAAATTGATAAACCTGATGATAAAATCTTCGATTTTGAAGTAATTACGAATGTATCAGGTGATTTCAACTCAGATATAGCTGTTGTCTCTGAAGATGGAAATCTCTATCTCTTTGATGGAATAACAGGTAACACTATTTGGATGGTTCATCTTGTAGATAGTCGTCTCCCTTCATGGTACTTTGACAGGTATATTTTTGATGGGAAGGCCACCCTCACATCAGGAGATATTGATCTTGATGGCATACCAGAGATAATTGTTAGTGGACTTGAATTTCTTGCATCAATTAATTCAGAGAATGGGGAGATTGAGTGGCAGAAATTGACTCGTGGGGGTTTTGGAGTAGCTTTACTGGATTCAAGCGCTTCTGGCGAGGCAACAGACATTGTTATACGTTCTAGTAATTCTTTAAGTGTTTTCGATAACAGCGGGAATTTATTATGGGAAGTAGAAATAGGAAACTATATTATGGACCAGACCATCCTTTATTATGATCCTATTGTCGGTGAATTTGATAATATTCCTGGTGAAGACATCTCTGTTGGATTTAGAACCTTTAATGGTAGAACAGGCACTCTTTACTGGGAATCAACTACTTTTACAGGCTTATGGAATGAATTAGTTGTAGGAGATTTCAATAATGATAGTATAGATGATTTTGCTGGACACGCGTATGGTGAAAGTAGTAGCGGATTGTTAGTTATGAGTGGGAATGGGACAGAACTCTGGCGTTATATTCCATCAGAATCTCAGCTTATACAATTAGGCGTAGGTGACTTCAATATGGATGATATAGATGATTTAGCTGCAGCTTTCTGGGAAAGTGAATTACGAGTCTTTAACGGAGACGGTGGCCTTCTTTGGGGACCTTTATCTGTCTGTCAATCTTATGACCTAGCAATTACTGATTTAAATAATGATCAAATAGATGATATCATCCTTGGAGGAACCTATGGCCAGATAGAAGCCTATGAGGGTGGATTAGGAACCTCATTATGGTCTACATCTGTTGGGGGAATTTTTGATAGCACAGACTTGATAACGATAGCTGACGTAGATGGAGATTCAGTTGATGAATTATTCTTTGCTCTAAAAGGGGATGAATCATATGGTCAAACCCGTCGTTGGGGAGATATTTTTGCATTAAATAACACTGGAGGCTCACTTTGGAGTACAGCTTCTGTAGATGGTTATATGACTTCTGTCAGACAAGTTATACCTGCAAACTTGACTGGAGACGGCATTCCAGATTATTTGGTATCAACTGCTTATGATCTTATTGCACTTGAAGGAGGAACAGGAGCTTTACTATGGCAAGCTGATCCGCTCTCCATCAATATTGTAAATGA
>JBHLPQ010000114.1:0-12192 GCA_048939265.1 Promethearchaeota archaeon
TTACCTTCCCCTCTTTGATTAAATTTCCGATAAATTCATCAGTAGTTCCCCAACCTCGGATTACCTCCTTTTCCCCAGTTTTATCAATAAGAGGAATCTGAAGAAGTTCAGCTATAGTCTCAGCTAATTCATCAAAACCATCACCAGTTCTTGCAAGATAGTCAGCGAGTTTAATTCGCTTCTGATTGTCAGGTTTATAATATAGAAACCATTTGATGCGATGATAGGGATGAACGTCAGTAGTTATCGAGTCTCCCCTACTGTAATATGCTATTAATCGTCTTTCTATCACAACAGTGTCTTTGGAAGAAACTTGGATTTGATGGTTTTTAACCTCAAATAATGTATTTTGATTGCGTAGAAAAATCTTAGGAAAACGACCTGTAAAAATATGCACTAATAAACTCCCGAGACAGATTGTCAACAATAATATTAAAACTGCGATAGTTTCTTGTGACAACTCATACATAAATAGTGCAATCACTGGAATAGCGAGGATAAAGAAGAGAACAGGATAAATAAAGTAAGCCCCGCCATATATTTTCTCAAAAAAATTTAATTTGAGCTGAAGTACAATACTGCCATTCTTTTGAAATTGCTTAACTTTCATCTTTTGTCTAGAGTTATGTGAAATATCTTCTCCTTAAAAAGTTATATAGAATTATGGAAAGGTTTAATCTGGATTTGATACTTTTTCAGTTGTAGGGATTGTGACCGTAAAGATACTTCCCATCCCTTTGCGTGATTTAACGTCAATTTTTCCCTCGTGATCGTCTACAATAGCTTTAGTTATGAAAAATCCAAAATCAGTTCCTCTGGATTTTTGTGGAGTGTAATCTTCCTATTTGGGTCTCATGATGGATAAATCATGAACACCATCGATTGATTTTATTAAACGATCTATATTCCTATTGATTCTATCTTTAACATCTTCATAAAATTCTTCTGTGGAACCTTTAATCACAATGATTAAACACATGCTTTTTCCCTAATAGAAGATTTTATAAATAGAAATGGTAATACGTTACCCAGAATTGGTAACATTAACACTCGAATCTAGTAACAGAGATGAACCCACCAATGGATAAAAAGGATTATATCCTGACGGAAAATGAGTTGGACATTTTCCATCTTATCAATGAAGGGTTTAATGCACAAGAAATTGCTGAAAAACTTAAAAAGAAATCTAGCTATATTCGTAAGACTAAATCAGTAATTAGAAAGAAACTTGAGAAGGAACTGAAGAGGATTGCTAATAGTCTTCGATTAGATCCTGACCTAGCTAATATCCCTGCTGATTCTGGAGTAATGACTGGATTCGATTGGCAACATAATACAAAAGTATACCTTATCTTCACCGAGGAGAAAGGAATCGTTGTTTGGTGGAAACATGAGTGTATAACAGATGAATGTCAAAAGCGTAATCAAGAAATACTAGATTTAATATGCCATGAACGTGGAATTACCTTGTCATCAAAAGAACAAGAATTACCTCTACTTGAACAATTTGAAATATTGATTAAAGAAATACAGAATAGGTGAAATGAATTATGGCTAAAGTCACAATTATTAAGCCTGAGAAAGGAGAAGGAACATATCCAACCCCTGAAACTAGACGAATTTATCCAACACGAGCACTTCTGTGGAAATATTATCTGACGGTGTTTTTCGTTTGGATTGTTATTACCGCTGCGATTACTTTTCTCTGGGAGTTTATATTACTTGTTAAAGAAGAACCAATACCGGTGAATTTCCAAAGTACTTTTACATTCTTCTATTGGGTCTTGAGCTTTGTCATAATTGTCCCTTCCATGATCTTATTACCATTATATGTTAATAGAATGGAGTTTATCGTCCATGGTGATGAAGTTATTGTTAAGAAGGGTTTAATCAACAAAACTGTCAAATATTGTCCATATCGTACTGTTACCAATATCTCAACTACAGCAGGGCCATTGGATCGGCTTTTTGGGATTGGTTGCGTGAACATTCAAACTGCAGGTAAAGGTGCAGCAACGGGTCCCGAAGAAAAGCTAGAGGGGTTACCATTATATCACGAAATCCGTGATTATATTCTTAGACAACTTCGAATCTATCATAGGACTGTGTTGGGAAGTGCTGTTTATACCCAGACGGGAACTACTGAAGATCTGTCAAGAATACAGAGGGAAACAATTAATGAGTTACGAAATATAAAAGATCTATTAAGAAAGAAAATTTAGGTGAAAAATAAGTGGAAAAAAATATTCAAAAAGGAGAACCATTCTATCCCATCTCTGCGTTCAGGAATAAACTATTCCTGTATATAATAACGACCTTCATAGCCGTAACAGGGGTAATCATTATCTTTGGAGGAATTATTACTTTTTTTGTAAGTCTAGATAGTGATACTGATACTGATAGTGATGATTTTGGAAGATGGCTTGAAGCAGCGTTCCCTGATCTCGTGACTTGGTATTTCATTATTTCAATTATCTTAATGCTGCTTACCGTTATTTTAGTGATCTATTATGTCCGAAATATTGAATATATCATTGAGGATACTGAAGTAATCGTTAAAAAAGGTATTATTAATAAAACCATTAAACATGTACCTTTTAGAACTATCACTAACGTATCTTCTCGATACGGTATATATGATCGAATATTTGGTATTGGAACTTGTGAAATAGAAACAGCTGGAAAGTCTGGTCAACAAACAGGTCCTGAGGAAAAAATCGAAGGAATTAGTAATTTCAAAGAAGTGCGGGATGTTGTACTAAAAGAGTTACGAAGATTCCGAGGACAATATGCGACCACAACGGAGGTTGGACAGCCCATTCAATATGAGGAGGCAATTGGAGACAGCATATTTCAGAGGGAAGTGCTTGAAGAACTACGAGAGATTCGGAAAGTTCTCTCAGAAGATAGGTGATTGATGGTTGATGAACTTCGGGAGATTAAGAGGATCATATCCAATTAATCTTCCCCCCTCTTTTGAATTTCCGCATTAAGTTTGTTTAAAAATTCAAAGCTAAGATAGTTAACTAAGTAATAAGAATTCTCAAAAACGTGTCTACACTATCTAAAATCAAGAACTATCCTTAAAAAAGAATAATTCATTAAATTTAGAGTAATAAATGGAGTGACACAATATTTGAATATCATTGAAATTGAAAATTTGACAAAAAAGTTTAAAAACAACGTAGCGCTAGATAATGTATCCCTTACGATTAGAAAAGGAGAGGTTTTTGGTTTATTAGGCCCTAACGGTGCAGGAAAGACTACACTAATTCGATTGTTGATTGGGCTTATTAAACCCACCTCTGGGACTGCACGAATTGTATACAATGGTCTAGGACCATTCGATATAAAAAAAGACATTATGAAGATTAGACAAAAGGCAAGCCTTTTACCTCAAGAGGCGGAGGTATACGAAAATCTCACTGCCAAAGAGAATATTATGTATTACGGGCAAATTTATGGTAACATGCCAAACGGAGAGGTTCATCAACGAACTGAAGAACTAATTGACATGATTGGTCTTCGTGGTCGGGAGAACGATGTCACAAAGGAATTTTCAGGTGGTATGAAGCGGAAAGTTCTTGTTGCTCGTGCTTTAGTAATGGATCCAGATTTGATCTTTCTTGATGAGCCTACAACTGGTATTGATATTCTTGGCGCGCGAACAGTACGGAATCTAATTAAAAGGTTGTCAAAGGAACTGCATAAAACTATAATACTAACCACACATGATTTATCAGAAGTTGACGAACTTTGTGATCGTGTAGGAATACTAGTTAAAGGAAAGCTTGCTGCGATCGGTACTCCAGATGAACTCGAAGATCAATTCACAAAAGCTCATCTTGAAGACGTATTTGTCGGATTAACGACAGGAGAAGGTGTTTTGGAAGAGGATTTAACCACTCAACCAAAGCGGGGATTATTTTCTCGATTAATAAGGCGTGGGTGATAAAATGAGTACGATAAAGCAAATTATGGCATTGGTCAAACAAGAATTACAAAGCGCGAGAAGAACTCGCTATGTAATTTTTACCTTCATTTTAATGCCTTTATTCATGTGGGGATTGCAAGGTGGGGTTCAGATGCTCATGGGGTTTGTCATAGGCTCCTCTCAAGAAGGTGTAACTATCTACTTTGTTAGTTATGATGAAGGAATTGAAGTCAATGAGACTTACACCTTTAAGTTAAGTGATACATTTCTCGAAATGCTCGAAGACTCTACTCAAACGAATAACTCGATTCTATACGGGGCAATGATTAATTCCACGAAATATGCGGAACTACCCTATGATGTTCTGATAGAAAGGATAAACAGTTCAAAAACTGCTAGCTATTATACTCCATGTATAATTTTGCACGCAAATTTCACACAAGCCTATCTAAACTATAATGCTACCTCTACTAATGGAAGTATTCCCCCTGTAATAGAACTATATTCTTTACCAAGTGGAATACTGGGATCTACTATGTTGGATGCAGGAATTGCATCAATAATATACCAACCTCCCTTTACTTTTCATAAAGCTACTGATGAAGACAAACTAGTTCTTTTCTCTTCAAGACAAGTCATTTTTGAGAAAGAAGAGGGTGCTGCAACTGGTTTTGGTGTTGGATTCATTGGCATGATCTCAATTATGGTTGCTGTTTTAGCACCAGCTCCATTTGTTAGTACTTCTTTTGCTGGTGAGAGAGAAAAGAAAACCATGGAATCACTACTAGCACTACCAATATCACGGTTTAACATTCTTTTATCTAAGCTATTTGCTGGTATGGTTCTTATTGGTGTGTTCGCATTAATGAATGTTGTAGGCATTTTTCTCTTTTCGGGAATGATAGATGTTGCAGCAAATTCTGTTGGCGCAGAGGAGTATTCTTTAATCTTTGCAATTGAAACTTCACCAACAATGTTAGTTCTAATGGTAGCAATGATGTTTCTTTCCGCCTTTGTAGCTATTGGGATAGGTATCTCGGTAGCATCATTAACCAAAGATGTTCGTTCAGCAGAGTCAATGTATAACATGTTTATGATGGTACCCGCCATGGGTGTTGGTTTTATAGGCATGTTCGGAGGTATTCCTGAACGAGCATTCGGTGGGGCTGGAATTATCCTATATGTCATCCCTTGGGCTCACAGTATTGCAATATTATCTAAAGGTTTATATCCTCAAACCTATGCTTCAAGTGCATTGACTCGTGATCTACCTTATGGTGGAATCGCTATGGATTTAATTTTCCATTTTGGATACTTGATCATAGTGATTCTGATTTGCCTGTTCATTGCCTCGAGAGTTTTTGAACGTGAAGGGATCTTAACTTAGATCTCTTTTTTTCCACTTCTTTTTTTTGATTAGTCCCTTTTTTTGGTACTATGTTTTTAATCGATTGTATATAGCATCGAGGGCTTCTGTCCAAGCTGTCAGTCCCCGTTGTTGATGGAGAATGTTGAGTCCGTGTTGAGTAATTCCTCCTGGAGTGGCTAGAGTGGTCAGTATATCCTCTAGACCTACTTGGAGCTCACTTAAAGCCATATTCACTGCGCCTCCTACTGTTTCAAGAATAATTTTACGAGCTGTATGTTCTGGAACTCCTGTTTGAATTGTCCATGAAATGATCTCATCAAGTAATGCATAAATCCATCCATAAAAGGCCCCAATGGTACTAGCAGAAGTAAAGGATTCTTCAGTTGGTAATACGTGAACTTGACCTAAATGGCTTAATAAAGAATGAGCTTGTGGATTATTTGGAAATAATAGCGTTGGACTTTGATTAATTGCCGCACACGAGATTGGCATTGCTCGAACTACTGTAGCAGGTGAAGTTAGTGTTAAGAGGTGATCGAGTGACAAGCCTACTGCGACTGAGATGACAGTCTGATCAGATCGAAAGTTTAGGTCTTTAGAAACAGTAATAGTGTCTTCAGGACGAGTTGTCATCAGGATGATGTTCGCTTTATTTACTACATCTTGGTTGTTCATCGCGATTTCCAGCTGGAATCGTCTTGCTAGATCCTTACTCTTTTCTTCATTCCGAGGGGAAAGAACAATTTTCATTTCTAGATCTGTTTTCATTAACCCTTCAACAATATAGCAGGCGAGATGCCCAACCCCAATGATTCCAACACTCTCAATCATTGTTTTTTCTCCTTTGTTATTTTAAAAAGGCTTTTTATCATATCTTCGACCTGGTAACAGACAACTGCTCCCATCTCCTTAAGCTCTTTTGTCACATCAACTGGAAGGCTCGTTGGGCTATCATCAGGGATCTGGTTGAGTTTTCCTCCAACAAAAATTGGTATATCTAACCCAACTTGCTTCATTTCGTGGTTCAAAGATTGTAAATAATTCAATGCAATACCATTATAGGTACTTATAGCGATAAAATCTACCTCTGCTTCTTTCGCTCGTTTCGCGACAATATCTGGGTCAACACTTACTCCTGCATCAACAATTTCGTGGTTCAGTCGTTTTAAAACTTCCTCAAGGAGAATTTTCCCATATTCATGTACATCCGTGCATGCAACACAGATTTTGAATCTGGTTTGGGGCAGAATCTGTTGTTTCAAAACAGAAAATATCTTTTCACTCCTCTTTGCTAGCTCAGCAATTGGAGTCGCTTGGACAATAGGTCTTCGATAGCGAATTTGGTCTTCTTGGGGTTCCCCAGGACCAAACAATTCTTCGAGTCTTTTAGCTCCGATTCGACGAATAGCAAGGAGTAATTCAAAAGGGTTCTTGATATCTATTCCAGCTTCATCCAAACCCCTTAAGACCTGTGTTTTAAAGCGTTTACCTGCATTTATTAGCATACTTGCTGTTTTATCAACCGTAGTTATATCGAATAAATCGAGAAAACCATCAGCTCTTAGGATTAATCGGTTAGCAAAAAGATGGGCATTAATAATCTCATTAATCTCAGGGATTCGCATTGCTTCAGTAACAGGTACAGGATTTAATCCATGACTGGTTGGTGAGTAATGTTGTGCTATGATATCAACAAGTAAATAGCTAGCTAAATTTGCATAATTCTCTACTTCATTCTCAACAAAGATGGTTGTATTCCCGTAAACCATACTTCCTGGTGTTTTAACTACGTTATATAATGCTTTTTGGAAAGCAAATCGTGTTAAAGGATCAGAAAATGTGTGACCATAGCAGTGAGAAACGTGGCCTTGGAGAAGATCCTCAATAATATACTGTTCTATAAGAACTGCGCCAATACTACAGGACATGTCACAGAATAGTGCTGCAAATCCATCATCTAGGTTTGAATGAACCATAATGGGTACTGGTTGATTGGAACAAAGTGTAATCGCTTTAACAGTTTCAGCTGTTGTTCTTACGTCATCATCCCAATTTGGTAGACGGAAGGTGAAATATTGACCAATATTTCCAATACTTGTTGAACCAGCCTCAAGTGCAGCAACAGTGTTCTCAACTGCTGCTGGTGTTCCAATAACGAAATCACCAAAATGAGGAGCAACCGGTGCAGAGTTTGTTAAATCAATGAACTCTTCTGATTTGTTAAGAATTAAACCAGTCCCTTGAGGCATATTGGCTCGTATGTCAGCAGGATACCCCATACTCCAATCGAGACAAATTCCGTACCGGTCTATTCGATACCCTGCAGCATCTATCTGATTATGAATTTGGGAATAAGCCAATTTAGTTTTCGAAAAACTGCGATATCCGATCTGTCCATGAAGCATGATGCTATTTTCAGATGAACGTTGGCGTTTATATTCACTCTCCGATTTCACATCATAAGTGGTCAAAAATGGACAAGATCCAAGGTTCACAATCTGACTTAATTGCTCTGCTTCCCCCAACAGCTCATTTATATCAGGTAAATCTGCCTCAGGTAAGATACGTTTTCTATCAAGGCTTAACATGACTTTTCAGCACTAATTTCTTTCTTTAAGTATAGAAGAAGAAACTAAATTAATGTAGATTTATTTACTAGTGCATTCTTTTTCCTCTTCTTCTAATGATGTAAATCGAGTAACAACGCTTAGAAATATAATTAAAGAAATCATATAGAGTATAGCTGTAAATAAAAAGGCTAAATTATAACCATAATCATCAATAATACTACCAGACATAGGAGAGAATAGCACCCAACCAACCCACCGAATAGTTGAACTAGTAGCAGCTCCAGTAGCTCGTGTACGTGAATCAATATATGTTAACATTCTTGATTGAGAAATCGGAGAATTCATATTTGCTAAGATTCCACGAAGAATATAGAATATTGCAGACAATATCATAATATCAGAAAATATAATCCCTAATAAACAAACAACAGATAAAGTTGTTGTAATAGCAATAATTCTTAGATCTCCAAAGTTTTTTGCCAAAAATGGGGTTAATTGAGTTGTAAAGCCCATAAGAATATTCAGTATAACAACTAATATCGATAATTCACTTGGTGTAGCCCCCAAACTTTTTAAATATGGAATTAAATAAGGGAGACTTGATCCAGCACCAGCTCCAGAGAGGAATTCGGCAAAAATTAATAAAAGTAAAGGTAAAGCTATTGTGGGGGCAAATAGAATTTGAAATTGTTTAATCATAGGAATTCTAGCATCATATATGTCTGTTGAACTATTTTCTGAACTCAATCGAGGACTTAGATGTCTATTTGTTACAAATAATAACAGAAGGAATAATAGTCCTCCACTAACCAGAAATATCGTTACTAGGGGAAAAATACTTGATAAATTTTCAGGCGTATATGAATCATCTTTCCAAAACCAAAATGTAGATATAAGAGCACCTACGGCAGTGGGAATTAGCCAATTGGCAAAAAATAAACTGAATGCTGTAATACGTTTTGAATCTTTATTTTCAGAAAGAATGGCAACCCCAGGGCCATTAAAAATTGAACTTACTATACCAATCGACAGATAAAACCAATAAACTCCATTTTTTCCTCCCAACAAAATCATATACCCTCCTAACATCATGAAAATAGCTGCGAAATATAGAAAGCGTTTCAAACCAAATCGTGAAGCAAATAAAGCCAAAGGGAGTGAGAAAAAAGCTACCATTAGCCAACGAGCACTAATGATAGTTCCAATGACTTCAGAACTGGATCCAAGAACTTCCAAATATGGAGCAACTGTTGGTTCAATTAACCCTGCCGCTAAATTGCCAATACTTGCTCCAAAGATGAGGACATAACTTATTTTTGTTAAACTAAACAAATCTGATTTCATTTGTTTCAAAAATGATTAATTTTTGTATAGTTAAAACCATATGTGTCTTAATGGAACACTAACTAGAACATCAACTATAATTTAACATTACTTTTTCTTGTGGATACTTCCTTTTCTTAATAACACATCAAAACATCGTCAAATAGCAATTAGGATATTTTAAATTTAATAATTCGAAAAAGGGTTTTACCTAAAAATAAAAGACATGCGATTGGATGAACTGATTGTGTCTCCATTAATTGAAAGCAGTATTTGATGGAACAGAATAGAGCCCCCAAATACTTTATAATATTTTAAGTGAATAATAATCATTAATTAGAAGGTGAATTAGTATTGAGCGATCAAGAAGGCAATAGAGATAATACTTATTCTTTTGACGATTATTTACTGGTTAGGAATAGTTTTAACTTCTATAGGGACGATGAGTTCTTTCAGGCATTAGTTAAGAAGTACGCTGGTGATGAATTCGAGAAGATTGATGTAGAGCTCCGAGAGCTATCTGATAAGGTATCTTATGAATGGAGGGATCTTGTTGAACAAACAACACGTCTTGACAATCGTACGAGATGTACTATTGTGCAGCATTACGACGCTCACAATCATAGAATTGATCGTATTAAACGAGCTGCCGAAACAGAAAAGCTTGAACGAGAAATCTTTCAATTAGGTCTCTTTGATCCAGCGAGAAACACAGCCTGGAGCAGATTTATGAAGATGTTTCTGCTTTATGAACTTGGTGAATTTGGTGTTATGTGTCCTGTAGCTTGTACTCATGGTATGATATGGCTGATGCAAAAATATGAAAATGAATTAAATCCACAGGCTCGAGAAATTCTTAGCTCGGTTCGGAATGGTTTTGGTGGATTTGAAGACGGCCTATATGGCTTAGGCGCACAATTCGTATCTGAAATCCAAGGTGGTAGTGATGTCCCCGCCAATCTTGTTGAAGCTATTTTTGAGGAGTCAGAGGGTCCAGATGATATTTCGAATTGTTGGCGTATTTACGGTCAAAAATACTTCTGTTCGGCCATGCAAGCTGATTACGCAGTTGTTACGGCAAAACCGAAAGGTACCCATTCATCAACAAGAGTTGCCACCTTTGTAGTACCTTCGTGGTTACCAGGTAATAAAAAACATGAAATTAGAAACTCTTTCACTGTTGATCGACTTAAACAAAAACTTGGAACTGCTGAGCTCCCAACAGCTGAGATTACCTATGATGGTGCAGTAGCATATCCTATCGGACCGCTTGAAAAAGGTCTTGCTGATGTTGTTGGTATTGTTCTTTCATTATCAAGACTACATGTTGCTTTCGGTCTGGCAGCGGGTTCTCTTCGGGTAGTACGTGATGCAATATTATATGCTCAATTTAGAACAGCTTTTGGTATTCCAGTGGCTTATTTTCCGTTAATGATCAATCAAATTAGCGATTTACAACAATATGCCATGAGATCAGCAGTAGGTGCTTTCAAAGTTTATTCAGAATACATTCATTTCGGTGAAGAGCTCATTAGTGGGATAAGAGAGTTAGAGAAAATTGATGATTTGAATGAGCGTAAGCGACGGTTTCGATTACGGGAGCTGATTATGCTCCAAAAAATCGTAGTAGCTGATGAAGCTCCCGCGATGATCAGATTAGCTATCTCGTTTTTTGGTGGGCATGGGATAATGGAAGATTTCCTCTCTCTCCCACGTTTTCATCGAGATTCTTTGGTCATGGAATTGTGGGAAGGACCTCGAAGCGTATTGTTGACGCAAATACACCGTGATTTTTCAAGAGTGACGGATTGGTATTCTGCGGACGATTTTGTTCGTGATTTACTTGAAGGTGCTGATGCAAGTATTATCGAACCACTTGCAACTGAATTTCTCCGTATTATGTCCCATGAAAGTTTATTAGTTGACAATGAAGAAACGCTTAAGATTTGTAGAGATTGGGAGAAATTATCCAATGAACTATTTAATGCTTATCAGGATCAAGCGCTCAGAGAGCTTGATTATAGTGGTAAACCGCTTAATTTTTCACAATCACTAGAAAAGCTCAAATATGCAATGGAAAATCAAAAAGTGAAAATTGTCGGAAGAAATGGTGTGATTCCTACCCAGACTTTAACTCAATCATAATTTAAATAACTATATTTGTAGTAACTTTATTTGCATTTAGGGATAAATAATACTAGTTTTAGTCTTCTGAGTTAATGTCACCTAACAGTTTAATTTTAAGTTTAATTACAAGAAAATTAAATAGGAATGGTTAATTTGGCAACTGAAGACGATGTTCTCCAATCTACAATGGTAAGCACTTTATGGGCAAGAGCTGTTTATAGTAAGTTATATCCTGAAATTTTAGATGATAAAAAATCTCGTAAGATAATCAAAAGAGTCATTGATGACTACCCACTTACAAAAATTGAATTTGAAAAACTTCATGAGGTCGTTGATGAATTCTTAGGATTAAGTATCATTATCAGAGCAAGAGTATTCGACGATTTCATTAAACAATTTATTGAGAAGTTTCCAAGAGCTTCTATTGTTAATCTTGGTTGTGGTTTAGATACTACTTTTTATCGAATTGATAATGGAAGTATAGATTGGTACAATTTAGATCTACCTGATGCAATTAAATATAGAAATATAGTTATTTCTCCAGCTCGAAGATGTTTCTCCATTGCAAACTCTATTTTTGATTATTCATGGATGGATAATATAAATTATGAGAAAGAAAAGGGTATTCTTTTTATTTCTGGAGGATTATTTTATTATTTCGAAGAAAGAAAAGTATCAGAGTTAATTGTGAAAATGGCAGCTCATTTTAAGAGAGGAGAACTAATATTTGATAATTTTTCAGGTTTAGGGAATATTATTCTAAATAGAAAATTAAGAGAAACAGGAGTAAGATACAAATTCAGTATGGGAAGCCCGAAAAAGCGATTCAGTAAATGGTCAAATAAAATAATTGTAAAGGATTGGTTTCC
>JBHLPQ010000010.1:0-40939 GCA_048939265.1 Promethearchaeota archaeon
CTAAAATTAATTTCTTCATACTTCCCAATAGCAATTCCAAAGGTTTTTCTTTCTTTTATATAGTTCATACCATTCTCGAGAGATTTCAATCCAGAGGAAGCACATATTACTGCGATTAATGCTCTAGCAAATTCATATCCTTCATGAATAATGTTAAAACCTCTATTCTCTTCTCCAATGATATAATGGCTGGGAATTTTAACATTATCGGCTGTAAAGCCACCACAGGATATTCCCTCTCTACCTAAGTCGGAGATATAGGTGGGTGTGACACCTTCAGCGGTTAAAGGAAAATAGAAAACTGTCATGCCTCTGCTGCCTCGCTCTGGCGTTTGGTGCGCTATCGTAACATGACCTCCACCACCAGTTGCTGCTTCCCGTACCCCACTTATATACATCTTTTCCCCATTGACAATAAAACCATCAGATCCTTTTTTTATTGTCATCGTAGCACCAACGACATCGGAGCCTGCATCAGCCTCCGTGGTTGCTATACCAAGAAACCAATCCCCACTTACAACTTTAGGAAATATTTCTTTTTTTGCTTCTTCAGTACCATATTTGTTAAGTAAAAATCCCCAAGCTGCCTGGACGAGATAGAACACTGGAATTGATCCTGTTGGATCTGCTCGTCCTAATTCTTCAGCAATGACTCCTGCACTCACAGCATTCAATCCTGATCCTCCATACTCTGGAGAAGCAGTGCATGCAAGAAGGCCAAGTTCAGCCATTCCCTTCTTAATTTCCTGTGGTATCTCTTTGGTCTCTTCCATTGTGAGACCAAGAGGTACAATTTTCCTTTCAGCAAACTCTCTTACACTTTCTCTGAACATTTCTTGCTCTTCGTCAAACATAAAAGCCATAAGAACCACCATTTATTGATTTTTTTTCCATATAAGCCGAATATGAACCATTTTTTGAGAATAGTTTATTTCTATCCTATAAGACTACGATAAGAGCAAATTACCTTAATCATTAATGAGTTTTTTAGAACTCCTTACCTGATCTCAATCGAAAAAGACATATCAACCAGACGATTATAGATCAGTAATCAGATGAATTGACACTTTATTACATTACATTCTTTAGATGGTGCTCTCAGAATGGAATTAAGATATGCAGATCGCATGAAACAAGTAAAAGGTTTAGAAACAAGAGAAATTATTAAGTTCATCGGCAAACCAGATATAGTCTCATTTGCAGGAGGATTACCAGCCCCTGAGTTATTTCCTCTAGAAGAATTAAAAGGAATAACAAGAGAAATATTGGAAAAAGATGGAATGAATGCTTTACAATATGTTCCTACAGATGGTTATCTTCCTCTTAGAGAAAAAATTGCAGAACGTATGCAAAAAGTTGGGGTCGAAGCATCTGCAAAAAATATCCTGATCATAAATGGATCCCAGCAGGGAATAGAATTCAGTGGGAAGCTTTTTTTAAACCCTGGTGATGCAGTTATCTGCGAAAAACCTTGTTACTTAGGAGCTATTGGCGCATTCAGGTCTTATCAAGCACAATTTGTAGATGTCCCAATCGATAACAATGGCATGCAAATTAGAGAACTAGAAAAGGCATTAAAAAACACTCCTAATGCCAAATTGATTTATGTTACACCTGATTTTCAAAATCCTACAGGGATCAGTTGGTCAAAATCGAGACGCATAGAGTTTTTGGAAATAGCCAACGATTTCAACTTGCCTGTTATAGAAGACAATCCTTACGGAGAGGTAAGGTTTCGTGGCGAGACGATACCTCCAATCAAAGCCTTTGACTCAGAAGGTAGGGTAATCTTTTTAGGAACTTTTTCAAAAATTCTGTGCCCAGGTTTTAGGATTGGTTGGATATGTGCAGAAAAAGAATTATTGAATAAATATACTATGTTAAAGGAAGTGGCAGACCTACAATGCAATACTATGGCTCAAAGAGAGGTTGCATTGTACTTAAGTGAATATGACATTGATGCCAATATTGCTAAGATTAAACAGGTGTACAAACGACGACTCGACCTAATGGTAGAAATAATCAACAATGATTTCCCATCAGAAGCTAAATGCTCGATTCCAGAGGGAGGTTTATTCACCTGGATTGAACTTCCAGAACATATCAGCGGTCGGGAATTACTAGTAAAAGCTCAGGAACAGAAGGTTGCATTTGTCCCTGGGGGATGTTTCTATCCTAATGGAGGCCATGAAAACTCAATTCGACTAAATTTCTCAAATATGCCTGAAGAAAAAATCATTGAAGGAATGAAGATATTAGCTAAAATCTTACGAGAAGAATTGATGAGGTAATATTCCCCTTTCAGTTAATTGAAACGGGATGTAAGATAAATTGAAGAAACACCATTTAAAAGTGCAGAATTCATTAGCGAAGGCTAAACATACTTTTGACTTTTAAAAAGTAGTTACTTTAGTATAATGGTTATAGCATTTTCAGGACAGGTATCAACGCATAAGTTACAATTTATACACAATGAAGGGAATATAGGTACAATTTTCCAGTCTTTTGGATCGTAAAAATCCTTGTCGGTGAAAGTAAGCGTTAGAACCACTGGTTGACAGACATTGATACACTTTCTGCAATTTTCGGGAGTCACACATTTCGAATAGTCAATATCTATTTTTAATTTCCCCATTAATATACCCCTTGGGTAATTGGTATTTCATCCCTATCTATTAGTTTTATTGCTTGTTCTTCACATGTTTCTTTACATAACCCACATCCAAAACACCTTTTTGCATCAATTATAGGCCGATTAATTGATGACCCAAAGCTCATGGCTCCAAATTGACACCGTACAACACATTTACCACAGCCTATACATTTATTCGGATCTATTATAGCAATATACTCCCCTTTATACACAGTATTGATACCAAAGTCCATACGTGTTCTTAAGCCCATACATTGGGGATATTCGCAAGAACATAATGCAGCAATATATGGAATTGGACCCCACCAGATCACATGAACCTTCCCTTCCTGATTCATCTTATCTAAGAATGATTCAGCTTTGTCAGCATCGAGTATTTCTATCCCATTTTCAGGAATCAAGCGAGGAAGCTTAGGAAAGACTTCTGCAAGAGCACTGAACCCCAAACAACTATCAACTTTAATCCCACGGTGCATATACCGACAAGGACAGAGGACTTTAGCATTAATGTCTGCTAGGTCTGAAACAATTATTTTAGCTTCTTCTAAGGGAATAACCTGACCGAAATGCCCTTCAGCTATTTGAGGATTAGGATTCTTTTCTTTTTCTATTTTACTATTGACCATCCGTTTAATAATCCGTCCAATTATTGGAATCTTAAGACGATACGAAATTACATTATTTATGGACATTCCAAATGTTTTCCCTAAATATATTCTTTCAAGATTCCCCCAAAGAACTTCTAGATATTCACGAGAATCATTATAATCCTTAGACGTCTCATTTAGATAATTCTTCGCATTTAAATACCATTTCCCACCAGCACCATGCTTAAGACACCACTTACACAAGTGAGAACACCTTTCACTTTATAATTCAGCATTTTTTTTATCAGTTTCTTGATATATTACCAAACATTAGCAATGGTTAATAAATATAAAGTTATGAAGTGTCTATTGCTACCTTGTTATATGAAAAAACAATAAATTTCGGAGATGATGTCATGGTTTGCCCACACTTTGATGATGAAAACCAAATGTGCAAAGAACTTGGTCAGAAGTTTTATAAAGGCATGCAGAAACCGTGTTTAGATTTGGATGATCCAGAGCAGTGCCCAATTCTTATGATGCGGGGATAAAAGCCTTTTTCTTCTTAAAGGGTCCACCAGCACAATAATCAGGTATAAATGTTACTGGTTAGTTTTTTTTGCAGAGGAGAGGAAGATATTTCACATTCGTAAGCCACCGTCAACCTGAACAACACTACCAGTCATGTAATCAGAATCTTCAGATGCAAGGAACACTGCAACCTTGGCGACATCATCTGGATATCCAATGCGCATTTGTGGGATTTGGGCAATTGTTTGTTCCTTATAAACTGAGGGAGTATCTGCAGTCATTGCTGTCTCAATGTATCCTGGCATGATGCAATTTACATTAACTTTGTAACGAGCTAATTCTCGTGCTGCAGTCTTTGAAAACGCAATAATTCCCCATTTGGACGCAGCGTATGCAGCTTGGCCTAAATTACCATACTTTGCAGCTGTTGAAGTAAAATTGATGATTTTCCCACCAAGAGGTCTTTTCTCCATAAAATGAGATGAAATTGCCCGAACACAGTTAAATGTACCTGTTAAATTGATGTTAATAACAGAATTCCAAAGGTCATCTGACATTTTAGAAATTAAAGCACTTCGTGAGATACCAGCATTATTGACAAGGATATCTATTCTTTGGAATCTGTTTAATGCCTCTTCAATCAAACGCTGTACGTTTTCGCTTTTTGAAACATCACAAGAAATTGCAAGGGCATCACATCCTAGTTCGTTAATTTCTTTAGCGAGTGAATCAATGTCTGACTGTGTTCTCGCTGCAACTACTACCTTGGCTCCCTCTCTTGCGTATTCCAAAGCAATTTCTCTACCTATTCCTTTTCCTGCTCCTGTAACAATAGCAACTTTATCCAGAAGTCTTTTCGATTTTTCTCCAATCACTTCTGTCGCAACAATTTCTTGGTCATCTGCAGTTATTTCTTTCCCTCGTAGAACACGATAAATCACCCTGTCTCCCTCAATGACCTCTGGTTTCACCAATACATTCTCGCCAATCTCAAGTGGTTTAGCAATGTCTTCAACCCATGCTACTGCTCTCCCACCTTCTTTTAAGTCAACCACAGCAACTGTATACGGAGCAAAACGTTCAAAACCAGCTGGAGGTACATGAACTTCGGAAAATGATAAAAATGTTCCTTCTCCAGAGAATTCCACAGGTTTAATAAATTCATCAGTAAGGCATTCTTTACAATTAGCCCTAGGAGGATAATAAAGTGTTGAACATTTGGTACATTTAGTTCCTTCCAACTTTCCTTCTCTTAAAGCCTCCAAAAAGCGCGCACCTATCTTTGATTGCGAGATATAATCTTTATACCCAAATTGTTTCATTGTTTTGCACCTCACCGTGAAAAAATATGAACCACACAATATTGCCCGTGCCCACCAACATTATGTGTCAATCCGACCTCTGCACCATCGACCTGACTCCTTCCTGCTTCTCCACGAAGTTGTTTAACAACTCCAACAACCTGTGAACAACCAGTAGCTCCAACAGGATGCCCTTTTGCTTTCAGCCCACCATCGACATTGATAGGAATTTTTCCACCTATATAAGCTTCCTCAACAAATTCTCCTCCTCTCCCTCTTTCTGTAAACCCTAAATCTTCATAAGCCATGATCTCCGCAATTGTGAAACAATCGTGGACTTCTGCAACATCTATATCATTGACTTGGATTTTAGCTTGACTATATGCAATATTTGAGGCTTCAACTGCACTAGATAAGGTAGCTAGTTCTGGACGCGTTAACAATGAGAAAGGGGCAGTTGCGGCACCAAGACCAGAGATCCAAATTGGTGTGTCAGAGAGCTGTTTTGCTTTTTCTTCATTTGCTACAACAAGCGCAGCAGAACCATCAGCATTTGCACAACAATCAAAAAGTCGTAACGGAGAGGCGATAATTCTTGATTCCAATGCTTTTTTTATTGTAATTTCCTTTTGAAACATTGCTAGGGGGTTCATTGCTCCATAATGATGATTTTTCACGGCCACTGCTGCCATCTGTTCTGATGTTGTACCATACTTTGCCATATGAGAGTTGGCATACATTGCGTAATAATTAGCAAAAGTTGTTCCATATGGAGCTTCCCATTGAACGTCTCCACTCCGTCCCATGATCTTTAGGACTTCAGAAGTTGGATTCTCCAGCATCTTCTGAACACCTAGAACCAAAATAATATCATGCATTCCTGAAGAAATCAAGGCGTATGCGGTACGTAAAGCTACTGCAGAACTGCTACAAGCCGCTTCAGTGAGCCAAACTGGTTGGGGATTTAAACCAAGGTATTCTGTGATTGGTCCTGCAATACTTCGTTGTGTCATATAAACAGGACTTGCTCCGATTATTGTAGCCCCAATATCTTTTCGAGTGATTCCAGCATCATTTAATGCCTCTACAAAGGGTTCAAAGGCTAGCTCCTGAACAGTCACATCATCACGACGACCGAATCTACTATGGCCTATTCCCACAATACCAACTTTCATTCAGATTCAATTCCTATTTTTGACACAAAATAACTGTACGAATCCCTTCTCCCTGCCGCATTATATCGAAAGCTTCATTGATTTCAGAAAGTGGATATTTTCCTGTTACTAGAGGCTCTACAACTAAAGTTTTATTTTTTACTAACTCAATAATTCGTGGATAATCAACAGTCCGACACCCTAAACTCCCAACTAATTCCATTTCGTAAAACATGACCCTACCAATGTTGAATCCGTCCCACCGTTTCGGAGAATACCCAACTGCGACCAATCTTCCGCCTTTTCTGAGACTGTCATAGGCTTGAGCAAAAGTTGCAGGGTGTCCTATTGCTTCAAAAGCAATATCGGCTCCGCCTCCTGTTATCTTTCTTATTGCGCCGACGATAGCTTTTTTGTCTAAATCCTTAGTTAATATTGTCTCGATAGCTCCAAGTTGTTTTGCAACCTCTAATTTTTTGGGAATAATATCGAGAGCAATGGGTAATCCGCCAGCAGCCTTGATATTTTGGACAACATTCAACCCTATTCCTCCACACCCAATCACAACTGCCCAATCTCCTGGTCGTATCTTTCCACGATTCTTGACCGCATGATATGGTGTAGACACTGCATCTGAGATAATACACCCTTCTTCTAAAGGAATTTCAGAAGGAAGAGGAAAAATATCTTTGGCTGGAACCATTATCTGCTCTGCAAATCCTCCATCAACATTACTCCCAAAGAACGTCTGATTTGAGCAAATGTTTTCACGTCCAATTCTACAATAATAACAGTTCCCACAGGATATCACTGCAGGAACAAGAACGTGATCACCTTTTTTGAATGTGGTGACATCATCACTCACTTCTGCCACTTTTCCTGACATTTCATGTCCTAAGATCAATGGTGGGGCTTTTCCTGTCGGAACACCGTGGTCTAAAAAGCCTAAATCTGTGTGACAAACGCCACACGCCTCAATGTTTAATAACACTTGTCCTAATTTCCCAGAAATTTCAGGAGAAGGATAATTTTCATCAATTTTCATCGGGGTCTTTACTTTTTCAAAAACAGCCGCTTTCATGTTAATCCCTTAATTGGTTGTGATTTTGAGTCTAATTTTTAATTCTTGCGACAAAAGATAACTAGAAAGATCTATTGATTTTTCCAATCGGGAGGACGTTTTTCCACGAACGCCTTTAATCCCTCATTTGCATCGTGAGTTTTCATGAGCTCATTCAGGTAGTATTCTTCCACTTTATCAATTTGGGAATCAAAATCGTCAGCAAATCCCAAACGGATCGCTTTCTTAGTATGCTGTATTACCACTGTACTTAGTTTGCCAAATCGCTCAAGAAACTGCTCAAATTCTTGGTCGTATGAATCAATTGAAAACACGTGATTGACAAAACCGATCCGATGTGCCTCGTTGGCACTGATTGTTTCTCCTTGGAGGAGAAGTTCATATGCTTTTTTGTGGCTTGTAAGGTAGGGGAATATTATTACGGATACAGGGGGAAAGACTCCTACTTTAATTTCAGGCTGCCCGAATTTGGCTTTCTCGGATGCGATGACGATATCGCAGAAAACTGCTACCTCACATCCTCCACCAAGAGCTGCTCCCTTTACACTGGCAATTGTTGGACAAGTGAATCGATTGAGCCTTTTAAACATACCATGGAATTCTTTTAACATCCTTGGAGCTAAATCACCCATATGCTCACTCACATCAACTCCTGCTGAAAATGACCTCCCAGTATGCCCAATTACTACTGCTCTGAGAGATTGGTCTTTTAGAAATCCATCAAGAGCTTCATTAATCTGCTTCATCATTGTGATGTTTAAAATATTCCAATCACCATTGTTAAATATTATCGTTCCAATGTCATTGCTTTTCTTAACTTGAATTAACTCATCTGCCAATATATCATCACCATTATTCTATTTATGATTCTTTCATACATGTAGAAAAGGATGAAATCCCCTCAGAATTTACATTCAATGAGAACTTCAATCCAACTCATCAATCAATGGTTAACTACTGGATTTTACAATGAATTCAGGAAATTAATAAAAACCTTCTACTCTCAAGGTTCACTAACATGGCAGTACAAGAAACACTCATTGAACAGCTAATACGGACCTCACCAAAAATCCATGTCCTAACCGACTTAGAAGACCGTTACGTTTATTCATTTGAAAAAATTTTCCTGAACCAGGCTTATCCTATGCCTGATATAGTGGTTAAAGTTTATTCATCCGATCAAAAAGACAAAATTCTAAAAATCATTGAAAAAGAGAAATTAACATTAATTCAAAGAGGTGATCATCTCCCCTCTTCATTCACTAGTTCTCAACCCATAATAATGTTGGACGATGTGAAAATATCTAAACCCGATGTTAATGTCACGGATAAGACAGATGAATCAGAGATAAGGAAACCTCCATCGGATCTTCAGCAAATGCATTATGGAAACTACCGAAATTTTGTTTTGGCAGCACAAAGCATGTATCTTAAAAGGTTTAAAAATAAATGCCTTCAATCTTCTATTTGTAGCGATTATTGCACGGTTACTCCTTCTTTTAATGGAATAGAGACTTATTCTTCAAGAGGAAGGGGATTGTTAATAAAAGGGGTGATGAAGGGAGAATTGAAGCTCACATCCAAAATTGTTGACATTTTATATAATTGCAGCAAGTGTGGACGTTGTTTTGGAGAGTGTTTTCAAAAAACCGATCTTCATGAAGCGATTGTTCGAATGAGACGGCATATTGTAGAAAATAATATGACCCCACAAGTATTTCATTCCACAGCTGAGAATATCTTAAACATTGGAGATCCTAGTGGTGTTCCTATCGATCGTCGTCTCGCTTGGATGAAAGATCTAGACACTAAAAATCTCCCGCAGTTTGCGGATAATCTCTATTTTGTCGGTTGTGTGGTAGCAAATAGAACCCCGAATACAGCTAAAGCCTTTTACAATGTCTTAAACCATACTAATGAAAACTTTACCATGTTAGGAAGTGATGAAGGCTGTTGTGGTTATGTTTTAATTGCTTCTGGGTTGTGGGATGAAGCAAAACAAGTAGCAGATGATCTCATCGAGAGAATTGAAGTAACGAAAGCTGAATCAGTAATTACGCCTTGTGCTGGGTGTTATTATACTTTTACAAGATTATATCCTGAGATTCTTGATGTGTCATTACCTTGCAAGATATTTCATTCAACTCAATTTCTTGAAAAGAAGATAAAAAGTAGCGAGATCGAATTCAGGGATTTAAATCAGAAGATTACTTATCACGATCCATGTTCTTTAGGAAGGCACAGTAATGTTTATGATGCTCCTCGTAATGTTTTAAAAGCCATTCCTGGCTTAGAACTAATTGAGATGCCTTTCAACCGTAATAAATCACGGTGTTGTGGAGGGGGAGGAGGTCTTTGGACGTATAATCATCAAGTGAGTATGGAGACGACTCATACAAGAATAAAAGAAGACGTGGTTCCTTTGAATGTGGACTTCTTGACAACAGCCTGTCCCCAGTGCCAAATGAATTTCAATCTTACCTCTCGTAGGAAATCCATCCAAATTCTTATCAAAGACATCTCTGAAGTTGTAGAATCAGCAATTGCACTTTGAAACCACCCTTTTTTTCATTGGAAAAGAGAGATTTTTAACTACTGACAGTTTGACAGTCTAACAGTCTGTTTTCGCGAAAAACATCTGAAATTGTACTTTGTATCTATTATTAATTTTTTGCGTCATTCACTTGGTTTATAATCCCCTTATTCTTCTAAAAATTACTAATGGGGAATCACTTTGGTAGTTACTCTTAAGGACACTGACTTAACAAAGGATGAGAAAACAGTTTTAGGAATAATTAAGGAGCTTGAAACGAGAATTAAGGATCCTAAAACTAGAGAAATAACTATTTCTGAAAATTTGAAGATTTCTCTTACTATAGAAGGAATAAAAAGACTTAAAATGATCTCAGAAGCGGGAGTGGACTCTGATGCTGCAATTAATTCATTAGTAGCAAAGAATCTTGTAGTACATGATGGAACAGAACTAAAGCTCACGAAAATTGGTATAGAAATAGGCTACAAAATACGATCACGACAGATGAGTGATTGGTATAATAGTAATCTCCTCAGATGTGCCCAAAGTAAAGCGTATGGCTTGTTTTGTGAAAAAGTCTTTGGAAAGAATCTCTGTCAGTTCAATGTACTTGATATAGATCAATTAGAAACACTCATATCGACTTTGAACCTCAATCCCAATGATTCAGTTCTAGATTTAGGATGTGGATTGGGAAAAGTAACAGAGTATATCCAAATGAGAACTGGCGTAAAAATCACTGGAATCGACTTCGCTGAACAGCTTATTCATTGGGCGAAAATCAATACAAAGGAAGGTGAATTAGATTTTCAGGTGATGGACATAAATGACCTTTCCTTTCCACATTCATCTTTTACTGCAATATATGCTATAGATACTCTGTATCCAACTAATGTAGCTGACTTAAAAGGGACCATAGATGAACTGAAAGATTTTTTGAAACCAAATGGGCAATTAGGGATTTTCTTCGCGCAAATTATTGAATCCGAAGAACAAAGGTTTCTTTTGGAACCAAACCAAACCAAAATGGCTCAAGCTTTAGAAACTAATAGTTTTTCTTATTCAGTAATTGATTTTACGAAAAATGCGAGGGACATATGGGAACGAGAGATTTCTATTGGAAATGAATTACAAGAAATGTTCCAAAGAGAAGGGAATCTCGATCTTTGTGAAGATAGGATTACTGATGGGAAGAGATGTGTTCATAGGATCGATAATCAATTGCAGAGACGATATTATTATCATGCAACCAAGGTTTAAATCGTAAACGTCCTTGTAAAGTAAAGCAGGCAATTCTTTCTCAAAAGAAAAGATCAATCCCCTTCTCTATTTTCTAGATCAGTTCTAAGTACACTTTTACTCCTGATTTAATACTTTTCAGTTTTTCTAAATCTCCTAGAACCTTACCAAACACATTAACAAGTGAAGTGGGTTTTATTTCATCTAATGTTGTCGTGAGAGGGGTTTTTCCAAAAAATACACAGAAGCACTGTCCTTCTGGCCAATAAGCAACATCACCTAATGTCACAGTACTCTTAGCATTTTCCTCTGGCATACTTAAAGGGATTGAAAAGTAAATTTCTTCCCCCCATGTTCTCACTTCACTCTCGACTGGTAATAGGTTTAAAATTTTAGAACCTGTTTTTGGACTAGAGACGTTAAGGATAATGTCCCAGTGATGGGAATCAATTTTCATTCGTATCTGAGGTTTCGATTCAATATCCATTTGAATCCTCTCTTGTTATTTAGTATAATGAAGAAAATTCCTTTTTTTTAGGGAATTTATCTTGATACAAAACATTTTGTTAGAAATGTATTTATTTTTAGACGATTTTTAATGAAATATTGATACTTTCTAAGGGTTATCCAAATGGTTCTTGATAAAAAAACTCGGAGAATGATCATTCTCTTGATAGTAGGTATTGCTGCCTGTTCATTTGTGATTAATCAACTCACGATCGAAATTGAAGGAATGATTGGAGATTTTAATCCTAAAGATATTTATCTCTTTCAACAAGATTATACCAGTTATTATCGATATGAAAATGGTGTAAAAGGAGGCCAATCAGAGTTCATTCTAAGGAGTAATGTCCTGAACGACACCTACACTAATGTGACTCTCGAGTATGATGACAGAATCGAATTCTTCCTTACTCATCCAAATGGAACCGTTTACCAAGATGGGGCGTTACAGGGTAATTATTCCATTTGGTGGGTATATGTACCAAATGTATTAATGATGTTTGGCGTGAAAGGAGGGGAAATTTATTCCGTAATTGATCCAACTGGTTTTCTTGGAATAATGAACCAGCATTATGACTTGCTTGTTACCCGAAAACGAATTTATTGGCCCAGTGATCTAGAACAATCAGGTTTATTAGGAGCACAAAGTAGCTTTGACGCAAAACTCTATAATTCTTCAAATAATTACCTAGCTGCGAAACTTACCATTGATATTACCTGTGGAATAATCGAGGTGTGGGAAGGGGCTCAATCGCCAATAGAACTCAAACTAACGCAAACAAACTTTCCGATGTCACGAAACCGAATAACAGGAATAATAATAGAAGTTATACTTGGTATGATTTCAATAGTAGTAGTTTTCGCCTTGATGAGTAGAACAGGGGAGCATCAAGTTTTAACTCAATTCACTCGTAATTCAGAGGAGAGAGATGAAATAATCTTATTGATTATTGCTGGTGTTTTAGCAATCACTATCGAAATGATTGATATTTGGTTCTATCTCCCGCTTGGGTTCTTAGGAAATATCATGGTTCATCTTGGATTTACTGTTTTTCTTGGTTTTATTTGTTGGAAATATCGTTATGGTTACCAGTGGCTTATACCTTCATTTCTTGAGATTGCCTTCATTCTAGCACTCAATTTTGTAACAGGGGATCCATATGTTCCACCATTAACAGCATTTATGGGTTCAACAATAAGCTGCATTGCGCTTGTTTGGGCCAGTGGCATAGAAAAATATCATGGTTAATCTAAGAAAGGAGTAGCAATTTTAATCCTGGAGAATTTCATAATGAAAACAAGAATTACTTTATTGGGTACAGGAACTCCCATCCCTGATCCAGAGCGCTTTGGACCTTCTTTAGCTATAAGTACTGATGAAAAAGTATATATCGTAGATTTTGGGCCTGGAGTTGTTAGAAGAGCCGTTGCAGCTGGGATTAAACCCGTACAAATGACAACTGCGTTTCTTACGCACCTGCATTCTGATCATACTACGGGTTATCCTGATCTGATTTTTACCCCAGCGGTTGAGGGACGTAAACAACCATTAGAGGTATATGGGCCTTCAGGTCTTGATGATATGACGCAGAATATCCTTGCAGCATACAAGATGGATATAGAAGAGAGAAATAAGGGATTAGAACCTACTCCAATGGATGGTTACGAAGTTAAAGTGCATGAAATTCATTCTGAAATTATTTATTCAGATGACTCTATTACAGTTGAAGCAGTTCCCGTTAAACATGGTTCTTGGCTGGCATTTGGATTTAAATTCATTACTCGAGATAAAACTATTGTCATTTCGGGTGATACAGCTCCAACGCCTAAATTATTAGATTTCGCGATGAATTGTGATGTTCTAATCCATGAAGTATATTCTGCTGTTGGTCTGGCTAAAAGGAGCCAAGAATGGATACAATACCATTCTACTTATCATACGTCATCTTATGAATTAGGAGATATCGCAACGAAAATTCAACCCAACCTATTAATTTTATATCATCAACTCTTCATGGGAAGAAAAGATGAAGATCTTCTAAAAGAGGTTCGAAAAGGTTATCCAGGAGAAGTCATTTCAGGAAAAGACCTAGATGTTTTTTAATTTATTTGCCTTTAACCTAGCTTTTTTTATTCGTTCCTGAAGATTCTTGTTACGTATCCAATCATGAGCCCGAAAAACGTTTTTTCCATACTTATCAGCTAAATTATCAAGAAATTCTGCTAATTCATCTAGATCCGTCTTCTCTATTAATTCAAAAGGTCCCCAAGGATTGTGATAATGGAGCTTCATCCCATTGTCAATATCATTTATACTAGCCACTTCTTCTTCTAAAACTTTGACTGCTTCATTAATCTGAACTCGCATTAAATCCATTACATCAAAATCAGCTGGATTAGAGCGATCTATAAACGGTCTTTTCCCTCCTAAGCCCCATTTATAAATTCCTTCCCCAGTTTTTCGACCTAGTTTATTTTTTTCAACTAACTTTGAAATGGTTCGAACTGGGGAGTAATCTGCAGATAGATGTTCTGCAAAATATCTTGAACTATCATAGAGAACGTCAAGCCCGATATAATCAAGAAGTTCGTATGGACCCATAATCATTCCCATGTTTAATGCCGCAGCGTCTACTTCTTCTGGGATGTATTCCTTTTTATCAAGCATTAACTGAATTAAAAGCATGGAAGGCGCCATGATGCGATTACAAATAAATCCAGGACTATCCTTAGAAATAATTGCTTCTTTCTCGGTTCTTTTCACAAAGTCGATAGCAAATTTAATAGTACTGTCTGATGTCTTGTTTCCTCTAACTATTTCAATGACCTTCGCTAGTACTGGGGGAGGAGGAAAATGTAATCCAACAACTTTATCGGGTCGTTGAGTTACATTACCGATTTCAGTAATACTCATTGTCGAGGTATTTGATGCTAAGATAGCATTTTTAGGAGAGAATTTATCTAGTTTTCTAAAAATATCCTTTTTAAGTTCTAATTTTTCAGGTACTGCTTCTATACAAAGGACGGAGTTTTGAGCTGCTTTTTTAAAATCCATGGTAATTTCAAGATTACTGATAATCTTCTCATACTTTTTTTGTGATATCTGTGATTTTTCAACAAATTTTTTCAAAGACCAATCTATCATTGCTTTTCCTTTCGCAAGGATATCCTCGTTTATATCAACAAGGGAAACAAAGTAATCAGAGAGAAGAGCTACTTCGGCAATGCCATGACCCATATGACCTGCTCCTACGACTGACACTTTCTCTATATTTTTACTATTCATTACTATTCCAGCTTCTTCTATTGCATTTTCAATACTCATCAGGAAGAATGAAATAATTTTTAAAAACACCTTTCTTAAATGATGAAGAAGACATCAATATTGTCATTATTAGATCACATAAGTTAAATTAATGAAATTATGGTGAAAACAATACATAAAGTACTAGCAGCTTCTGTATTAGTATTCTTTTTAGGCTGTACATTGATGGCAATAGGAACTTTCACCCCTGATGAAAATTTACCTATCCGTGTTTCATTTAACACTTATCCTAAGTATTTAGATGAGCTTAACAATTTTTTCAACAGAACAGAAGTCACCCCTAGAGAGGATGCTAAGAATAAACTCATTGAGAATTATCGAGTCGCTGGATATGTAATCAAACCTAGAACAGAACAGCCATTAGAAGGTTATCCCGTCATAATCTGGATGCATGGATTTAGTGTGAGTTCTGATATACAAATAAACTATGCTCGGCAGTTTGCAAAATCAGGGTTCTTTACAATCGCGATTGATCAACCTGGACACGGATGGTCTGGGGGATATTATGATATGGGATTAGAGACTCTATTGGGTGTATATTCAACCATTGAATGGCTTATTAATGATTCAGTTCACAAAAACATTATAGATGTCACAAGAATTGGAGTTTCTGGTCATAGTATGGGAGGCATTGCAGCAACTCGTGCGGGGATTTTTGATGATTGGGTAAATCCAAAAAGCGGCAACAGGATTGGAACAGGTCGAATTAAGGGGTGTTGTGCTATTTTCTGCTGGGACGATGCCAGTAAAATGGCCGAGGGAATTATGGAGGACTTTGGAATTTCACAAGTGTGGTCTCATCCTACAATCGAAGAGATGATGACCCACTGGAGATGGTTATCAAATCACGATCCCTCTATCATTCCGGAAGAGTTTAGGATCCGTTCAGTTTCGAATTTCATAAATATAACGAACGTGAAGAATTATTGTCTAATCATTGGGGGAGATGAACACCCAGCCACAATTGAAGCAGAATGTCATATTATGGCAAATGCAACGATTAATTTCACTGGTGTTCCACAGGTATCCTGGAGAGTAATCAGCGATACAATCCATACAACAACCAACCATACCTGGAATTTCGGGAGTGTGGAGAATAATACCGCTAGAAGATTAGTTTTAGTCCCAAACATAGGTCATTTCGAGGAAGCTATTAGCTTAGATGTATTGCAAAATACTACTCATTGGTTTGATTATTCAATGAATTGTAAAAAAATTTCTCCCGATATCCCTAAATATTTTCAAAATCCATATTTCCTCAAAATGGGAGGATGGTTATTAACATTTATCGGATTTTTTTGTGCAATATTCCCTACTTTTACGTATATTTCAGATTCTAGATTAGGAGTAAGACCCCCAACAGCAGAAATTGTTCCAAATCTCAATTATAATGAAAAAAAGTTTCTATATTTCATTTATGCTGCTATCTCCATTGTTTTTCTTGCACTTTCTGGTTTGATAGCAATTAATTCTCTTACTCATTTTTGGATGTATGATCTGCTTATAATACCACGACTTCTTATATCAGCATTATTCTTGTTTATTCCAGTATTTCTTTTAGTTTTTTTTGAGAAGAAAAGATATGGTTATCATTATGATGATATTGGTTTAAACCTCTCCCTTCAAAATAATCTGAAGAGTATTACGACTCCTCTACTAGCGATTTGTTTATGGTTAATGTTGTTTAATGTATTTGCTTGGTTCTTTCAGGTTCCTCTTCTATTCCCACGACCCCTTGAACTTGATGTATTCCTTGATTTCGTATTATTACTCGGAATCCTACTATTCTTTAATTTCGAGATAGAACTGCTTTTTCGGGGCCTTTTTCAAACAAAACTTCAAGAAAGTAATGGGAAGTGGATAACAATTGGTAAATCAACCTTAATTAGTGGAGGGTGTCTTGGAATAGGGTTAGGGACTAGTCTTTGTTTGAGTCTATCTGGACTTCTTCTCCAAAAACCGATATTTGTTATAATTCTATACTGTATATCTATTGGCATATCTTGCATTTTAGGCTTAATATCAGCAATAATTTATAATAAAACAAGAAATTTTTTGAGTTCAGTGGTTTTCAATAGTTTAATACTGGTTTTTTTCATCTCTGGCAAGATTCTATTAGTATATGCTTAAGTACTGGTTAAAACAGTTTTCATTATCTCGGATAAATTCTCAGCTGCCTGTCTTCGCTTTTTTAAGTTGATAGATGTTGCTTCAATGAATTGTAGAGCTTTTGGTTCACAGTTTTTTACACATTGAGGATCCCCGTTACACAGATCACATTTGATAACTTTTCCTTCAATATCTATCCCTGCTCCTCCAAAGGGACAAAAAGTGACACATAATTTGCATCCCACGCATAAATCATAATCAATAATTAATGCTCCTGTATCTTCATCTCTATGAATAGCCCGCATGGGACAAACCGTTTCACATGGAGCAGTTTCACATTGATGACAAATCATTGGGATGTATATTCCTTTGTTCTCCCACTTGATAATTTGAATCCTTGCCCGTGCTGGGTTGACCACTTTCTCTTGATGGAGAGAACAAACTGTTTCACAAATTCGACATCCAGTACATTTCTCAGGTTCAACGAATAGAATTTTCTGCACAACACATTTCTCCATTTCAATATGTTTCAGGTTGTTGTTTTTCTAACCCGAGTTTCCGAATGGTTTCAGTTGTAGGAACTCCATTATTATCCCACCTATGCAAGGCATAATACTCGTCTAGCATCACTTTGAATTTCTCTCGATCAATTTTCTTGCCTTTTGCTATAGGAAATCCGAGAGGAGTAGGTTCCTTGAAGAAACGTTCTGGTAGAGTGTCATCTTTTCTCGAAAAACCATCTCTGATGTTAAAAAGACGTTCTGTTGTAGTTATTCGTTCCCCAATCTCCATAAGTTGTGGCTTATTTATCTTCATTCCAGTTGTAAGATAAATTAATTTCGAGAATTCATCCCATTTTGGTGCATGGACCGCACAAAACACGGTTTGAAATTTACATATCCCAATCGAATCTGTGACGGCATAAAGAAGTTCTTGCCACCAGACTTCCCGACTTTTTCCTTTATAAGATGTATAATCCGATGAAACAGGACCACCATATATATCTTCGAGGACTTCTTCAGGTAATCCATAAAGGTCTATTGCAGGACGACTTCTGAGGTGATCGGCTCCTCGTGTCGCAGTTGCTATTCCTAAAGCAAGACTTGGAGTTGGCCGTTCATCTGAATGTAAGTTACTCATCCCTTTAATCTGCATCGCATAATATTCTGACCCTTTACCTATTTTTGCTATTGCAGGCTTAAAACCATCAGCCACTAAGTCACCAAAACCTTCTCTATTGGAAATTTTACGGATGAGTTCGAAAAGTACTTCTTTATTCCCCCATTCAAGTTCTAATCCATCTGTCATGTCTTTCGTGAGTATTTCTTTCTCCCAAAGTTCCATTAACCATGCAATGATCCCTCCAACTTCTAGTGTGTCAATTCCATATTTATTTACCAAATGATTAGCAGTTAATACTGTTTCCATTTCTTTACAATCTACCATTGTACCGAAAGCCCCAAGAGAGGTATATTCGGGTCCTTCTGCAAAAATAGGAGCATAAGCTCCCTCTTCTAATACATAACGATGACGACAGTGTACACTGCAACCATAGCAACCAGACATCCCTATAGTGAATTTATCCATGTTTTCAGGCTCCAAATCTTCTCCTCCTTCTAACAGATTTTTCTGGAAGTTTCTAGTCCGAATTAGTCCTGTAGTATTGGTGTTACTATAAATAATAAGAGTCCCCCATTTTGATTGCGCCCGTGCCCAACGTGATCTAGTAATCATTTCGTTCATTTGTGAACTATATTCCAATAATTTTTCTGGATATGAGAATTCAATGTCCATTGTCCCACGAACAGCTATTGCTTTTAAATTCTTAGAACCCATGACACACCCCATACCTGTTCGTCCAGCAGAATTTTTCATCCCAGTTCTAATATTAGCATAACGTACAAGTTTTTCTCCAGCAATGCCTATGACAAGACTCTTTATTTCATCATCATTATGATCTGAACGGATCTGAGCTTGAGTATCAAAAGTGTCGTTTCCCCAGAGATGGCTTGCATCCAAGATATCTATTTCTCCATCCTTTATCCAAAGGTAGATAGGCTTCTCAGCTTTTCCAGATATCATTAAATTGTCAAAACCAGCTAGTCTCAACTCCAGACCAAAGAAACCACCTATATTAGAGTTCCCCACTGCTCCTGTTAAGGGTGATTTTGCTGCAATATCACATCTACCAGCACCAAGGGCTGGAACTCCGGTAATTAGTCCCGTTCCAACTAACAGTGCATTTTCAGGGCTTAATGGATCAAGTTGAGGTGATATATGATTATACAAATAGTACGCATTAATTCCACGACCCCCTAAATACTGCCTCCGAAGTGATTTTGGTACCGTTTTCTTTGTAATTTCTTCTTTAGATAAATCAACATGAGCGATGTTCCTTTTCCAAACCATTAATTTTACCTCAAGTTCTTTTTATGCCAATCCACGTATTTTAGGTTGATCTGGTCTCGGCCAGGAGATTCTATACTTGGTTTTACAATTTGGACAGAAAGCTTCTTCAGCCTTTGGTTGAATTTCAAACCTTTTCAAACAGTTTAAACATCTGACTTCATTCATAACAAAATCACTCACTCGGATTGTTTTCCTAACCACCGCCAATAGGAAGAGAAATTATTAAGACGTCCTTATCTTTTAATCTTATATCAGTTGTTCTGATCACCCTACCATTAATCATAACTAGAACTTCCGTAGAAATTTTATTTGTTTTGGGTTCAATTACCCCATTGAAATCTTTTCCATAAGTTTTTTGCAATTTATTCAAAAAAAAGTATACCGTCCGATCTTTATCAAGCTTTTCTTCAATTTCTTTTTTTCCAGTTACTTCTCTGAAAGTTGCATGGAACATAATCTTAATTTTGTCGGTCATTTCACATCTCAATCTTAAAGATCGATACAATTTGCCATACAATAGAATTAATGATAGAAATTGCAGAGTAAAGTTATTCAGCAATTCATGAGTTAACTCTTTATAAAAATGTAGGGCCCTAGCACTTACAATACACTTATAATACACTCCTTGGAATCACGATTCGAATTTAGGAGGCTCCAATAATCCCTGAAACACCCGTTAATAAACTCGAAGTGGGAGAAAATACCGTAACCGTTGTAACTGAAGCAGTTGAAGACCAACCTTCAGAATTCAAGGTTATTGGATTTGAAATGCTTGATCGAGAAGTGAAACAAAGTGGGAATACTGGTCGAGTATATTTACCAAAGAGTTGGATTGGGAAACGAGTTAAAATTATTCGTGTTTCAAGACTAGAAAAGAAATAGTAAGGCTTTAAGATACTAAAGGATGATCAAGATGAGCTTCGAAGAAATAATCCATATCAGAGAAATGCGAGAAGAAGACATTTCTCCTATCACTGATCTTGATAAGAAAATATCAGGGTTCAATAGACCTGAAATGTGGAGATCCGAAATTCAACATTATTTGCAAAACAAAAGTATTTGTATGGTTGCGGAAATCCAAGGCCAAGTTGTTGGATTTATGATAGGAACAGTTCATCCCTGGCTCTTTGGTATTGAAAATGGAGGCTGGATTGAAATTCTGGGTGTTGACCCCTCACATACCGCAAAGGGAGTAGGAAAAAAACTTGGAGAAAGATTACTTGAAGAATTTAAATCACAAAAAGTCAAGACTGTTTATACATCTGTAAAATGGACTTCTGGCGATTTATTAGAGTTTTTTAGAACCTTAGAAATGACCAAAAGTGATTTTATTACGTTAATGAAGAAGTTATGAACAGAAAAACAAACTTAATCAGTATTAAAAGGTGTTCAAATTGATGGAACTCGTACACAAGGAAGAAAAAGGATTATTTGACCAATTCAGGGATTGGTATAAAAACCGACACGATTACGCACAGGAATGGAAAGAGCGTACAGGAGGAAAAGTGATAGGCTTTTTTTGCACTTATGTCCCCGAAGAGATATTATACGCCGCTGATATACTTCCAGTCCGCATTTTAGGAAGTCACGAACCACAAGATGTGACAGAACCTCATATATTTGCCATGTTTTGTCCATTCTGTCGAGATTGTTTGGCACAGGGACTGAAAAGACGTTTCGATTATCTGAATGGAATTATGATTGCTCAAAGCTGTCTACATATCAGACAGGCTTATACAAGCTGGGATATCCATATCCCTACAGATTATAGTTACTATTTACCTCATCCAATGCACGTCCAAAGTCCTCATGCTGTCCCCTATTTAAGAGAAGAGCTAGTCAAGTTCAAAGCATCTATTGAGGAATGGATAGGACGAACTATCACTGATGACGATCTCAAACGTGGAATTGAGATCATGAATACAAATAGACGTCTTTTGAAACAGGTTTATGAACTACGAAAGAGCAGTAATCCACCACTAACTGGACTTGAGGCCATGTATATGGTTGTTTCAAGCCAAACAACTGATAAACGTGATCATAATGAAGCATTGGAATCACTTTTACAAAATCTTCAATCAAGAGATATTGGGGATCCTGGTGAACGACTTATGATCTTGGGTTCAGAAGATGATGATACTGAATTTATATCGATGGTTGAAGATCTAGGAGCTACCTTTGTAACTGATGATCACTGTACGGGTACCCGATACTTTCAAGAGGAAGTGGATCTGACAGGTGACCCGCTAACGGCAATAGCTGAACGATATATAAAGCGGGTTCCATGTCCTAGCAAGGATTGGCCCCAGCGAAGGAGACTCAATCACATTGTTCAGATGGCTGAGGATTATGGCGTTCAAGGAGCTATCTTGATCCAGCAGAAGTTCTGTGATCCTCATGAACTTGATATCCCAAAAATCAAGGAGACCCTAGAAGAGAAAGGCATTTCAACGTTGTTTCTTGAATTAGATGTTACTGTTCCAATTGGTCAATTTAAAACGCGTGTGGAGGCCTTTCTGGAGATTATACGAGAGGAGGATTTATTTTAGGAGGAATAAAGATGAATTCAACAAAGTATCCTACAGAACGATTGAAGTGTTGGAACAAAGCTAAAACCTTACGAGAAAATTACTACAAGGGGTTTGCAGAGGCTCATGAAAAAGGAGGAATTCGTTGGGCAGGCGGCGCATGGTCTTTTGATGCCATTCCTTCTGGATTGGGTGATGATGTATGGGCCTTAACTGGTGAACCTTATGGAGCAACTGTTGCATGGAATAAAGAATTCGCTACAGCATGTCAAGAAGCTATCGAAACGAAAGGTTATGCACGTGACCTCTGCTCATACATGCGTAATTATTGGGGCTCAATTCTCTTAAATAAATATGCTTGGCCAGAATTTTCCACGGAATTCCCACGAGCTGACTTCATTTGGCAAGATCATATCTGTTGTTCTCATTCAAAATGGTACCAGGTAGCTAGTGATCTTGAAGGTGGAGTTCCAATGTATAGTATTGATGTCTCAGTTGGCCCATATGAAGAATTGACAGATAGTAGAATTAACTATATAGTTGGACAAATGCACGATGGGATCAAATGGCTTGAAAAAGTAACTGGAAGAGACTATGATGATGAGCTTTTAATTAAAGCAGTTTATAATGAATTTCGAAGCTGTCATTATTGGTCAGCCATTTGTGCGCTTAACAAAACAATTCCTGCACCGCTAGATGAAAAATCAATGTATTCCCTTTATGTTTTAGGTACATTAAGAAAATCATCTCAATGGACCGCTGATTTTTATGAAAAAGATCTCTATCCTGAAGTTAAAGATCGTGTAAAACGTGGAATAGCTGCTGTTGGGAATGAACAATGTCGAGTCATGACTGATACCCAACCTCCATGGGCGTTCCTGAAAGTTTTTCGCTATCTAGAGAAGTATGGATGTGTCTCAGTAGGAAGTCTCTACACTTTCTCATTAATTGGACTTTGGGAAGATCAAGAAGATGGGACTTGGGGGCCAAGAGCTATTCCTGATATTGAAATAACAAACCGAGACGAAGCTTTGAGAGCTCTTGCGGAATGGAACTTAAGTAAACCAGAATGGCAGCATTTCTATCATCCTAAGCTAAAATCCGAGATGATGATTCGTATTGCACGAGAATGGAAACTTAATGGGGTTCTTTTACACTTCAATAGAGGTTGTGAAGGATTAAGTCTGGGAATCGCAGAGAATCGTTTAGCGATTCAGAAAGCAGGCTTTCCTGTGATGCCATTTGAGGGAAATATGGGGGATGAGAGAGAATTCGATATCACAAAAACAATGACCCGGATAGATGCCTTCATGGAGTCTCTTGAATTTGAAAAAATTGCGGAGTGATAAAATTATGGTAGCTATTGGAATGGATTATGGAGCGAAAAATACAAAAGCAGTTATCCTAAAAGATGGCCAAATTTTAGCCATTTCCTCAGTTTTGAGTGGATTTGATCAGAAAGCTTCTGAAAAACAAGCATTAGAAAACGCCTTAAACAATGCTGGAATAACCAGAGAAGAAATTGAACATTTCACGGCCACTGGTGCAGGAATGGATGCAACTACCCTCGCAAATGACACAGTCACAGAAATAAGCGCAGATGCACGAGGAATAAGCGCTATTTTTCCTTCTGTTCGTACTGTGATCGATATAGGCGCAGAGGAAGGTAGGGCGATTCGGCTTAATGAACATGGAAAAGTTGTAGATTTTGGAATTAATGAAAAATGTGCTGCTGGAGCTGGAGCTTTTACTGAAGCAATGGCAAGAGCTTTGGAAATAGACATTGAAAAAATGGGTGAACTCTCTCTAAAATCAACAAAAGCGGTTCCTATGAACGCTCAATGCACAATTTTTGCCGAGTCAGAAGTTGTATCATTAATACATCAAAAAACACCTAAGGAAGATATCTTACGTGCTGTACATGATGCTATTGCTGATAGGATCACAAGTATGGCCCGCAGGGTTGGCATTGAACAGGATGTTGCATTAATAGGAGGTGTGGCGAATAATATCGGATTTGTGGATTCGATGAAACGGAACCTTAAATGTGAGATCCTGGTACCAAATGATCTAATTAAACCAGAGTTCGTAAGTGCTTATGGGGCAGCGCTTACAGCACAAGATCGAATAGGAGGATGAAACAATGACTAGTACAGAAGGTACAGAATATTGGAGATGGACTGAATCACGTTGGACAAATCCAGATTTGGATTGGAAAGATGCTAATATAATAACAGCTGGCATAGATGTTGGATCAGTTAGTACTCAAGCAGTGGTCATGATTGATGGGAATCTTTATTGTTACTCAAACATGAGAACTGGAAGTGATAGCCCAGATAGTGCCAACCGAGCTATAAATTGGGCACTTGAAGATACAGGACTTACATTAGACAAAATTGAGTACGCTGTTGGTACAGGTTACGGCCGTGTTAATGTTCCTTTTGCAAAACGGGCTATTACGGAAATCGCTTGTCACGCACGAGGAGCGAATTATATGTATGGGCCAACAATCAGAACAGTTTTAGATATGGGTGGTCAAGACTGTAAAGCGATTCGTTGTGATCAACGTGGAAAGGTTACCGCCTTTCTTATGAATGATAAATGTGCAGCTGGAACAGGGCGAGGTATGGAAGTTTTTGCAGATCTCCTACAAGTTCACATCAATGATGTTGGGCAAATGTCATTAGTAGATGATGAGCCAGAACCTGTAAGTAGCACATGCGTTGTTTTTGCTAAATCTGAAGCTGTCGGATTACTTCGAAAAGGATGGTCTAAAGAAAGAGTTTTAGCTGCATATTGTGCAGCTATGGCTCATAGGGTTGTCACTCTCCTAGAACGACTTGGAGTAGAAAATGATTTTGCAATAACAGGGGGAATAGCTAAAAATATTGGTGTAGTTTCTCGAATTGAAAAGGAATTAAAGGTGACTGCTCCTGAACCCAATGTTGACCCTCAACTTGCAGGAGCGATTGGAGGTGCTTTATTCGGTAAAGCTTTAGTGGAGAAAGCTCGTAAGAAGGCAGGATAAATGAAAGCAAATTATGGCTATAAAGACGGTTCAGGAGAATATTTCATTACTGTAGACACAGATCTGTGTAACGGTTGTAGTGAGTGCGTCAAAGCTTGTCCTGAGGGTGTTCTTGAAGTTGTAGAAAATGAATTAGATCCTTTAGCAGAAGAACTTATAGCCAGGGTTACTGAAGAACATCGGAAGAAGATTAAGTATTCATGTGCTCCATGTAAACCGACTGGCGAACCAATAGCGCTACCTTGTGTTCAAGCTTGTGAACCAGGGGCATTAACCCACTCTTGGTAATTCACAATTACAAAAAATTGATTTAAAACTGGACCCCATTCTTGGGAGAATGCAAAGATGGATACCATATCAATCACGATCAATGATACAAAAATTGAAGCAGAGAAAGGAATGACAATATTAGAGGCTGCCCAGACTGCTGAGATCTATATACCACGGCTGTGTACTCATCCTGATTTACCCCCATCTCAAGACTTGAAACCAGTAGAATCAATATATCAGGGTGATAATCAATATTTCAATGATGAGGTGTTAGCATCACAAACACACGAAGGATGTCAACTGTGTGTAGTCAAAATAGAAGGCACTAAAGAACTCGTAACATCATGTAATACAATGATTCAAGAAAGTATGATAATTTGGACTAACTTACCAGAGATCCACAATTTCAGGCAAGAAAGAATGGTGAAAATTCTTTCTAAACATCCTCATGCTTGTCTAACTTGTGCTCAACAGGAGGGCTGTAGTCGTGAACCATGTTCTACAAATGTTCCTGTAGAAGAACGATGTTGTCCAGAGTTCGGAAGGTGTGAATTACAAAAAGTAGCAGAATTTGTGGGGATAAGGGACGATACTCCGCGCTACAAACCTCAAGACATTCCAATTTTAGATAACGAACCCCTGTTTATACGAAATTTTGAATTGTGTATAGGATGTGCACGTTGTGTTAGGGTTTGTCAAGATGTCCGAGGTGTTAATGCTCTTGGATTTGTATTTTCAAATGGTGAAATAGTTGTAGGTAGTATCAAACCTACACTTAAAGAATCAGGATGCAAATTTTGTGGAGCCTGTATTGAAGTATGTCCGACAGGAGCTCTCACTGACAGAGATATCTTATGGGCTGAACGTGAAAATGCACTTGTTCCTTGTCGTAGCACTTGCCCATTAGGAACCGATGTTCCCCGCTACATCCGATTGATCGCTGAAGGTAAATTTGGAGAAGCTGCCTCAGTAATTCGAGAGAAAACTCCTCTCCCTTCGGTCCTTGGTAGAGTATGCTTTCATGTTTGTGAAACAGAATGCCGTCGGGGTCAGCTGAACGACCCAATTGCAATTTGCGCGCTAAAGCGTTTTGCTATAGAGCATGATACAGGAATATGGCAATCAAAAGTTACGACAGCTCCTGCAACAGGAAAAAAAGTAGCTATAATTGGCTCAGGCCCTACAGGGCTCACAACAGCTTATTATTTGGCAAGGAATGGTCATTCAACTGTTGTTCTCGAGGAAAACTCGGAATTAGGAGGAATGCTAAGACAGGGAATTCCCGAATATCGATTACCACGAGAAATATTTGATAAGGATCTGAAACATATAAGAGATACAGGAGTTAAATTCGAAACAAATGTTTCAGTGGGACAAGAGTTAACTATCAAAGATCTACAACGAGAATATGAAGCAATTTTCATATCTATTGGAGCACAACAAGCTAGGAAAATTCAAATTGAGGGAATAGAACTTAAAGGAGTTCTTTGGGGATTAGAGTTCTTAAAGGATGTCGCAAAAGGAAAAGAAGTACAAGTGGAAAAAAGAGTACTAGTAATTGGAGGTGGTGGAGTTGCAATGGATGTGGCATTAACTGCACTAAGATTAGGCGCTAATGAAGTCCATGTAGCATGTCTTGAATCACGAGAAGAAATGCCTGCACATGAATGGGAGATTCGAGAAGTATTGGATGAAAATATTACTATTCATTGTTCATGGGGTCCTAATAAGATTATTGGTGCCGATAGAGTAGAAAAAGTGGAATTAGTTCAGTGTATAAGGGTCTTTGATGAGAATGGGAGATTCAGTCCAACTTATGATAGTTCTAGCTTAAAGACTGTAGAAACTGACATGGTTATTATGGCAATAGGCCAAAGTCCTGATTTATCTATTTTTGGAGAAGAAACGCTAGTTCAAATATCTCCATCAGGATTAATCAGTGTGAATGATAAAGACCTTTCTTCTAATGTTAAAGGAATCTTTGCTGGGGGAGAAGTAATAAAAGGGCCTTTATCAGTTGTGGAAGCTATTGAGATGGGACGTAAAGCCGCAATTTCCATCGATAAATACTTGGGAGGCACTGGGAACATTGAAGAGGCATTGATTGACCAAGATATTTCCGATCCTTGGCTTGGTAGGGATAATGGTTTTTACGACAAATCTCGGGTTACAATGCCCTGTATACACGTCACGGATCGTGTGATCAGTTTTGATGAAATAGAACTCGGACTTGATGAAAAGTTGGCCATAGAAGAAGCAAGTCGATGTCTCAGATGTGATCTACGTTTAGAATTCTCACCAATAACATCACCCCCAGAAAAATGGTTGGAATTTACACTTGAAACTATTCAAAAAATACCACCAGTGGAAGGGGCGATTCAGCTATTTGATGAGAATAAACAAATAATATTCATCCAAGGAACTCCTAATCTCCGTCAAGCTTTAGAAGAACAGCTGAATACCAACGAAAAAGCCAAATACTTCAGCTTTGAAGAAGATCCGATGTATACAAAGAGAGAAAGTGAATTACTACAACAATTCACGCAAGAATATGGGCGAATGCCAGAATGTAATGAAGATTTAGATGATGATCTCTTTTAACCATGAAATACTGTAAAAAGAATTGAATAGACTTGATAAGAGAGGATAATACGAGAAAATCTCAGTTAGAGAAGGAAGGATGGGAGAGGAGGTTTACTGTTGAAGAAAACCGTGTTGATGAATACGTAGAATTATACAAATCTCTGAATCAGGAAGTACTTATCGAACCTGTAGTGCCAAGGGAAATGGAAGGATGTGCAGAGTGCTTTAAAACGAATTGCACTAATTATAGGGTAATTTATACACGTATCAAAGACTAAGATCTGCTCGATCATCAATAACTGGTTCCTCAAAGAGTAAGTCCCTTTAAACAAATGATAGAGAAATCAATATTTTGATTCTAATCCCCGCACATAGGTCACTGTTGCTTCATTATACGGGGTAGGGATATTATATTGCTTCCCAACTTCTACGATTTTCCCATTTATAAATGCTATTTCCGTTGGACTTCGGTTCTCAATATCTATTAGCATACTTGGTTTATGATGACCTCCTTTGGATAGATACCCCATACAGACATCGTGAAAATCGTCTCCAAAAGAGATTCCAAGCGCTTTAGTGACACTAATACCCTCTTTGATGATTTCACTAGCTATTTTATTTGTATCTGCGAAATCCATAGCCTCTCTCATTGTTTGACCAGTTATTGCACACACTGGGGCAAGAGCTGCATTTAATATTACTTTCTTCCATACTTCAGGTTGAATATCCTCCACAAACTTCGTACCAAAATCAGGAGAAGAGATTAGTTCTACAATTTTACGAGCTTTGTCGTGACTCTTTGGAGAATAAGCCCCAACATAATTAGGAGGATTAAAAAAGGTCATATCAATTATTCCTGGCCTTAAAACATTACCTGCATAATTTATTACGTTACGAAAAGCTCTTTCTTCTCCAAATGCTTTCGCAATTACATGTTCAGTCCCAAATCCATTTTGGTGACTTACAACATTAGTATCATCTGATATGACTCGTTTAAGATCTTGTACTACTCGTTCTAGATATGGTGTCTTAACCGATATAATAACAAGATTAACATCAGTGTCTTTTAGATCTGAAATAGACAATTTCAGGTGATCTTCATCAAATTGGGTAGTAATAGTTGCTGCTCCAATGATTTGTAACCCATAATTTTGAATTGCTTCCATGTGAGCTTTCCAAATGTCTACTAACGTCACTTCCACATTTTTCTTGGCAAGAAAGGAACCTAATATTCCTCCTGATGGACCTGCACCGATAATAGCTATCTTATGCTTTTGATCTGTCAAACTTCAATCCTCAATTCAAAATTCCAGTTTATTGGATCCAATCTCAAAGAAAAAAATCTGAAATCCAATTGATTTCTAGATGAAAAAGTGATAATTATTTATGCTTTACCTTCTTAACAAAACTTGGAAAAGCTAATGAACTCTTCCAAAAAACCTAATCTTCCGTCTCTTAACAATTGAACATCTTAAATAGATTTCTTTTGAAAAATTCTTTTTATACTGAACTCTCAATCTTAGAAATATGGGAATCTTGTAATCTTCTCTGAATATCATCCCAAGCGAGTTTTTGTTGCAAAAAATCGCTTATCTCACGACTATATTTTCGTTCTGCTTCAAATTTCTTTTTGTATCCTAGGCATGCATTATCATTTAATGCAGTACAGTTGTCACATAATGTAACCTCTTTTTTTCCTATTTGGAAACTTCTGATCTTTTTAAAGACAAACCAAAAAATAACCATAAGGAAAAATATCACAATTTTGTCTCTCCACAATGGTTGTAACCAAAGTTCACCTATAGCAATCCCCCATCCAAGGCCTAATGAAAATCTTAGCAAGTCTTTGAGAATCCGATTAGTAAATTTGAATAAGAATCCAATCCAGGTGGGACTACTTACAATCAACACGAGAAGGAATTTTTCCCAAAGTGAAAAATTGATGAAAGGATTTACAAATACAGTTATGAAAAGCGAGAGTAGCATCGAGCTGTAAACACACAAGCACCCACGGCAGACATACCAAGAACCGATTTTAACTACTTCTTGTCTGAAATTATTACATAACGGATGATGAGAGAAGTGAAAGGGTAGTATTAATTGTATATATCGCTTCAAAAAGTGTAACCGATGATTTTTCGTTAATGCTTTCACAAATGTATTTGCTAGAATAGATTTTCCCATCCTTTATTTCATCTAGACTTTTGGTCTAACCCTAACAGCTGTTCCATACGCTACTATGTCGGTCATCGATGAATCCTGACCTGAACGTGATGAATCAAATTTCACCCCAATCACGCCATTCCCGCCTCGTTGTACTACTTCGGTACAGAGACGATATATCGCATCATTCCTAGCTTCAACAGCGCTTTGTGTGTAGGCGGTTACCTCACCTCCAAAACAAGCTTCACAACCCCCAACACATCTACCACCAAGACCTCGCGCCCTTACAGTAATCCCAAAAGCAATCCCTAAATATTGTTCAATAATGAACCCTGGAATTTCATCAGTAGTAGATACCATTACTTGCATAGGATCAGTATGTTGTTGTCTATCTGGTTTATATGTCATATTCATTTTTCACCATTTTCTGCGCCTTTTAGAATAATAGAACGCATCTAAAAAACATAGGATTATGTATTTTTATATGTCTACGTATTGCGGAATGACTACATACAGAATGTAATCCTAAATTTACCTTGAAGGGGGGGTGTGAAGATCGCCTACTTTTCTAAAGCATACAATGCAGCCCCTAAAGCGACACATAACTGAGGAGAAGGCGGAACAGAAACAATTCTACCTGTTTCTTGCTCAAAGATTTCAATAATCGTTGGATTGTGAGCTACTACTCCTCCAGTTAATACAATATCGTTGTCTAACACATCTATTTCAATTACACGCTTCACGACTGAATGAAAAGCACCACGAACCATATCTTCCATAGAGGCACCTTCCCTTATTCGACTCAGAATCTCTGTCGCAGCGAATACCGTACAGTAACTACTAATTGATTTGGCATTTGTTGATTGTTCCGCTAATTTATTCAGCTCAGTTGGTTGAACTCTTAATTTCAATGCAAGCTCTTCTAAGAAAGTTCCAGTTCCAGCTGCACATTTTCTATTCATTTTAAAACTAATACGTTTCCCATTTCGCGTTTTAATGATTTTAGTATCCTGACCCCCTATATCCACAATTGAAAGGGCTTTATTGGGGTAATAAAATTGTGCTGCTTTCGCACTACAACTAATCTCTGTTATGGTCGATATTGGGATATTCTCAATTTCAACATTCTTTCGTCCATATCCAGTGGCAACAATTTTTTTCACGTCAGAAAGCTTATTAGATTGAGATAAAGCTTCCACGAGGGTTTGCTCCGCCGAAGTACGTAAATTCGTCCCAGAAAAATGAACATGTGTTCCTATTATCGTCTTTTCCTGATTTAACAAAACTGCTTTTGTATAGGAGGAGCCAACATCAATTCCAGCAAAGATGGACAATAATTATCCTCCATCTAATTAAGTTTAAAATTAACATTTACTAGATATCAGCCAATTGTTCGATGAATGCTTCAATGTTTGTTTTGGTTTGTTCTTCACTATAGACATTTAAGTCATTAAGATCCGCATCAATTACTAAATTTGGAATATTCGTCTCTTCTTCGAGACGTTTGGGCATACCATAACTGGTGTTTGAATTATGAGGACAAGTTCGTGCATTATGGAAAATAAATCCATCAATTTTAAATTTTTCAATCATTTCATGAAAGTATTCTTCTTTGACCGATTCTGATCTATTGATAAATAATCCTGTGTATGCTTTAGCCATACTCTGGAATGGCTTATAAGGATTAAATTCACTAAAAATCCAGCTGTTACAATAGGTTGAAGCAACAACACTTGCTTTTAATTCCATGAATTGTTCCGATAAAGCTCTCAATTTTCCCCATATAGGCATACCCTCCCAATAAAGTCGATATTTTTCATCTTCTACAGCTGCAATACCATTTTCTATTCTTTCTTCAAGTTCCTGTAATAAAGTTCTATAATAATCTACTGAAACTTGTTCACCTCTTAGTACAACAGCTGGAAGCATATGAATGCAACCATCGAAAAATGTTAGTGGAGACGGAACATTTGCAGCTGTTTCCAGAACGTCAGTCCATAGAATTGATGTCTCAAGCGATAGTTTGACTGTTTCCTCCAATCTTTTTTTCTCAAAGCTAATCCCTGAGATTTTTTCTAGTGCTTCACTCATTCGTTTTAGTTGGTCTTCTACGTATGTAATTTGGCTCTGCTCGAGTTCTTGGACATTCTTAGGGGAATGAATTCCCAACAATGGCACTTTAAAGGTACGAGCGTAAAACGCGAACCAATCTTGAACATCTCTACACTGATTAGTATTATATACAAGTACATCTGGTTTAGGTACTTCTTCAACCCCATATGCTTTTGTTAACGCAGTTTTCCCATTTAGGAATGCTCCAATATCGCTTGTAAGGTAAGAACATATTTCTGGTGAATATCCCAGCGCAGTAGCAGCAGGTATGTAATTATTAGCAGTCCGACTAGAACCAAGCATTGCTGTGTGGTTTTCTGGATAATACACCTTAAAACCTGAAGCCAGTAGTAGTTCAGCTGGCCCCACACTCGAACACCAAGCTACAAACTGAGATGGATCCTTTGAAGCTTGATCTAAATCTTGATAGTATGCAGTAGCAACTTTTTTTAATTCATTAGATGCCTTAATATGCTTTCGTTTTGCCAATGACATTTTTTAATCCTTTATCACATCATAGGTTGCCTGAGTTTTAGTTGTTGACCAAAGAGAAGAATATCATCAACTTTCATAGTTTGGATCAGATTAGTTGCTGCGGGAAATCCTAGGAGACTCCCACCAATGATAAGAACCTGATCTTCAGGTTGAAGAAGACCTCTCTCATGTGCCTCTTTAGCTAAGAGATATTTTAATTCGTTTGAAGAATTGGTAACTTCAACTTGTATTGGATATACACCCCAAACTAAATTTAATTGACGTTTAGTTGATGGATAGGGAGTCCCCGCTATAATTGGTGTTTTTGGACGATATTTCGACACAAGTTTTGCGGTTGATCCTCTTCTTGTATTTGTGAGAATAGCTTTAATATTTAGATGGTGTTCTTGACTTATCATATAGATTCCTCTCCCAAAAACCTCAGTTATTGATGGTTTTTTAATCCCATAACCAATAGGACGCATTACCCCATGATCCTCTGCAGCTTTAGCAATTTTTTCAAGGTATTGGACAGCTTCAATGGGAAATTTGCCAACTGCAGTCTCCCCAGATAACATAACGGCATCAGACCCATCCATGATTGCATTACTCACATCAGATGCTTCTGCTCTAGTAGGGCGCGGATTATTGATCATAGATTCCAGCATCTGAGTAGCGACTATAACAGGCTTTCCGATATGATTGCATTTCGAAATCAGTTCCTTCTGGACAATAGGTACCTGTTCTGTGGGTATTTCTATTCCTAGATCCCCTCGTGCAACCATGATTCCATCCGATACTTGGAGTATCTCATCAAAATTCTTTAAGGCATCTCGATGTTCTATCTTACTGATAATGCCAATGGGGGAGTGTACTTCATCCAAAATCTCTTTAATTTTCAAAATATCTTCTTTTCTTCGAACAAAAGATGCGGCCAGAAAATCAACATCCAACTTTCTTAAAACAAAACGAATATCTTCCAAGTCTTTTTCTAAGGGAAAATATAATGATAATGGGACATCAGGAGCATTAATTCCCTTCCTTGATTTTAGTGGCCCACCATTTAATACCTTGCAAACTAGCTCTGATTTTGTCTTTTTTGTGATTTTCAGCAGAAGTAGCCCATCATCGATGGCTAGATGATTTCCCACTTTTGCATCCTTAATAAGAGGAGGATAATTTGTTGTACAGATTTTTGAATCTCCTTCCACACTAATATCGGATGAAATCTCAAATTTTTGTCCTGTTTTAATTATAGTTCCTTCTTTTACTTCCCCAGTTCTTATTTTCGGACCACATAAATCAACTAGGACTGCAAGATCGTCACTAGACTCTCTGATAAGTTCATATCGTTCTTTATGATCAGGATGAGATCCATGACTGAAATTGAGTCGACATACGTCCATTCCGGCTTCAACCAATTTCTTAAATACCTCAGGTTTTTCAGATGCTGGTCCAATTGTACAAACTATCTTCGTCTTTGTAATCATGCTAGTAAACCCCATACAGTGGCTTTTAAAATATAATTTGCCTCTTATTAATATGACAGCAAGTTTAATCTCATTTTCCTTTTTTATATTATCGACTCTCAGAAATTGTCTGTAAAATTAATCAATAATTATGCTTGAGAAGTTTTAGACTACTATGATAGCGTTTAGGTAACGTTTGGTAGAGTTTGGTTGCATTCATGCTATAATTTTTTTGTTCTTCTAACACTTTCCCGACAACTTTTCCTGGAACACCAAGAACCAAGCTATTAGGCTCAACTACTCTATTTTGAGGGATAACGCAGCCACTACCGATCACACAATCATCACCAATCTTAGCCCAATTCATTATTACAGCATTCTTTCCTACAAGCACATGTTTTCCTAATTCTGCTTGATGTACAATAGCTCCGTGACCAACATGACAATCCTCGCCTAAAATCGTCCCTTCATCAGGAATAGAGTGAAGAACGCATGTATCCTGAATATTGGAACCATCTCCTATTCTGATATATCCCCAATCTCCTCTTAGAACAGCATTAGGACCAATGAAACAATTGTCTCCAATAGTGACATCTCCGATCACATCTGCTGAGGGGAATATATAAGCCGTTTCTGCAATCTTGGGTTGTTTTCCTTCAAACTCATAGATAGGCATCTTTCTCACTATAATCTTCATTAAAATTCTTTATTTCTCAAAAAAATCAAAGTTTAATTAAATTTGTTATGAAATCAACTATATAATGCAAAAATATTTGAATTAAAGTTCTAAATCGCTTCTCACTACTTTAATCCAGTTGTAGGGAAAAGAAATGTACAATAATCTAACATATGAAGTTTCTGACAGAGTGGCAACAATAACTTTTATTCGTGAGAAAGCCCTTAATGCATTAAACAGTGGGACTGTTAACGAATTAGAACAAGCTATAGCAAGAATAAAAAAGGAAAACGTTCGAGTACTGGTTTTCAAGGGATTGGGAAGAGCTTTTATTGCTGGTGCAGACATTAATGAGTTTACAGGAAAAACAGCAGCAGAAATCAAAGCGTTTTCATTAATCTTACAACGAGTCTTGAATGAGATTGAGATCCTCCCAATTCCTGTGATTGCGGCTATTAATGGATTCTGTTTAGGAGGTGGAAATGAATTAGCTATGGCGTGTGATCTACGAATTGCTTCAACTAAAGCACTTTTTGGGCAACCTGAAATAAAATTAGGTATAATCCCAGGTGCAGGTGGAACACAACGTCTTCCCCGATTGGTAGGTAAAACCATAGCGAAAGAAATGATCTTTCTTGGAGATAATATAAGCCCTGAAAAAGCATTATCTATTGGGCTTGTAAATAAAGTTGTTGAACCAGAGGAACTAGATTCCACGGTAGATGAACTAGCTAATAAACTAGTAAAAGGACCAAGTTTTGCATTGGCCCAAGCAAAGGAAGCAATAGATAGAGGCCCTGAAATGAGTTGGCTAGATGCAATTCAAATGGAAGCTAATATTTTTTCCCTCTGTTTTTCCCATGAAGATATGACTGAAGGGGTTTCAGCCTTTCTAGAAAAGAGAAAAGCGCAGTTTAAATAATCCTACTTCCTTATTTTTCTTTCTTTTTCTTCAAAATTAATAGACAGGAGACCACGGCTAGTATCGTAGAAAGTACTTCAAATCCATTAGTTCTTCTCGAAGTGGTTGTAGTCAAACTAGTTATTTGAGAACTAGTTGTAATAACTCTTATAGGTTCAGTAATAAAGGAGACAGCTACAGGCATAACATAATCATCGATTTTTATACCATCAAAAGTGACAACAGTTATTAACGCTTTCACGTTATATTGATAGGGAGGATTACTGGAGAATATTTCGGAGAACATGAAAATTATTTTGCTATTTATGTTACCTGTGTTTGTAGGATTAGGTAAATTTATTTTATCAACAGAAACAGTACTTTTATCCCAGAATACTTCTAAAGAAACTTTTAAGGAGAAAGGAAGAATCTTCTTTATACTTATTACAACATTTACTTCTAATTTTTCAGGAACTCCATCGCTATAACCTTGAGTGATTCTAACGTATCCAATGGACAACGGGTGTGTCATGAGGAAATCCCTGAGATCGTATTCTTTCTCTATAAACAAGGGTTTAGTTGAAACAACAAACTTCCCTTCAGGGTCAAATGAATATAGCGGTACTATGAATAATTCAACAATAGGTAATAGATCTAGATCCGTAGCTTCATTATAACTAGCTAAAAAGAAATAATACGGAATTAAGAGTGAAATATTATGCAAACCTGGTAAAAAATGCATTGAGGATAATGAAACACTTCCTAAGTATGCTTCATAGAAGTTATTGAATTGTGCATGAATTTTAGCAGAGAAATTGTAATCATTTTCTTGGCCAACGTCAATTAACATTTTTACTTCAATTGTATCAAGCATTCCATCCTGGTCTTCGTCCAAAGTACGATCTGAAGTGACGGATATAGCCTGTAAGGGAAGAGCGTATTTTAAATTACTCTGGTTTATCGACATGTGAGGAATGATTAACTTTGACTTGTATGACGATTCTAGGTTAATTAATGAAATATTACCAAAAAAGGATTCATCAAAACCGTTTCGTTTGATAGTTTTCAGTGAAAAATGAAATATATGGCTATAATTCCCTATTTCAGTTATCTTTAGTTTGGTCGTGTTCCTAATATTCTGCGTTGAATAATCATTTTTTGAATATAGATCTATATCTAAATCATACGTTCCAACTTTATTTATTCCTATCGAAACATTAGTTGAAAGACCAGAATCATCCAGTTTTATCTGTGGTGACTTGATAAAATACGCATCGACATAAGTAGTATAATCTTCGTAGTTGACACTTGGTAGTATTGCTGCGTGAAAAACAAAATCAATTAAAGACAATTCATTCTCTTGGTAACGATGTCTAAGACCGTTTTGATACTCAGGGAGAAAAATACTTGCAGTATATAATTCAAGACTACCAATATAACTAGAATTAAACAGATCTTGTGCTCCAATTCTGAAATTCAAATTAGTTGAACCAATGCTAATTTGTTTCGTAAAGTTTATGATTTTCGAGAAACTGCCTTGAATTGGTTCATAATCACGAATCTCAAATTCGAAAAAGACATCAATTTGGGAATTTGAAGTCACTTCCCAATTTACCTCAATTCCCGAATCAGTGGTATTTTCATATTTTAAACTACTGAATAATGATGAGAACCACACATCAGAAGATTCAAAATTAGAAGCTGAATAATTACGGGTAACATAAGGATAATACAGAGTAAACTCATATTCCTTAAATCTAATACCCAGATTTGGGAAGAAGTATGGTCCCGATAAGTCATTTACATTAAATATTCCTGCATCAAAATCAATCCAGAATGTATTAAATCCTTGATCTAATAATATAGTTTTTTCAGAGGTGTTCACAAGAATCATGGTTTCATTTGGATAGCTATATGGATGCCCTGAAAATACTATAATTTTGGTATTAATTTTGGAGGTGATGTTGAACTTTAACCGAATAGCATCATCCTTTCCATTCTGGTCAGAATCATGAGGATAATCTATCAATTCAAAATCAATGATTGAATCACTATTCGATAGTTCTTCTTTCGTAATTCCGCTAAATATAGGGATGTGGTATCTAAACCATGATCCAACAACACCAAATACAGCAATATCACTTATTTTATGGAATTGTTGGACTATGAACTCTATTGAAACAGATGTTAAACCTACTTGTGAAACACTGAAAGTTTCAATTTCGTAAGCGAGAAGCTCATTTTGATTTTCATTATATATTGGTATACCAACTCCGTATACCCCAGTTGTTAGGAACTCAAATTCAAGGTTTACTTTGAGCTTTTCTGGACTATTATTTCCATCCAGGTCTTCTTTTTCTATGTTGTATGAATTCAACCTGTTTTCAAGTGGATCAAATGAGGTACAATTATAGATAGAGGTCGTGTAAACCTCAAAATCATGATTAAGTAGAAGTGAAAAATTGCCTTTCCCCAAAGCCAGTTCATTTATGATGTAGGATCCATTATATCCCGAAGACTCTAAAATTCCCCCTGGAACAGAGATAATTAAATTTTGAGTCCCCTCGTTTAAAGTTAAATTTAACCAGTCCCACACAAACACATACCTCCCAAAAAAATAATCTAAACGATTCTGGGCTACTGAATACCAAAAATTATACTTGCCTGCTTTTGATACGTTTACCTCAATTGAGAATCGTAGTTCATCATATAAAGCATCAGAATCGAAATCTGAAGTACTACTCTCTATTTTCCCGGTAAAGTATGCAGGTTGATAAAACAATAGTCTCTCTTCAGCTACTTTTTGGATAAGTAACGAATATCTTCCAGGGGTTTTATCTTCAATTCTAATATAATAATTTCCAGAACTTTGAGCCTTAAACATTGCTTCCTCTGGAAGATGCCCCCGATTACTGCTATGATTGAAATAAGTCCCGTTTTCGTCTGTAATAATAAGGTTAAGGTTCCCAGTAAGGTTAGATAATATTACGGAATAACATTGATCTTTGATGACTGTGAATGAATAGAGATCTCTATCCCATGTGTGAACTTCCCCTTCAACTGGAATTCCAATCGTAAGGGGAATTGCCCCAAAAAATGTTTCACCTGCATCAGTTCCACTATTCGCGTCATTACTCTCAATATCAGGTTGAAGATAGAGAAGGGTATTATAAAGGATATCACTCCCATTTTTAACGATAATTAAACCATTCATTGCAGAATTGGGCATAGTAACGTTAACTCTAGCCCTTATCCAACCTTCTGTATTCAAGTCTACAAAAGAAACATTCACGTATGGTTCTAAAGATGAGGATACACTAAGAGTATTATAAGATTGGTTTAGAAATACATCTAATTGATAATTAAATGATTCTCTAGGACTAAGTATTAGCGGAGAGGAGCTAACAAACGAGGGATAAGCGAAAACTAATGGATCATGTAACGCTTCAGCTGCAGCTGAAGCATTCACTAGTCCTGCTCCTTGAGTAAAGACGTGCACACCCATATCAAAAGCTGTACTTAACATTGAACTTCTAATGTTATCTATACTGGCTCCAAGATCTTTTGAGCAATTATACGAGAGAAGTAAGGCTGCTACTCCCGCAACAGCTGGAGCTGACATTGAAGTTCCACTTGCAATCGTATAACCCCCCCCTGGTTCTAAAGAAAGAATTCCTCTTCCTGGTGCGACAAGATCTGGGTCAACAATGCCATTAGGGGAAGGACCTCTGCTAGAGAAAAACGTTACATTATTGTACACATCTGAAGCGCCTACAGTTATTGCCCTCGATTCCATCCCAGGACTTGAAATACTATTGGGTTCTGGGCCACTGTTTCCTGCGGAAGTGATGACCATCACACCTTTTTCCCAAGCTGAATTTATAGCCTCTTCAAAAAGAGGTTCAGAGTCTCCTGGCAACCCACCAAGAGACATGGAGATTATGTTGGCACCATTAGTAATAGCCCAGTCTATTCCCTTAACAATCCAACTTGTATAGCCGCCAATTGTCCTATCAAGTACTTTTCCATTCATAATGTAAGCTCCAGGAGCTACACCGTTGAGGTAACCGCTACCTGCTGCAATTCCAGCAACGTGTGTGCCATGGAAATGATCGTCCATGGGACTAGTATCATTTATACCATCACGATCAAAATCGATGAAAGAAGCCTCTAGGATAACTTTGGGGTCATCTGTTGACTCATCATTGTCAATATCATCCAAATCTGGATGTGTTTTATCAATACCAGTATCAAGAATAGCAATTGTTACTCCTGAACCATTGATCCCAAGATCCTGTAAATATCGCGCACCAATGATATTTTCTGAAGGATAAGTGGCAACCTCAAAAGGATTCCAATCTTCTTCCTTGAAAGGAATATGTTCATCAAGATATACTCCTTTCACGCCTGGGAGGGATTTTACCTTATCTAAAGAATCAAGGGTTGTATCAAATGTTGCTATTGGCAAATTATTCATAAATTCGGGGTCATAATTAGAGACAATAGGCGAATACATCTTTTGATGAGAGGTAAAGGACACAATTAGATTAACTTTTGTTGTTCTCCAATGAGATTTTGGAATGGTTTCAAGGAGTTTTATTAGAGGGGGTGAAAATGTAACAAATTCTTTTTCAGAGGCTTCAAGACGACTTAATAATGAATTTGAGGTTTGAGAGATGTCATTCAATAGAGTTAATGGATTTATCATCTCTGAGGAGGTTTTAACACTTTTTATATTAGGTAATCTCACAAAATTCTCGGAAATTGGTGTCTGATTTGGTAAATTGGCATTCTGAAATAAATAAATTGGGAAGAGGATATTTGATAAACATACGAGAATCAGTAAAATTCGTATAGTAAAATTGAGTTTAAATAAGTCTATCAGATTGATGAACCATCCTCTTTGCAGCTTAAAGTAATGATGAACTCCATATCTAATTATTAAAAATTTTTGATAAATAAACGATCAATTAATATGAGATTCTAAATTAATATATAAACACAAGTTCAAGATTACGTGAGAATCAATGAAAAACTGGAAAAACCGCATAATTCTTTCTGGATGTATTTTTTGTGTTATTTTTGGATTATCTGGAGGCCTTAGCTTAAATTTTACCATTGAAAGCTTTTGGGAAGATGGAAGTATAATAAATTTTGAAATTGAATATAACGAAGACATTGGTTCTATTATTGATTATGAATATGAAATTGATGGAATCTATGAATATAATGTTTTAACCGATGAACAAAAGGAATGTATTGAGAGTATTGAATCTAAAACAGAAACTAAGCAACAATACAACCCAGAT
>JBHLPQ010000271.1:0-4105 GCA_048939265.1 Promethearchaeota archaeon
AAATACAACATCATTTATTCTGACTAAAGCAGTATTTTCAAAATAGGATTATCATTATCCAGAGTGTCCACTCCAATTCTTGCAAAATTCAAAATTCATATATGGAATGCATCTATATCACTTCAAACAAAACTTCTTTATTGGTGTGGGGTTGTGCTAAAATCCAAGAAAGGTTATTTAGCTTCTGAACTCTTGAACTATGAAGTTCGAGACCGCCACTTTAAGAAAATAGGCAGTATTCGTGACTTATTAATCAATCCACATTCCCATAAGGTTGAGTACATCGTCGTTGGTAGAAAAAAATGGTCTATTCCTGTGTCATTCTTGAATAATGATGATTCGAATAAAAAGGAAATAGTTGTTTCGCAAACCAAAGATCGAATAATTAAAGCTTGCTCTCAAAAAGTGAGTTCTTCTTCAAATGACTGCTACTGTTTTTCCGATGTGACGAAATTAGTTGTCTACGATATTACAGGCTCGGAACTAGGGCGAATAGCAGATATTGCTTATTATCCAGGTCTTCGTGTCGATTTTCTGGTTAGAAAAGAGGGATCCTTAAGGACCGAGATTCGTTTTCCTAATTTCTTTGTTATCCCAATTGAGGGCATTTGTCAATTTCATGAACGAGCAGTTACTTTGGGTGTTTCTAAGGATGAACTTAACTTAGTTAACCTTACTGGATTTCATCATCTCTTCCTTCCTTATCAAGTTCAAACTCGGAAAAAAAGATATGTTATCGTTGAAGCCCCCATAACGACCGTTAACTATTACCTTACTCAACTAGCGGAAGCCCTACGAAAAGTTTCTGAATCTGAATCCCTCTTTATTGAGGAACTAGACGTATCGCATACTAGAAAAGTCCGTCAATTCGTTAAGATATTTAATATTGTATTGGCAACATCGCCTGATACTTTTATCCCTCTCTCAATAGAGGACGCGCAAAGATATTTCAAACATAGTACGTTCATAGCTATTGAATACTATAAACCAATAGGATATTGTACTGTCACAATTGAAAAATATGAAGATAAAACTATTGGAGTCATTGCTGGAATTGGGGTACACCCCTCTTGCAGAGGTAGAAAGATAGCCCTAGCCCTTATTCAGAAATCATTGAATTATATGATGGATAAGGATGTGGATAAGATACAAGCTGATATTTATGAGATGAATACGCCCTCTTTGAGACTTTTTTCTTCTTTAGGTTTTTGTGAGATAGGAGAAATGTTCTTAGCTTGAAAAATTTTAAGGAATATTTATTTTGTTAATCGTGGATAATGAAAAACATCAATAGGTTTTAGAAATGCGGGAATTTACTGAGAAAGCATTAGAAATCTGTAATAAAGAAAAAGTAAGTTATGCTGATATTCGAGTTGTTACATTACTAGATGAAAATATCACTATTAGAAAAGGGAATATCCAAACACTGAATTTCATGCAAATAAAGGGTTTTGGTATTCGAGCTATTGCCAATGGAGGTCTGGGATTTGCTGGATCTTATGATCTAAATCCAGCCGAAATAGAAAGAGTGGCAAAACTTGCGGTTAAAATAGCTAAAGCTTCAGGATCAACACGAAAGGATCCTATTCGGTTTGTTGATGAAGTAACTATCGAGGACACTTATTCTACACCTATTAAAACAGATCCCTTTTCAATACCAACTGAAGAAAAGCTAAAGATACTTGTTGAGGCTGATAAAAGACTTCTGGAACAAAATCCTTCTTTCATCAAAATGTCTGGATCTGATTTTCGTGGGCATAAAGAGGAGAAAATATTTGCTAGTACAGAAGGGTCGTTTATAGAACAACAAATCGTTTTTTGTGGTGGAGGAATATCATGTATTGCTATCAGTCCAGGCAGTTCTCCACAGGTACGATCTTTTCCTGGTTCATTCCGTGGAGATTACGCTACGAGGGGTTATGAATACTTTGAAGAACTGAACCTGTTGGAAAACGTTGAAAAAACTATAAACGAAGCAATAGCAATTTCTAAAGCAAAAAGATGTCCAAAAGAAAGGACAACGTTAATCCTTGGTGGCCATCAGCTTCAATTACAGATTCATGAATCAATTGGCCATCCTACAGAATTGGATCGTGTCTTAGGAACTGAAGCAGCTTATGCAGGGACAAGTTTTCTCACACCTGATCTCCTTGGAAATTATCAATTAGGAAGCGAGAATGTTACTTTGACGGCTGATTCTACTTTAGCAGGTGGACTCGGAACCTTCGGATATGACGATGAAGGAGTAAAAGCAAAACGGGTAGAGTTAGTTAAGAATGGTTTATTTATCGGTTATCAGAGTTCACGTGAGACAGCTGCGATTCTCGGGATTGATCAGAGCTCAGGTGGTATGAGAGCAGATGACCCACAGAAATTACCCCTAATAAGGATGGTTAATATCAATCTAGAACCAAATGGATGGAAAAAAGACGAAATCATCGAAGAAACGAAACAAGGTTTCCTCATGGATACAAACAAAAGTTGGAGTATCGATGACAAAAGAATTAATTTTCAATTTGGCACCGAAATTGCCTGGAAAATCGAAAATGGGGAAATAACTGAGATAGTAAAAGATCCAACTTACTCAGGTATTACTCCAGAGTTTTGGGGTAGTATGGATGCTTCTTCTGAAGATGATTGGCGTTTGTGGGGAACACCAAATTGTGGTAAAGGACAACCAAGCCAAACAATGTATGTTGGACATGGTTGTGGAACTGCAAGATTCCATAATGTGAGGATAGGAATTATATAGAGGAATGCAAATGGAATTCAACAAAAACGCACTATTTGATAAAGCAGACCTTATATTAACTGAAACAGAGAAGTTAGGAATATCTCAAGCAGAAGTGACAATTAAGCTAATTGACTCTGCCTTAACAAGATTAGCTAATAGTATTATTGACCAAAATGTTGCAGAGAAACATGTTAATGTTACTATTATTGCTTATTATGGGAAAAGAAAAGGTTCTGTTTGTGTTGAATCATTAGACAATACAACACTCAAAGAAATGGTAGCTAGGGCAGCAAAATTCGCTAAAATGGCACCTGAAGATACAGACTTTGTATCTCTCCCGAGTTCCAAACCATTTTCTAAAAATTTAAACCCCTCAGATTTAATATCAAAAAATACACTAGAAACAACTCCAGACCAACGTGCAGAATATGCTCAAATCGCAATTAACAGTGCACATGAAATAGATAAACGCATAAAGGCGGTTGCAGGAATAATTTCAAATAAAATGGAAGAGAAATTAATTAAAAACTCCCTTGGCGTGGAAGCTTATGATGCGCGAACTTCAAGTAAGATCGATTTGACAATCTTAGGAAATGACGGTGAGGAAGAAGCTGCAGGTTGGTCTTCTGATTCAAGAAGAGATATCTCAGAATTAAGAATAGTTGAAGTTGCGAAGAAAGCAGCTCAGAAAGTAGTTGATGGATTTGGAGCCAAATTAGTAGACATAGGCAATTATGAGGTGGTTCTCGAACCAGCAGCTGTTGGAGGATTGGTTGCATTAATGACCAGGTATGGTTTTAGTGCAAAGAGGTATCAAGAGTATCAAAGCTTCCTTAGAGATAAAATTGGCGAAAAATTGTTCTCAGAGAAGTTTGACCTCTGGTCTGATCCTTTAGATCGTCGTGGTTTAAATGCTTCAGTATTTGATGGGGAGGGAAATCCAACTAGAAAATTAGATTTAATTCGTAAAGGTGTTGTTAAATCTCTTGCTTATGATACATTAACTGCATCAAAAGATGGAACTGAGAGTACTGGCCATAATGTTAAACTCTGGAAAACATTATTCTTAGGAGAATCTTTTCCTATGGCAAATCATCTTTTCTTGAAAGAAGGAGATTCTAACATTGACGAAATGATCGCAGAAACGAAAAATGGGATTTTAGTAACACATTTCCATTATCAAAACCCTGTGAACCCTGTAAAAGGTACCTTCACAGGATTAACAAGAGACGGAACTTGGTTTATCGAGAATGGTGAGATTAGATTTCCCGTTAAAACCCTAAGATATACTGATACTGTGACAAGATATCTAGAAAAGATCGATTTAATTGGCAAATATCAAGAGTTACAGGACGGTTATAATTGGATCTT
>JBHLPQ010000272.1:0-4094 GCA_048939265.1 Promethearchaeota archaeon
CATAAATGACTACTCGTTTCCAGTTGGGAGTTTCCTTAGGCAGATCAATAATGGTTTTTTTCTCAATGATATCAGTTACTCGAAAAGCTATTATATTCACCCATCCTTCTCAAAGCAATTACAATACAATATATATAATGCTATTAATGTTTTTCCATCTTTAATTACTCCAGTATTTATATAGTGACGCATGTCATTAAATGAAAGGATTTCTACCTCTGAAATCTCATCTGATGAGAAAGGTGCCCCTTTTAGAGAGATTCCTGTACCTTTATAGATATATAGCACCTCAGATGAATAACCGATGGCAGGAACATATTTTAGAAGGAGTTCGAGATTCTTAACAGTATGTCCTGTCTCTTCTTCAAATTCTCGTCGAATACACGCTTCTGGATCTTCACCAGGATCAATCTTTCCAGCAGGAATTTCAAGAGTTTCTTCTTGGATTGAATAGCGATATTGTTTGACAAATAGTACCTGCCCATCTTCCAGAATAGGCACTAAAGCTGCTGCATCAGGATGTTCAACACGAATACGCTCTGTCACTCTTCCTGAGGGAAGTTCAACCTCATCAAGATTCACAGAGAACGAACGAGCTCGGATTGTCTCAACTGTTCTCAATTTTTGTTCTTTTCCCATAGTTTATCACTAAAATGATTTTATCAAACATTTCCTACTAATTTTTTCCTTCCAGCAGGAGTATTAAATCTTAGTTCAGAGAACGAATAAACAATATCTTTGTTATTCTCATTTAGGCAAAAGTAAAGAGTTGTTTAAGTAAGAATTCTCTCTTTATTTCAGTATTGTTTTCCTACATAGACATAGATTGACGCTTTTTTTCCACAGATGAAGCATTTTTCCCCTTTCCTAGGAGTTATGTTTTTATCAATCTCACGCATGTCTCTTCCTCTGACTGTAGCTGCTAATTGATCTTTAATTTCCATGGCACACTCTTCCCCATCAAGGTCAAGTGAACACCATGGGATTTTACACATTTTTTTGTTGTTGACTTTTTCTTTTAATTCATCCATTGTATTTGCTTCTGTAATACTTTCATTAAAATGTTTTTGGGCATTAATGCGAATATTCTCTGTTAAAGCAGCTCCAAATTCTGGGATTTTATTCACAAGATCATCAAACGGAATTGTTACTTTTTCTCTAGTATCACGTCTGAAAATAGTGATTTTCTTTTCTTTCACTTCCTTATTACCGATTTCAAGTCGCAATGGTACTCCTTTCATTTCCCAAAAATAATATTTATCTCCAGGTCTACTGTCGCTTAAATCTATCTTTACACGATAACCTTTATCAATAAGGATATTCTCAATTTCAATACAATATTCTTCTATATGTTTGATATCCTTTTTCTTATGAATGGGGATGATCACCACTTGTTTTGGAGCTACATCAAAGGGGAAAATCAACCCATTGTTATCTCCATGAACAGCTATCATTCCTCCGAATATTCGTGATATTGCTGGGCCATAACAGGTTTGATATGCTATTTTTTCATCACCATTCTGATCTGTATAAGTAATGCCGAACGCTTCCGCAAAATTAGAACCTAAAAGGTGGGTGGATGGTAGTTGTAAAAATCTTCCATCAGGCATCAAGGTATCAGCAGCAAACGTGTGAACAGCGCCAGCAAACTTATCCCATTCTGGACGTTGGAAATAAATAATTGGAATTCCAAAAATACCAGTCATTACATTATATGCAATTTGCATATCTTCTCTTGTCTGAGCTATAGCCTCCTCCATTGTCTGAAAAACGTTATGAGATTCAATCCAGATGAATTCACGACCTCTTAAGAATGGACGTGTCGATTTTCCTTCGTATCTAAAGACACTCCCACTTTGATAAAGTTTTAATGGTAGATCTCGCCAACTTCTAACCCATAAGGAGTATAATGGATACATTGCAGTTTCAGAGGTTGGTCGAAGAGCTAACCTTTCTTCTAGAACTTCATTGCCAGCTCTTTCGATCCAGAATACTTCAGGGGTGAATCCTTCCACATGATCCTTTTCTACTTGAAAATTTGATTCTGGAATTACCATTGGGAATATTACTGGTTCATGACCAAATTTATCCAATTCATTTTCATAATAATCAAACATCTTTTTCATTGCTATTGTTGCATATGCCCTATAAACAACAAAGCCTTTCACATTATAACGCATATCTGCGAGCTCAGCTCGCTTTACAATTTCAGTAAACCACTCAGAAAAGTTTTTCTCTTTGTCAATATTGAAAGTTTCTATTTCGGAAATAGATAACGCGTTTTCATTCATTGATTCATTATCGGACATGATTCATCGACCTGTGTGTCTATTATAAGTTTTTGGGAATATATCTCCCCTACTAAGAAATCTAAAGTTGATTAAAAAGCTTTTTGGAAGAGTTTGGGATGTACTTTGACAAAAATAAGGAGTTAAACGAGCATTTATACTGTTAAATGTAAGGAAAGCGATCCATCCTATAATTACTCTCCAATCTACCCCTTTTCAATTCATCTTTTAAGCTTCTCAGTATATCTCAATATATCGATTTACAATGCCCCTTCGTCAATCTCTTTCAGGTATTCGTATTCTGGACTTAACCAGTAATCTTCCAGGGCCTTTAGCAAGTCAAATATTGGGTGATTTCGGAGCTGATGTTATTAAAGTAGAATCACTCAAAGGAGACAATGTAAGGCATGTTCCACCTTTTATTGAAACAGAATCTGTTTTATTTCTTTTACTTAATAGGAATAAGCGATCTATTGCCATAGATCTTAAAACTGGTGAAGGAATAAAACTTTTTTATGAATTAGTTAAGACCTGCGATGTTGTACTAGAAGGATTTCGTCCTGGAACAACTAAACGAATGAAGATTGATTTTAATACACTTAAAAAACACAAACAAGATATAATTTATTGTTCATTGATTGGTTATGACTTAGAAGATATGAGGTCTGGACATGATTTGAATTATGTGGGGGAAACTGGTATCCTCGATCTAACTGGGCCTAAAGATATTCCAACTCCAATAGGAGTTCCAATAGCTGATATCGGAGGGGGTAGTCTACCAGCTGTAATTTCCATCCTTGCGGCCTTATTAAACCGAAAAGAAGTACCTCAATTTCTTTGTGTTAAGATGACGGAGCAGTTAATCCCATGGTTGAGTGTTGCTGCATCTACTTACTTAGCAGGATTAGGTGAACCGCAACGAGAAGAACATGTATTATCAGGGTACAATCCATTCTATCGACTTTATCGAACAAAAGATAATCGATATGTGTCATTCGCACCAATAGAGTCTAAATTTTGGCATAATTTTTGTAAAGCCATTGACCGAGAGGATCTTATCGGAAAGCAATTTGATTTCGACACTTGTAATATTGAACTACCTGAAATTTTTATTCAGAAAACTCAATTGGAATGGACACACTGGTTCACAAATAATGATGTCCCAGGGGCTCCTGTTTTGTCAGTGGGAGAGGCATTAAGCGTAAAATCACGACTTCAAGAACTCTATCACTCTATAGCAGGTAAAGTGTCTCTATTTGCTTCACCATTCTTAGATTATAATAATAAGGTGGATTTTCGTCCCCCACCTCTTCTAGGACAACATACGAGAAAAATTCTAGAAGAACTTGGATTTTCAGATGAAATCAACCAATTAAAACAGAAAGGAATAATTCTCACTTCAGGATGATTATACAAGACTTAGTATTCTTGTAGATCATTTATGATCAATCCCAGAATCTAAATACCCATCTTTTGAAATCAAAGCGTAAGCCATTCGTATTGTGTTAAAGTGATACCCTATCCTACCTTTTTTATCGATCAAGATGATACCACCAAAACCTCCAATTCCAGCGATTTTGTCAATAACGATTTTAGCAGCCATTTGTGGAGTATACCCTTTTTCAATAAGATCTGTGGCTAGTTTTGCTGCATTTAGCTTCATAAAAGATTCGCCATTACCTGTAGATGAGACTGCTGCAACCTCACAAGCGTAACCACCACTTCCAATAATTGAACTATCTCCTAATCGTCCTATCATTTTAAATGGAGACCCTCCTGTTGATGTTGCTGAAGCTAGACTTCCGT
>JBHLPQ010000273.1:0-4081 GCA_048939265.1 Promethearchaeota archaeon
AGAATTGAAAGCTATGATCACTCCTTCATTGGATTTTTTGCCATTATCCGAATACAAGATTGTAGGAAGCTCTAAAACACAATCAATTGATTCGATCCCATACTCTGATTGCATATCCCTTAGCTTTGAAAGGTCGCTGAATAGTCCAAACTCCCCTAACTTTGGATACCCATATGCTACTTCCATGTCATAATCTCTTATCACATTAAATTCAGAGTCTAATGCTGCATTGCTAGAGTCAAGAAGTGTTAAGGAAATAACAAGAATAGCAATAGAAGCTGAAATTCCTATCAGGTTTGTCGAACTCCTCCATGGATTTCTAAAGATGTTCCTTAAAGGTAATTTCAGGTAAGTTTTTATTGAAAATTTGCCAATAAGTCTTTCAATAAAGGATATTCCAATTAATGACGTTTTTGCATAGGAAGACATTGCCTCTCTGGGGCTTGTCCGACTACCTTTCCATGCAGGTATAAAACCACCTATAAATCCAGTTAAGAACCCGGAAATGACACCAAATATCAATACGAATGGATTTATAGCTATCTTCGCAAAAGGAAGAGAAATGGCTGATATATACACCTCAGCTATCAATTGAGACATGATAATTCCCAAAAAGAGGCCAATTGTCGCTCCGATAGAGCATATAATCGTAATAAAACTCAGATAATGAAAAAGCAAATCATTTGGATAATATCCAAGCGATAATGCGATTCCAATCTCCCGCTTTTGTCCATCTATCAACCTGTTGATGGTAATAAATATAACTAAAGCCGTGATAGCTAGAATTATTAGTGGTAGAAATTGCGAAATTTCCTTAAATCCTTCTATATTTATTCGTAGAAACCAGTTTGAAATTTGATGCTCTTGGGAAACTGGATCGTTGAGAGAAATTTCTGTCTCATTTTCGATCAGCCTGGAAAACTCTTTCACTAATGAATTCCTTGTTTTGGTAGGCACATTCTCATTAAATGTCAATATAATGTTATTAACTTGATTTCTTACGCTTAACGCTTTTTGTACTTCAACAAGTGGCATAAAAAAGATGCCATACTGTGTTTGTGGAAACGCTGATCCATAACGAGAAGGGATAACAACAATGTGTTCAACTGAATAAGCTATACCGATAACTTCAAATTCCTTAAAAGTATCCAGGAATGTGATTGAAATTTTATCTCCCACACTCATATTCAAGTGATTAGCTAGTTGTACATTAATGATAACCTTATTTAAGTATGATTTTTCAGGTATAAAAGTGGAACCAGATTTGATAAACAATTGGTCAATTCTCTGATTGACTGATAATGAAGTATTGAAACCAACAATTTTTCCCGCTCCATGGAGAATTGTATCATTGTTTTGAAAATTATATCCACCTTCAAAAAGAATCCGATGGTTAATTTCATTTATTTCTGGGTTTTCCGATTTAAAATTGTCACTAAGGGTTTTTAACTTAGTTTGATTAATCCAACTACCTTCTGGTGTTTGGATCTCGATATCATGGAAAGAATAATCATTATAGAATTGTTCATACGAGATCTCGAGAGATTGATAACCCATAACGAGGCTGATATACGTAGTTACTCCGAGTACATTCAGAGATATCAATGCGAAAAATAGTAGTTTACTCTTCTCAATATCTCTCAATAGCTTTTTGAGAAGATTTCTGGTAAAAATTGGCATTTTATCGATCACTGATGATGATTATTATCTTTTATCTGTTTAATCATTGAGTAAAAAGAATTTATAAATTCGCAGAAGCATCTGCTGAACTGAGCTAAATACTGTTATAACTGCTTAAAACCTGTTAAAAAAAGGATGTTTATAAATTGGTATCGATAGCAAAAAAAATATTAGAAGAACATCTTGTTGAGGGAAAATTTAAGATCGGAGAAGAAATTGGTATCCGCATTGATCACACTCTGACTCAAGATGCCACTGGAACAATGGCGTACCTTCAATTTGAAGCGATGGGTATTGATAAGGTGAAAACAGAATTGTCTGTGTCAATTGTAGATCACAATACGTTACAAACAGATTTTAAGAACCCAGATGACCACCGATATTTGCAATCTGTCGCAGCAAAATATGGCATCATGTTTTCTAGACCGGGGAATGGTATTTGCCATCAAGTTTTTCTCGAACGATTTGCTAGACCAGGAAAGACCATGATTGGTTCCGATTCACACACTCCAACAGCTGGAGGAATGGGTGCGATTGCAATTGGTGCTGGCGGTCTTGATGTTGCTGTAGCAATGGGTGGTGGTCCATTTTACCTCAAGACACCTAAAATTGTAGGAGTCAAACTAACTGGATCTTTACCAGATTATGTTACTGCGAAAGATGTAATCCTAGAAGTTCTCAGAAGGATATCAGTAAAAGGTGGAGTTGGTAAAATCCTAGAATATTTTGGTTCAGGGGTAAAAACATTGTCAGTCCCCGAACGTGCAACAATTACAAACATGGGGGCTGAGACTGGAGCAACAACTTCAATCTTCCCCTCTGATGAAGCTACACGGGATTTTCTTAAGTGGCAAGAAAGGGAAGATCAATGGATAGAAATTCCTGCAGGAACAGATGAAGATTATGATGAAATAATTGAGATTAATCTTTCTGAGCTGGAACCCCTCGTTGCTAAACCCCATTCTCCAGGTGATGTTGTTCTTCTCTCTGAAGTTGAAGGAATGAAAGTAGACCAAGTAGCAATCGGATCTTGTACTAATAGTTCATTAAAAGATATGTTGACTGCTGCAGCTCTCTTAAAAGGGCGTAAAATTCACCCAAATACAGTTTTAGGCGTTTCTCCTGGATCCCGTCAAGTCTTAATGCAATTGTCGAAAGATGGTAGTTTAGCTGATATGATTACAGCTGGTGCTCGAATTTTGGAAACTGCTTGCGGACCATGTATTGGTATGGGGTTTGCTCCTAAGACAAATGCTACAATAGCTAGGACTTTCAATAGGAACTTTTTCGGGAGAAGTGGAACAAAAAGTGCAAATGCATATTTGGTTAGTCCAGAAGTTGCGGTAGCTGCTGCTGTTTTCGGGGAATTCACAGATCCTCGAAAGTTGGGAGATTATCCAAAAATTAAAATCCCAGCGACAATCGAAATTGACGATTCAATGATTCTAAACCCCTCTGACAAACCTGAAGATGTAGAGATCATCCGAGGCCCAAACATTGCTCCATTACCTGACTTTCAAGCTCTTCCTGATGATTTTCAATTCAAAGTACTTATTAAAACAGAAGATAATGTCACGACGGATCACATCATGCCCGCGGGGGCAAAGATCTTACCTTTAAGATCTAATCTACCAGAAATTAGTAAGCATGTATTTGAGCAGGTGGATCCCACATTCCCAGAGAGAGCGCTTGGAAGCAAGGAGGAAGGCGGAGGAATAATCATTGGTGGAGAGAATTACGGCCAAGGCTCAAGTAGAGAACACGCAGCTCTTGCTCCTATGTACCTAGGAATCAAAACTGTCCTTACAAAGTCATTTGCACGAATTCATAGGGATAACCTAGTCAATTTCGGTATTCTTCCGCTATCGTTTACAAATGTAGCGGATTATGACAAGATAAAAGAAAACGATGTTCTTGAGATAAGAGGAGTACGCAAAGCTCTGGAAGAAAACCAACCTATTTCTATACATAATGCAACACAGGGTTTTGATATCGAAACATCTTACGATCTTTCAGAGCGTGACCGTAAAATACTTCTTGCTGGTGGTAAATTAAATTATCTATAATTTCTCCTTATCTCCCTCTTTTTTATCTAATTCCAGTTTCTATGATATGAAAAAAAAGAAAAAATGGAAAATTAAGACAATTACTGATAACTTTGCCATTTCTGATCCAAGTTGGGGTCTTGAAGCGTTTCCATGATATATTTAGCAAAGTTTTCGCCAGTGGCGCCTGTATCGCGCCCTGTCATGATTAACTTCTTTTCATACTGAGAACAGATGTCTAGAGCTTTATCCAGTCTGCCTCCTTTTTCTGTGAACCCAATATGGTTCAAAAGCATAGCTGTGGCTTTGATGATACTAGTTGGATCAGCATAATCAACTCTTCCATCTTCAACCAT
>JBHLPQ010000274.1:0-3991 GCA_048939265.1 Promethearchaeota archaeon
TTTGATCTAAGAATGATTTACCTTAAATTTCAACAACAACAAACTTTCCGTCGACTTATCATAGGAAAGTGTCAGATATTATACGTCCGTCATCCATACGAATAAGTCTCATTCCTGGTTTGAGTAGTTCTTCATCATGAGTAACACATATTATTGTCTTATTGTGACGTTGATTCAGTTCAGAGATTAGTGCCATTATCTCGTGGCCTATAACTGAGTCCATGTCTCCAGTAGGTTCATCTGCTAATATAATCATGGGGTCATTCGCTAAAGCACGAGCAATACCTACACGTTGTTTTTCACCTCCCGATAGTTCATGTGGATGATGATGCAATCGATGTTCCAAACCGACTAATGAAAGTAATTCTTTGGCCCTTTTCTCACGAAGAGAGCATTTGACATTTGCGATTAACATAGGAAGTTCTACGTTTTCTTGCGCGTTCAGAATTGGATGTAGATTAAAAAATTGGAATATAAATCCTAATTTGTGGCGTCTAATTTCACACAATTGGTGATCAGTTAGTGTCTTTAAATCCTCTCCCAAGATCTTGACTGTTCCTGCTTATGGTGCTTCTAATCCTGCAATTGTATTTAATAAGGTACTCTTGCCGCTTCCGCTTGGTCCCATGACCATTGTAAACTCTTTTAGGTGAATTTTAATATTTATATCGCTAAGAGCATCTATTGTGTTCGTTCCAAGCTTGTAACGCTGATTTATTCCTTCCATTTCTATGATAATTTCTCTTGAGGACAGCTCACTCATTATGATGATCACCTTTGACTGGAATGATGGTTATACGACCATCAATTAGTTCGAGCTTCACATGTTTTTTCACCCCTGCTTTTTTCCGTAGATGCTCAGGAATGTGAAGATTTCCACGTTCGTCTAAATAGAAAACTTCTTCACGTTCTGAAGCTGTTTTTTCGAAATCAGCTCTTCGATGCATACCAACAATTTGGCCGTCAAGAATATTCACAGCTCTTTTAGTCATGTTGGAGAATCGATGATCGTGCGTCACTACAACAAATGTTTTCCCCAGGTCTTTGTTTACTTCTTGAAAATAATCAATAATTTTAAAGGTACTCACGCTATCAAGATCACCTGTAGGTTCATCTGCAAGAATAATTTTTGGATCATTGGCTAAGGCAACAGCTATTCCCGCACGTTGGGCTTCTCCTCCAGATAACTGATGAGGTTTATGATGGGCTCTATTTTCTAGTCCGACTCTCGATAACAATTCAAGAGCTCTCTTTTTTTGTTTCTGAAGTCCCCATCGACTTGTAAGTTTCATTGGAAAAATAACATTCTGAAAAGCAGTAATGTTCCACATTAAATTTCTATTTGGAAATTGATGAAGAAAACCAACTTCTTGACGTCGATATTGATTCAGCTCCTTTTTTTTCATTTTATTAACAACTTTACCATCAACGGTTATTGAACCTGAGGATGGTTTATCAATTCCACCAATTAAATTGATGAGAGTGCTCTTTCCAGCTCCACCTGGTCCAATGATCGCGATTATTTCCCCCTCCTCGCAAGAAAGCTCTACACCTCGCAAAGCAGGAACTTGGATTTTTGTGACTGGATTCGTGTAAAGTTTGAAAACGTCATGACATTCCAGAAACATTATTCCACCTTTAATACTCGACTGATGTCTTTTCTAGTAGTTTGGTAGGTTAAAATGAGATTACCTACTAAAGCTATCACGATAATAAGGGCTAGAAATCTGAATATAAAATCTAAAGGATATACAACAGCTATAGGAGTTCTAATACTCCCAAGTTGGGTTACGATAAGAAAAAATGATGTGTTGGCTAATCCTGTAACTAAGCCAATTACTATCCCAAAGAAGAGGATTGATAACGCTTCAATAATGAATGAGATTCCTGTTTGCATTTTAGTCATGCCCAATGCTCGTTCCACACCGATTTCTTTACTGCGTTCTATATATGTGAAGAGAGCAAACATGAAGACACCAGCAATTGAAACAGCGATGCAAACGAGAAGTGCTGAATTGAGAACGGAGAGTTCGAAACGTCTATCAATGCTTCCTAGATATTCTTGATAATCAAGAAGGCCTGTGTCTATTGATTGGACCACATAACCAAAGACAATATCTTTAACCTTTTTAACGTCACAATTAGGTTCAAGATCAATCAAATATCTTGCGTCGGAAACTGCGAGATATTCATATCTATTTAAAGAGAAAAACATACCAAGGCTTCCCACCGCGAAAATGCTGTCAGCAGGAGCCCCTTGAATATCATATTGTTGTTGTGGCCAGTATTTAAATGAACCAATAACTGTATAGTTTAACAGAGCCTCTTCCCCCCTCGCGAACAACGTTTTATTATAAAGATGGAAGCAAAACTGATCATTCAATTTCACATTCGGGAGATCATCCAAGTTTCCCTTGAAAAGCAGAATTGATTTATTATCTGCAAGCTTTTTCATTAATGTGGGTAGTGAGGAACTTAACCCGAATAAACCTTCTTTAAAAAAAGCTGTTTCCGCATAAGTTTCTGGATCTACAAAGAACATTGAATATTGATGAAGTCCATGAGCGCTAGGGGTATATCCGGTGATTGTTTGAGAGATGCTAACGATGCCTGATACATTGTTTTGTAAAAAATCAATAACAGTTTCGTTTAGATAATTGATATTGATACTCATATCAGCTCCAGTATCGTAAAGGTATTGAACTCTTTTCGTCTCATCAATAGAGAATGCCAGTGATGCAGCTATTATTGTGTACGAGATGGCTAAAGTGATTAGGATGACCACATGCGTGGCTGACTGTTTATGACGGACAACATTTCTTAAAGAAAAGGATAAGAGTCTACCTCTTATTTTCCATAAGATTAGTGCTAACTGATTGATTATGATAGGGAAAATCCTAGTAATCAAAAGAATAGATCCAAAGAATAATAAGAACGGTGTTGGAACACCTAAAAAGAGAAACACTAAGAATATCAGATCACTATGTTCTGCAGCTGTTATAACACTACTTAATGATGAAATAATTAGATAACCAAGTAAACCTAAGATAGTAGAGATTATATCCAAATAATAGCGTTTCCAGATGGGTGGTCGTTTTTCTATTGGGTTTATCGATTCTAGTATAGTCATACGAGTATAATATATGATTGTAGAAAAATTTGAGGAGAATGTGATAAATAAAGCAAAGATGATTAGAATTAGAATCAGTGTTGGTGAAACTATTACTACTATTTCAGCTCCAGTAAAATCAAGAAAGTCTGCTGATCTTAAGAGGAAAGAAGTAAGAATATATCCAATGACCATTCCTCCAACACTGGCTAATCCAATTGTAACAATTGCTTCTCCTAAGAGAAACAAGAGGATTTGTTGCCAAGATCCACCCCTGGTTTTAATAATGCCAATGGTTTCTCTCTTCTGACGTTTGATCAAACTAAATGAATAGCTTACCAAATATAGCGCAATGGCGATAATAGGAAGATCAATTAACAGTAGGAGGATTTGTAATAACTGCATCCTTTCTATAAGTGGTTCAAGAGTGGAAATAAGCATATAGATGTTAGAATTCTCCAAGATATCAGCATAATTTAATTCCTCTGCGAAAGTATTATCGATAAGTTCATGCAGTATAGCATTTAATCGGTTAATTTCATAATTACAGTTAAAAATGTCAATATTCGAATGATCAAGATATATTTTACCAAAGATCTTTGTTATGCTTAGAAAATCTCTATTTCCTTTTAATTGTTCCATTATACTTATCAAGTGTTGAGGATAGGCTAGAATGAAACAATTTGAGACAGATTCTCCCCACTCTTTTGTATAAGTAAACGAAAAAGGATCTTCATCCTTGGAAAGATACTCTTGAACCAATGATTCGATCTTGGGGTATTCAATCATTCCTACAATCGTTACATTAGTAGGATCAGCCCCGAAACCCCCGATACGGGAAACTAGTGTTATTTGATGACCCAATTCATAATTAAAAACACT
>JBHLPQ010000275.1:0-880 GCA_048939265.1 Promethearchaeota archaeon
TGGATTTATATTCCCCAAAATAGTGCAATTTGATCAATTATGGTTGAAAAGGATACGAGAGAGGCGATTCCTTAAATATTCATTCCGTGTGGTTATGCTCTTTCTCTTTCTTGTCACTTTGCAGTTTATCGTTGTAGATCTGATGAAGAAGAGGATCCTTGTTATATTTAGATAATGTAATCCAGATCACAAATCCCTATTCCTACCATCAAACTATTGGGATTAAAAGGTTATTCTTTCTCAGGATCTGTCATATATGAATATCAATTATTAACTTACCTAAATTGTTAGTTTTGTTTTTGAGTAATTTTATTAATTTAAAGTGCATTCATTGCCATTATATTATTATATGTAAAAAGCCTTGGATACTAAATTAACACCTAGTGTCTCTAAATAATTTCATTATTGAGGTGGGTTTTAATGCGAGTCCTACATTAACAATAAGGTTTTAAGAAGAAAGGTTAAAATATAGCTAAATTCTGAAATTACAAGTTCACAATTCGCTTTATATTATAGATTGAAAGTTACGGGTTTGGAATAAGGGGATACTAGGTAGTATGTTGCCACACAAATATGCAGCCCTCCCGACGGAGAGCGAACCAAATCGACAGGTAAAACAAAGCATTTTAGAGATAAATCTGGTGAGATTAGATACACCTGAGGGAATAATCCCAGTTGTAGCTACAACGGAAGCAGATTGCATTACTGTTTTCTGGTGGAATCCTCTGATTGATCCACCTGGTTGGGATAGCTGGTCACGTGCCCACCAGCCAATATCACGCATAGCACCACGAAATGGTCACAATCCAATGCCAGAAGTAACCAAGTGGAACTTGTCTCAACGAGTTGGCCTCACAGCAGGTAATCAAGAGATTTTTAT
>JBHLPQ010000275.1:890-3976 GCA_048939265.1 Promethearchaeota archaeon
AAATCTTAGATCCAAATGATCCAGCTAGCACACTTTTAGGTCTTTTCTTAGACAGACTGCAATGGGATTCTAGTTCAGGAACACTAAAACTCAATAATCCAACTGACCAACCCATTCGAATAGGAGAGGATCACTTCAAAAGACCAGGGTATTCCTTGTGGGTTGGATATTCTCAACAAAAATTATATATTGTCGTTCAAAGCATTCATGAACTACGTAGCCTTCATCGAGTAGAAAGGCTAACTCCTATTACTGAATTAGAAGATCATGTTGATCTATACCCTCTATTTGGTGAGAAAGTCAATCTTAGCGTTCTTATCGCAGATCTATCCGATATAACATCATGGCGTTTCCAAATTATAGATAGAGGAGGTTATGATCTTGATGTTATGCAACGAGATAATTATATTTATTGCATTTATAGACGAAATCCTTATTCACTATTAATTGACGACTCACAAAAGATAAATCCCAATATTACAACCGAAGAATTCATACAAATTCCAAGTGATATATTCATTGATGAGCCGTATTTTGCTCCACTATTCATAAAACGAATTGATCTCACGACAAACGCAATTGAAGATCCATTTGGAACCCAAGGTATTCCTGGTGGGGAACATCCTCAGATCCAAAATATTGACCCTTTTTTAGTGACAATCGAGCGACCAAGAGGAGGCTTAAGGATTATTCCAGCAGATACTGAAACAGGTTCAATAAGAGTCTCCCCTTTTATTTTATTTTATCTAAAGATACTTATTCTAAAGACACAGACAGGTTGGGCACGAGGAGACCTTTTTAGTTTTCCCTATTCTGTAATCCCAAGGAATTTTTTCCACGAAGAACGTTGGTTTGAACACCAAAACCGTCATAATATTAGTGGATCGGTTGCTTATTTTAGTACAGTATATGGATATCTTCCGATGTTCTATTTGGGCTTGAAAGAGATGCCAATGTTGAAGGGTTCTTACATAGATTTTCTTCATCACTCCTATTCTCATGAAGCCCTCCAAGTGTCACGATTTCTTATAGCAATGGATAATGTAGACTTAAAACCACAAAATTATGGCTGTGAAATTCTAGATATCAACCATTCTCAACTTTCCTCCTCCCCTCCAGCTGAAAACCATCAATTTGGGCCCACGGTAGTGTGGCTAGCAGACCGGTTTGATGATATAGACAATACTTTGGGTGGGGCCCTAGTCAAGGATACAACCTCAGAAAGACTCAATTTCTTCGCTTATGTAGACTTAGGTGATCGTGGACTTCGAGTTATCTTTGATGCGGCATTTCCACCTCCAGAACCTTCAATTCCTTCAATAGATGTCAAATGGGGAATAGATCCCGAGCTAGTAAACGAAAGTGGTTCATCTCAAGATGATTTGATTACCTTAGACATAGAGGGGTGGTCTCCATCAAATTTACCACATTATGATAATAGTATAGCTTCTTTCATGTCTGACGCAAGTGGATCTCTTGGGTCAGGCCTCAATGTTTTGCTTGATACTCTTGCGTCATTAGTATCGATTGTCGATCTTACTCAACCTCTTGGCACTAATCCGATAACTGTAACTCGTAAAATAGCAGAAGATATAGAAACGCTCTTTATGCTTACGACTGACCTCTGGGATCTCTTTTGGGATCTATATGACACAGTATCTACCATCTTAAGAGAAGAAGATGGTATTACAGTACGAATCCATGACCATAAATTATCACTCAGCAAATACACTCTAGAATATTTCTTTGAGAAGAATATAAAGACTGGTGAGCTAGAGCCAAATCGAGTAATCATAACAACAAACGAGTTTCATGATACCCAGTTCTGTTTAATGAATGGCATTGCCGATACAGCTCAAGGACTGATTGATTATCGCTTTAAGATTATTTTCTCTTCAGATGACCTGAATTTCAAAGCCTATGGTCTTGAGGAATTTTTTAATGCTGATAGTGTATCCATCACCTTATACTACAGTCGTTGGTTCACTCCAGGAATTCTTATGTCAGAAAGACGAGACGGAAATCCTAGTGAAGTTGTTCATAATTTTCAATCCCGCGAAATAGTGAGAGGTGAAAAGGGCCTAAGACCCGCAGTCCTTACTACAAAACCAATTAGTAGTACAAAGATTGATACTGGAGAAATCAAAGTAACTCTCAAATGGACTTGGGTGGGGGGACTGACCCTCGCTCTTATTTCCCTGATTGCTACTAGTTTCGCACAAATGGGTCTTTTCGCACTAGCACGACAAATAGATGCCTATATAACAGGTCTTGAGTTGGCTATGTTTGTCGGTAATATTGGAGCAATTATTGCTATTTATGCAGCTATCCTTGTCCTATTTACTATTACTGTACCAAGAATTCTAGGGAATGAAATTGCAGGAAGGGTAAGAACAAAAATCCTTGAACAAAATCAAAACATTAAGAATGAACTCGATGGCCAACCTTTGATGTGGTACGCTGGAGAGGGGTTAGCTGAAGCTATTGCTACCCTTGTCCACGAAAAAGTTCACCAAGATGACCCTACATTTCCACTGGAGGTCGATGGTAAAGGGCGTAATCGCTTTCGTGAGCAATTTTGGCAACGGATTTTTGTAACGACTAATCGGTGTAAAGTACTTATCCGAAAATAGTATCTATAAAAAAGAGCCATTTTGGAGCTCTCAAAAGGGAGTTTTCTCTTGAATTCTTCATATTGATTTCGCTCTTTATTGTAATTTAATCTTCAAAAGGGAGTACATCTTTACTGAATAATTCCTTCTGATTGTTATTCTTCTGAAATTAATCGATTACTCACTTAACTCATCTCCCAAGTTTGACACTACATTTATCCTTTTTTACATAAAAAAAAAGAGGGAAGTGTTAGAAGAAGGAATTTAGGGTAGTTTTCCACCAGAATTGTAAGGGATGTACAGGGAGTCTTGGTATTGGTCAATCACTTCACCTGCTCCATTAAGGATTGACCACCGAACAGTGACAGTATGTCCAGAAAACGGCCGAGCATACAAGTATTCATCGCGATAATGACTTCCAACTGTGAAAAACGCAAAGTAATGTTTATCAGTTACCCAGGAACCACTGTTGAT
>JBHLPQ010000276.1:0-3935 GCA_048939265.1 Promethearchaeota archaeon
ATTCGCTTTTAATTTTTTCTCTCAGTGTTTCGCCGTCATAGTAAGCCATACAGATGAACATCTGGCCATCTTTGGTTTCATCGATTTCATGAATGGTACAGATGTTGGCGTGCTCGAGAGAGGATGCGGCCTGTGCCTCCTTGACAAAGCGCTCCTTAATATCTACATCACGTGTTAATTCAGGTGCTAAAAACTTAAGGGCAACAGGACGTTTGAGCTTTGTATCCTCAGCTTTGTATACAACACCCATTCCACCCTCGCCGAGTTTCTCAATGATTCTGTAGTGAGAAATAGTCTTTCCGATCATATACCTTCTCGACTTTTAGATATCTTGAGAGATATTCTCTTGCACAGAGCTATGCTACAAATGGTTACAGTAATTTTAATCCCTTAATGTAATAATTCTTATTGAATACTACTGCTATGATAAAGGCAGGTCAATGAAAAATTGGGAAGGTTTTCAACTGTATATTTTTTGTATACTAAATGAGAACAAATGAGGAGTAATCAGAACAAATTGAAAGAAGGGAAAATGTCGATTTTTGTAAATGAGAACTACTGAGAATAACTTATAACAACTTGAAAGCACTCCAAATCAAATCATTCGTAATCAGCAGGTTATCGGTTCAAATCCGATCGCCGGCTCCATTTGTTTTATTAGGAAGGAAATTTAATGCCAAGGATAGTTATTTGGATGTTCTATTCTAGCGCTGTAAATTCATTCAAGCTTTAATTAATAGGATTTTTATCGACCTTCTTTGAAATCAGCAATTGATTCTAAAAGCTCGAATCCTTTACAAGCCCCCACAACTGATTAGTCCAATTAAATCCTGCTGACTGTCATAGAGCCGCTGCACCAGCTCACACCTTGTATCTCTTCTGGAGGTGCACTGCTGTCTAGCAGGTAATTATTGCTAAATGTAAAGTCCGTGCTCCCCGCTCTGCCTCTAGGCCGGATTGTTAAATTTAATAAAGTCTGCGATCCAACCGCATCAACTCCAGTAGAAACATTTCTCCTCGAGATCCCTATGATCAGCAATCCTGGTGTTTCATCGTTGACTAATAACTCCGTCTCACTTCCATCGGAATTTAAAAAATCTCCTTCCGAAACTGTCACCATCACAATATCAGAATCGAAAGAAAGATATAAAGAAGACGCATAAACATCAGAAACGTCTGTCACAACGAGTTCTGCGGAACTGATTTCCGATCCCTGGGAGCTGATGGCTTGAAAGCACACACTGGAAGGATCTGGAATGGGACAGTTTTCTTCTAAATAAATGCCGTATCGTTCTGGAATGACTCCTCCGTTACCATCTCCATCACAACCGATGAGAATGGCGACACCTAAGCACAAGGCTATAAAAAGAAATGATTTGAAACTCGTAATCGTTATTTTAATCATTCTCCTGATCTCATTATTGAATATTTATGGATGTTCTTCTTTTCAAATTTTTCAATAGTTTCTTAAACAGAGCTACTGTCAATGATAACGCCCTTTCATTCTAAGGGCATACATATTCACAGATTTCTACGCTTTCTCCCCAGACTCCATCGCTGGCAAGAATAGCTAAGTCATCCCCATCAATTTGCCCATCATGATTATAATCAACAAAATACCACCACTCCTGTTCTGGAATATTACTTGAAGAGCCAAACGCCCTGCTTAACCACGCCAATTCTATTCCATCGATAAATCCATCATTATTAATATCAAAGTGCTTACAAACATCATCGATCGAATCATTGCAATCGTTGTCAAGCCCATCGCAATATTCCTGGACACCTGGATTGAAGGAAGGATCATTGTCATCGCAGTCATTTTCACATTCAGCAAAACCATCGCTATCATTATCTATGTCTACTTTAGCCAAAGCTTCTTTTAAATTAGGCAATGGTCCGATATGTCCAGGGTAGGGACCTTCTTCTTGTGGAGTACCAGTTTCTGTAAGAATTTGACGAACTTTTATTGGATGCATTGGTTTACCACTACAAGACATTTGAACCCCTTGAAGGATTGCTGCTGCACCTGCAACCATTGCAGAAGCACTACTTGTGCCTCCGAAGCTATCCGTATAATACTGATTTGGATCATCTTCTCCATCGAAGAGATCACCATAGCCTGCGGTAGTGACCAATCTACCCCAGCCCTGAACATCAACACGACTGCCATAGGTAGAAAAATCTAACCGTGAACGTACAGGTTGATAGTAATTTGGAGGTGCACCTGCACCAACAATTATGGCCCATGAATCACGTTCTGATCGATCAAATTTACCCCCATAAACTGGTTTATCCAAATTTTCATTTCCATTTCCAGCAGCTTCAACAACAACAATTCCTTGAGCTGTTACAACAGCTATAGCATCAAACTCAGCTTGTCTCCACTCAACTGGCACATAATCACCTGTTCCATCACCATCTTTATCGTGAGCACCTCCCGTTTGCGCTTCGATGAGAAGTACATCACCAGCTTCCATATGTGAAGCAGCACAGTCTATTGCACGAGCTACACTGTAAGACTGATATTTTGGATAATGAGTAACCATGCCAATACGCGCCTGGTTGGCAATTCCTGTCACACCATAGCCATTTTCTCCTCCTACAAGTATTCCTAGCACTGCCTCTCCATGATCAGCTTCTTCCTCCCTTGGCTCATAACATAATTTGCCCCCATAAGCTGCTCCGAGATCTTCATGGGTATCCAGCCAATCATATTCGATATCAACTACGAAAATTGCTTCTCCATGTCCTTCTGATCGTGTCCAAGCATCCTTGGCATCAATACCATCAGGTGCAGGATCTAGATACCCTTGCAAGGGCTCAAAATCTGGGGTAGGAGGAGAAATGTCTTCTGGAGGAGGCACTGGAGGGGGAGAGCGATAAGCCATCTGTACTATGTTTATATTCTTTATGGTCTTGATAAATTGTTCAACATTTTTACTAGAATCTAAAGTTAATTCATAATATCCATTTAAATCAGGAAGATTTCGATTAGTTAATTTTTCCGCTTTTCGCAAATCTTGATTAATGGTTTCTTCATCCCTCGTAAAAAGACGTTCAATTGGGGGATGGCCAAAATCTTCAAAAACTTTTTTTACCTCAGTCAAATCGAATCCAGTGAGTGATATAAAACCCTCTGACCTTGATCTTACCATCGCTTCATCTATGAATTTTAGAGTAACCCGAGATATATCACTTTGATCTATCAATGAATTTTTCTCGTTTTGATTCTTAGATTCTGGGGTCTTTTCTAAAATCAGTTCACGTGCTTCGATTGTGAAAGTGAATAGAAAAGCTAATATTATGACTGCATTTGTAAAAGACTTTTTTGTCATATTAAGTTCTTCTAGAATTTACTCAATTCATATCAGCCTTCTTAGTAACAGTATTCTATCCATCCTCGTCGTTGCATTCTTGGGATAAGATGTTTCAAGGGAATATTGGAAGAAGAACGGATACTAAGAGAATGTAAAGACTCCCCCCTGCCCATTATTTAGCCCATTTTGATGGATTATTATTAATAGTACGACTATCAGAACTATGGGTCAATTAAAAAATAAAGTTCTTCTCAGATTTAGTTGATAAAACGGCTAATGCTACTTTTAGTAAGCCTAAGATTTTATTGAATTACGCGTAAAATTACATGACAAAATATCAGAGCAACAACATAGAAAGAGCCCCTTCTGTGTTTGGATTAAGTTTAATCCTAATATCCAGAAGGGGTTTGACATTTTGATGCCCTTTTTTGAAGTTATAATTTCACCCACTAATTTGGAGAATAACAACTTAATGTTACTTCTATAAGAAATGTAGGTCAATGGGAAAAGTGAGAAATTCAGAAGCAGGATGATTATTATCAATTCTTCAACTATCAACTGTCCAGTTTTTGTATAGTATACACACGGTAACAGGCGGTAAATGATTGCTCCAAA
>JBHLPQ010000011.1:0-38295 GCA_048939265.1 Promethearchaeota archaeon
GTGGACAGTTGTATCTTCTGATTTAGAGGAATTAGGGCCTAGCACAAATTCTATGGTATTATACCGAGGATCGGGGGGGTCATTTGTATCATAGTAAAATGCTAATGGTGCAGAATAATTTAGTGTATCTTCTCCAGAAGTAATTGAATAGACATCGACATTAAATTTGTGAATGGCTAACTTTTCAGTTCGTCCGACAATTGTGGAATAGCTAGCATTGATATGAAGAAGAGATTTATTTAAAATTTGAGGAAGAGGATCTTTAAATTCTGGACTAACCGCTTCTGAAATTAATTCCTCTAATGGTACGAATTTATTATTGACCTTTACTTCTATATTCACCTCATTGATCACTAGAGGCTCTTTATTAGAACTAAATCGAGTAGGTGATGCTCTAACCGCGATTGGAGGATAAGAATGGGTTACCTCGCTTGACATGACAACTAATAATGATATAATTAATAAAATTGCTTTTAACTTGGCAATTAATGTTGTCATACGTCGTTTCAACCCTAATTGTCTGTGGAAAATATTTTGTTTGGTTTAATGGGCATGTGAACTTCGATTTTATATTAAATTATAAGTGTTGAAGTTTAGTTGATTCTATCCCTATCTTTTGAAATTATCACGAACTCATTTTTCAAGTCAAAATGACATATATATCTATTTTATTGATTTGATCTACAAGGGAGAAATGTGATCTGTCTTCTAAAAATATAATTTCAACTGATAAAAAGCATTTTATGAACTTTGTCTCGTAAAGGTTCTTCTTGTCGCTCTAATCTTGCTTCAATGGTATTAGAGACTGTAAGATGCTCTTTACTTATTATTGATCCACCATCTACACTATCGTCCTCAGAAGATATGATTTTAATCATTGTTTTCGTTCCACATTCGTGTGTAATCTTAGATTCTAATTTCTCTTTTTCTATTAAAGATACATCTTCAGGAGCAAGTTTAACTGTTAATTCTCCTCCTTCGAGAGAAATTCCTCCTTGGATTATTTGATGTTCTAAAGCAGTCCGATATTTCTCTGATTTTTTCTCCCGCCATTCTTGGATTCTTTCTAAGCTTTTCGTGAATATTTTATTTAATAACTGTTGTTTAACATTATTCAATTCGATCTTATTTGTTATTCGTAGCTTAGATAATTCTCGTTGAATTTTCTGTTCTTCCTCTTTTTCTATCTCATCATACTTTTTCTGAATTAAAGCTTTTTTTTCCTGGTGAGCTTGTTCGAGTATTTTCTCAGCCTCTTGTTTAGCTTCTAGAAGGACTTTATTTGCCTTCTGCTCTGCATCTTGAAGTATTTCGTTTTCAAAGTGATCCGATTCTGTCATGATTTTCCCTTTCTTAACAGGTTATGTGTTTTTATTTTTTTGGAGAATTCCTTTCTAAGTAGGATGAATGAAGAACTAGATTAATCTATCTGTTTGAAGATAAAGATTTAGGTGTTTAGTTCTAATCCCTATTCTGCTTTGGTGTGTTTTTTTTGGGTCAAAATACTATTATTCATTAAATTTTTCGATCAATCAAGTGGCATTATTGGATAATTTTCCACCAACAGTTCTTCTACCACAGCTCGAATTGAAAGTTGTGTGTTTTTTATCTCTTCTGATCTGAAGAATTTACTTAATTCCTTCTCTACGAGATATTCTGGTTCTTTTTTACCGTTTTCTGATAATATTAACAATATTTCTCTTTCGAGTACACCCCGAGAGAATTTTGCTTTTAATTGGTTAAAGATTATCTCATGTGCTAATAGAATTTCCAAGTGTTGTTTGTCAATCCTATTTAGAACCGCTTCTGTTAAAACAAGTACTGAAAAAATTTCTTTGATTTGATTTACAGAATTTAAGGTAAAAATAGGCACAAAAATTGGTTCAAACCGACTTTCAAGACTTAATTGAAAAAGAAATGGTTTCACAGCTACTCTGTACTTACTAACAATTTGAGAATACTCTTTCAAGTGAGAAAGAATGTTTGCCAATGCGCTCTTCGCTTTACGTGACTCTTTAAGATGTTTCATTCTTTCAGTTTTGACTTTCTCGCTAATAGTGCTAGTAGGGATTATTTGGAGGCCTACCCTTACTTTCATTCGTAGTTGGACTTCTAATTTCTCTGCAAAATCTTTATACGGTATTATCTCGCGCTTTTGCTTGTGTATCGGATGAAGACGTTTTATATCGTCAAAAGCCTGAACCTCTGCTTCAAGGATTTCTTTTTTTTCACATAAGATCTGTTTAACTACGGAAGCAAAATATTCCATTCCGGTTTGGAGAGCGATTGAATCAAGAGATTGAAAAATTGGAATAGAAAAAGCAATTAGAAGAAAATCATCTCCCTCTTGAGGTATAAACTGAAAGTAAAAAGGACTAATCTTTTTGTTTTCTCTCTGAATTAATCCGTTAACTCCAAAAAATCGTATTTGGTCAACTATATCTAATAATTCTTCATACTGAATCGTAATTCTCTCGAACTCCATAGCCATCCACTCCTCAATAGCTAAACGAGATTGAAAAACTTGACTGTCTGGAACATCTTGCTTGGAGCTCATGTGAACAACTATTCCTTATTTTGAGGATGATAAAGGAAGCATTAAAAGAATTGACTATAAGATTTGGTTAATAGCGTCTACTCGCATGCCGATAAGCTAAACCAAATAGGAATATGAAGATTCCAAAGGCTATCAAAATGGCGGTTGAACGACTTATGACCTCTAAATCCCCTGAAACAAAGTTTACCGCTTGGAAGAAAACAAGGGTCAACCATCCTATGATACTTGTATCTCTACTAGTTGTGAGGCCCTTCCAATATCTAATGATCAACATAGTAATCCCTAAAATCACTGCTCCGATGTGAAATAGTTCGAGAAGAGCCTCTATAGGATAAACATCTGATGGGCCAAACACTGAAAGCAAATAAATGAATTCTAAGAATATGAATAGTGCAGCAGAAATAAGAGTAATAAGAGGGCCAGGAACTCTGACAGAATGATCAACCTGTTGCGCACCTTCATAGATTAGATATAAAACTCCTCCTATTGTCACAGAATCGGCTAATATCAATGCTGATGTATAAATATTATCTAATTGGTTGGTCCACCCCTCAAACAGTTCTAAAAAGAAACCAAAAACACCAGACTGTTCTCCAAACCAATCATAACCAAAATAAAACCCTATAATTACCAATAATGGCAATGGCAAATACAGCAAGGTTAATAGTATAGTTTTTCGTTGTGTTGATACTAATTTTCCTTCTTCCCGCCATTTAAATAAGTACACTGCTATAAAATATCCACCAAACAACGAAATAATAGGGGTTATTACAGGGAAGAGAAAAATTATCCCAATAACAAAGTTAAATCCGTAAAATGCTTTAACTGTGGTCGGTAATCGCCATACTTCTCGTCCGAAAGATTCATAAGCATCACCAATTTGATACCGTCTCCCATAGGTCCAAAAAAAGAAAGGAACAGACATGATAAGAGGCCCAATTACATAGATTATGATATACGATAAAATACGTAAATCTTCTGTATCTAAAAACCAAATTACCCCCTTGACAAAAACAGAAGATAATAAGTAAAAATATACAGGGATAAATATAAACTGCAGAATCACCAATAACCGCCCATAATGGATATAAGTTTCGTAATCACTCAATAGAAGTTCTACTCCTCTAGTTCACCTAAATCAGAGGCACAACTCTTTTTATAAACATACCTCTTGAGTCGCTTAAAACCGAATCCAAGGCGCCATATCGAAAAGTTGAATAGTATTATCCTAAATCAGGAAGAAAAATAATATGAGTGGATCTAACAAAGATGAAAAATTTCCCTATAAATCAGAATATTATCATTTGATCAAGGGAAAGACGATTTCGCGTAGAGGGCGTTGGTGGACCGCAGTTCTTCTCGTCCAAAATGTTGATGATGCTAATAAGAGAATCGTAGTCATTCAAAGGTGGCAGAAACGCAGAAGAGCAGACCCGGACGCCGAGGGGAATATTTCTACTTACTGGGCACCTGCAAAAGCATTCACACTCAACTCAAGTAAACCCTGGGAAACACTCAAAGAAACTGTTGAAGAATGGCTAGCATCAAATGATTGGAAATAATGTCTGTTATTTCTATCACATTTAGTCAAGAATCACCAATATTTCATTGAATCTGTCTTTTCTGGTTTTCATTAACTGAATAGATCCATTATTAAAATTTCCTTAAGACTGTATTAAACTATCTTAATGTACTCGCAACAGATATTAGACTTTAAAAGTATCATAGAGGTGGGAGGTTATCTAAAAGCTCCATTTTAAACATCTAAAGCTTTATAATTCTTAAAATTCTCACTTTTATAGAGTATTAAGATGGGGATATTTTGTCGGAAAATATCAACAATGTGTCAATATTAGGATCATTGATTAGGGATTTTCGACAGGAGAAGAAATCACTTGGAGTTGGAATGGCTGTTTACTTTCTTTTCCTTTCTATTGTCTTCATAATTGTCATAGGAATGGTTTTTTATTTTCATTTTGTAATTTTATACCCCTTTCCTTTCAATTTAATAATCACTGAACTATTATTTTCCCTTCCCGCAATTCCTAGCTCTTTCATTACTGTTTACTTGAGTAAAAGAAATAATGGTATTTATACAGTAATAATCTCTGGATTTTTGGTGATCATTTTAATATCCATAATAATGGGCTTATTTGTACTTCTAGTATTTACTAGTCCTCCACCAGCAAACGAATGGGAAAGTTTCGTCAGATATATGTCTATCATATTGATTTTTTATTTTTATATTCTCTTCATTTTTCCTGTTGGTCTTTTCTCAACGTTTTTTGCATCAATCAGCTCTAATTATGGAAACAAATTATCAATGAGTCGTTAAGCAATCTTAATGTACTCATAGGCTTCTCTAGCTGATTCAAAGCCATAGTGAATCTTTTGAAAATCTGATCGAAATTCAGCGACTTCTTTTGCTACATCGAGAGGATCTTTTCGGTCTATAAGTACCTCTTTGAAGAATTCAGCAATTCTCTCCATTTCTTTCTCCTTCATCCCTAGCCGAGTAATTTCCTGTGTTCCAATACGTATTCCTCCTGGATTCGTATAGTGTCGTTTTTCAATAATATCCCATGGTAAGAGATTCCGGTTTGCAACAATGCTAGCTTTCTCCAACTGTTGTTCAACATCAGCTCCTAACCCGATTGTGTCTTGAAAATTACTAATATCAACCAAGAGAGTATGTGATTCAGTGAAATCTTTTTCTGGACAGACTACTTGAAAACCTCTTTCATATAATGCCTGTCCAAGGAATTTGGCATTAGCAATTATTTGCTTAGAATATGGGATACCAAATTTCTTAAATTCGACAGCAGCAACAGCCAAGCCAGCCACATGCATAAGATGATGATTAGAAGTCGTACTAGGAAATGCTGCTGCTTTAATCTTTTCCGCAAGCTCTTCTCGTGCTGCTAATACAATCCCTTTTTGAGGGCCTGGAAAGGTTTTATGAGTTGACATTGTCATCGTATCCGTACCTTCCCGTAAGGGATCCTGAAATTGTTTTGCCGCGATCAATCCCGCAACATGCGCCGCGTCGTAGTTCACATGAGCACCGACTTCATGAGCTATTGGTGCTAGCTCCTGGACAGGATGGGGAAAAAGAAACACACTAGCTCCAAATTGAATAATTTTCGGTTTCTTTTCTTTAATATCTTTAATAGCGGCATCAACATCAATATTTAATCCATAACGATCAAATGGAATGTAATCAACATCCAATCGGGCTACAGCTCCAGCTGTACCTCCAATGAATGCCCCAGATTTTGCTTTCAATGGGCCAGATGAAATATGACCACCGACAGGGATGGAAATTGCCATCATCTTGTCATTAGCTTCTGCAAAAGCAGTATACACAGTTAAGTTTGCAACCACACCAGAAATAGGGCGTGCATCAATGAATGGAGCGTCAAATATCTCTCTCAATAACTTTAGACATAATTCCTCTATTTCATCGAAATATTGGTTTCCAGGATAAACTCGCTCTCCTATCCAACCCTCTGCATATCGATGTACAAGGTCAGAGATTGCAGCCTCTCGGACTGCAGGACTAGTTACATTTTCACTTGCTATGAGGGGAATTGCATTCCGCCAGTAATTGTGATGTTTCTCCAAAATGGATCGAATTTCCAAAAAATCAGGATCTAAGGGCATATTCATCTCACCAATTGCATCCTAGTAGTTATTCTTGAAACTGGATTAAATTTATTATATTAATCCATTTACAGCCAAAATTTAAAAAAATTCTCAAATTTGATGAGAATTGTTGTGATCATGAATGAAAACTCAACTTTATGATTGGCATATCAAAAATGGTGATATGATCAATTTCTCTGGATTTCAGATGCCTGTTGTCTATAGCTCTATCAAGAAGGAGCATCTGGCTGTAAGAGATTTTGTGGGTTGTTTTGATGTATCTCATATGGGCCGATTATGGATCGTTGGGAGTGACTCGGAGAAGTTTCTGAATTTGCTGGTACCTAGAGATCTCTCAAAAACTCAAGAAGGTAGAGCAGCATATACTTTCATGTTGAATGAACAAGGAGGCTTCCGAGATGACTTGGTTTTTGTGAAACTTGAGAAAGACAAATGGTTGGTAGTTTGGAACGCAGGAAATCTGGTGAAAATAAAGTTATGGATGACTACGTTCAAAAATATTCTCCAACAATTCGTAGATCTAGACGTTTCCTTATTAGATATATCTCCCACCTCAGCTATGTATGCTTTGCAAGGACCAAGATACCAAGATGTGTTGAAATCTGCTTTTAAAGGAGAAATAGAACCACCACTTCCTTGGCACAGTATGAAAGTAGAATTTAATGATATCAAGCTCCTAATATCAGGAACTGGATATACAGGAGAAAAAGGCTGCGAAATCATTGTTTTAGATACGACAATCGAGGATCCTAAGAAGGCAAAAAAAATCTGGGAATTACTTATAGAGGCTGGCAGTCAACCTTGTGGACTTGGAGCGAGAGATTCTCTTCGATTAGAGGCAGGATTAGCCCTTTATGGTAATGATATTGACGAAACAATTAATCCCATTGAGGCTGATCTTTTCTTCCCTCCTTTCATCCACATGGAGAAACCGTTCTTCATTGGGAAATCCCAACTTGAGTACTTCTCAGATCATAAACCAGCTCGTACCCGTGTTGGATTAATCGCTCAAAAAAAGGGACCTAGCCCAAGAGCTGGGATGAACTTGTTCAAAAATGAAAAAGAAATTGGAATTGTAACTTCTGGAGGATTTTCTCCTTTAATCAATTCTGGCGTCGGAATGGGGTATGTTCCAATACACATGAAAGAGGAAGAAACTACTGTACAATACGAAGTTCGAGGAAAACGACACGAGGCTAAGATCGTCAAATACCCCTTGTATGATACTGAAAAATATGGTAAAGATAGATATTGATATTACTTACTCATAAAACAACGTTAGAAGGAAACTTTTAATCTCACTTTTTCTTCTTTTTCTCTTCGTCAGTACTTCCAGCCTCTCCACTAATGGTGCCTAGTTCAGAGAGAGCATCAGAGAATAGATCAGCGAGATCAGGTATTTTTACCTCGGATTCTTTTGTTTCATCGGGTGGTGCGATTTCTTGATAATCCACTTTAGGGACATCAAAAATATCTGTTGAAATAGTTTCTTCTTGCTTCAAGACTTCAGTAATTGATTGAGGTTCTTTTGGAGCCACCTCTTGCTGATCTGTAAATACTTCTTGGAAAATATCAGTAGCAATATCTTCTCTAACCTCTTCCTCTTCCTCTTCCTGAATGAGTTTTTCAAGAGGAGTTAAATCAGGAGTTGCAACTGATAAATCAATTGGAGGTTCTTCAGTCTCAGGTTCCGAGACTATACCTGAATCATCTGCTAATGTTCCTTTTCTCCATAATCGTCCAAAAGAATCAACTTCCCATTCATCATCTTCTAGCATCTCTTCCTTAGATACATCTGGTTTTTCAATATCGATAGGTGGACTTTCTACACTTGGACGAAAGAGGGAATCTAATTCTTCCTCTGATAAAGCGGTTTTTTTCTCATCTAATAATATTTCCTCTTCTACGACAGGGGGTACACTTTCTTGTGGAAATTCAACCTCTGGTTGTGGGAGGGGAGATGCAGTAAATAATGATCGGACTTCTTCATCGGAAAGAGCATCTGTTTTTACAATCTCTGGTTCCTCATAAGGGGGAGGGACGATTAAATCGTCAATCTCTGGTTTTAAATCTACAGGTTTCTCCTCACTAGGAAGTTCCGTAACGAACGGTTCAGTTACCTCTTGAGTTGGAATCTCTTCAAGACTAGGTATCTGATCTTCTTGCCTTGCTTCTATTTGGGTTTCTTCTTGTCCGAATTCTTTTATCAGGCTTACAAATTCTTCATCAATCTCTTCCTCAACGATTTCTTGGGAAATTTCTGTTACAGGGGTTCCTATTGGTGGGGGGACTATTCTCTCTGTTGTAACGAGCTCAGGGGGAGGTTTAGATACCTCATCTAGTTCAACAGCTTTAATTTCCCCAAGTTGTGCTTCTATATGAGCCATTCGCTCTCCTGCTAAAACGGTATAGTCTTTCTTGTATTTTTTTGGCTTTATTCCTAGTTCTTTGATGTATTTCTGAACTAAATTAATCTGATTGTCATCCTTTGTTTCTTCTGCGTTACGTAATAAGAAAACCAAAATTCCCCCAATATCATCAGTTTTATTTATCATAGTACTTAATCGAGATAAATAATCAAGGTAAGTATATGCAATCTTTAGATTATCAGCTTTTATAGCAATATCAATCAGATTATGCACGGTACCGAATAATTCATCAAGATCTTGTAATTCCTCATATTTCTCCAAGGTTTGTTGGAATGAAGCAATAGCAGCAACACTATTAGAAGAAATTAAATATTCTGTGAGACGAGATAGTAATTTAGCTTCATATTTATCAGCTTTGAACTTTTTACAGATCTTAATACCCCTCTTAAATGTTCTGATGGCTTGTTTTGGAGAGGAAATTTTGTTTGCGAGATTAGTATAGACTGTTACAACACCGTCAAAGTCATTTATACTCCGATAGAACGTTGATGCTTGATAGGCGTACTCTGACGCTAAATCTGGATTTTCTGAAGCTACATAAATAGCAAATTTTTCTGCGATTTTCGCTGCAAGCACTCTACCCTCGCTACCAAACTTCTTTTCAGAAGTAACCATAGTAATAACACGATCAGCGTATTCTCGTGCATCTTCTAGAAGAGAATTGTTAATAAGGCCTTTAATAAAATTAAAAGATGCTGGAATTACTTCTGACACAGGTTTCTCGCTTCTTTCCAAAACTGTTGCCATTAAACGTGATGCAAAGGGGACTCTATCAATATCTAGAAACTTAGCTGAATATTTGTTGGCAATTCGATCTCCTTCGTCTCCCCACCCCTCATTATAAGCTGAGATCACATAATTAACAATATCTTCTAATACATTTTCTGGGATTTCCTCGGATTCAAGCATATTATCATAGATCTTCTCAGCAAAAGAAAAAAACTCCATAAAAGGTGGTTTCATTACTTCTTTAGTAATTTCAATGAGCTTGATATCTGGATTTTTGTTAAGTAGAGGTTGTAGATATTTGTTAGCTATCTTTTTAAAATCATCTTTCTCTGCTCGAATCTCCATTATACGTCGAAAAAGTTGTAGTGCTGAATCCCGATCACCTTTATCATATGTTGTGTTGAATACCATCTGTAGAAACTCAAGGGCTTTTTCACCTTGATTTTCTTCTTCTAATAATTTAGCCATTTCTAATGCAAATTTAGTCGATGTTGATGTGTCTCCTCTATCTAAAGCAGTTTTTGAGTAATTTTTCATTGAGGAAATTGCTTGTTTGTACTTTTTATGACTTCGTCCAAACCTTAGAATCAGATCAGTCATTTTGTTAGCGTCTTCAAACTGCTCAAAATGAAGGAATTTATCTCGAACGTCTTCTAGGTATTGAATTACTTTACCAATGTCTCCTAATCGTTCATAATATCTAGCATTTTGAACACTGAAGATATATGCATCCTCATACTTGCCTAAATCCAACTGTTTCTCAATCAATGATGAAACAATATTAATACATTTCTTGAAATCATCTTTGGCCTCTAAATCTTTGAGGATTTTATCAGTTATCTTTTGAGTTAGTTCTATTGAGTGATCAAGTATTCTGTTTTGAAAGCTGAGTAAAGCATCGTTAGCACCCTCCGAATCACCCATCTCTCGGTATGTGTCTGCTACTCTATCTATATAATATTCAATCAAATCGAATCTTTCAGTCTTTTCCAATAGATAGTCAATGAAACGATGAATTCCATCGATAGCTCTTGTATAATCTTTTTGGTTGTACTGAAGAGTTATTAGCTGGTTTAAAATGAATGCTGCCCGGTCTAGGGCATTTGTTTCTTGTAAATCCTTAATGAAGCTCTGTAACACCTTGTAATCTATTTGTTCAGTTTGGATCATCAAGCTAGCAGAATATTTCATGTATTCGAAGACCATATCGTGTTGATTATATTCTTGCAGTATTTTAATGAAATTTTGACAGAATTTGATTCCATCTTTAATCTTCTGGGCATTCAGTAGGCGACCGAGTTCTTGGTTTATCATCTCTTGAGCTGACAAAGTCGCGTGACTTATTAAAAGTTCTCCAACATAATCAAGGACGATTTTCTCACGCTTTCTCGGTTCACCAATGGTTTGAAGAGCAGCTTGGATATACGCTTTTGCTTGGTCTTTCAAACCCAATTTCCCATATAGATCTCCAATGATTAAGTGTTTTTCAAGCCGAATTTTATCATCTGTTTCATAAGCCTTATTAACAAGGGATTCTACGAATCTCAAATAGTCTCGTGCTGCAGTTGTCTCTTTTATTTTCACAAGATCCCTAACAATATCCAAACTAAAATTAATGGCTTCAGGAATTTCATCTAATTCATAAAAAAGTTTTATTGCCCGATTTCCATAATCACAGGCTTTTACATAATTCTCAGAATCTAATAGAAATTTCGTTGCATCAATAGTGACTTCTAATGCTCTCTTCTTTTTTCCCTGAGTTTCCAATGACACTAATAACTTATCAAAAAATTTGATGTATGTTGTTTTATCATCTGATTCTTTCAGGATATTTAATGTGTTTTCAAGAGATTCTATTAATTCGAAATGCGCTTTTCGTTCTTCCTGAGACTCAAAGGCTTGATCTAAAAGATATATTAAATCCTCAAGATAAGATTCTTTCTCTTCTGGAGTGATTTGGTCATTAAGCTTCTTTAATTGCCTAATCGCGTGATGGGCATATCGTACACCATTTTCCTCCATAACAGAAGGAAGACGAGTACTCTTATAGAAATCGATTTGCTTACGTCCAAGCAGTAGAATATGTTTTAAAGTATCAGTACTCCCCTCTACAGTAAAATAATGATCTAAAAGCAGTCCACACAGATTAGCTGCATTTAGATGCTTATTATTAGCCTCTAAGCTGTTCAAGGAGTCAAGGACAAATTCTAAAGAAACATCTACGTCTATCTCTAGTAATTCTTCAGTTAGTTCATTTCTAAGTTTAATAGCCTTTGTTTCCTTCTTTTGTTCTTCAAGGTAATCGAGGAGCTTCTTTCCAAACTGCAACATTCCTTTTGTATTTTTCTCATTTCTAAATCTTTCAAGCAAGACTTCAGTTATTTGAGCAGCGGATTTTAAATCCCCATCTGTTTCATGCTGTTCAATTACTTGTAAAAAATGACCAACTGCAACATTAAGAATGACATCTCCCATTGATCGCTTAGCTAATTGCTCTATTGTTAAAAATACTTTTTCTGAAGCATCATAAAGATAACTAAACGAAATTTGGGGTATTTCTTGGTTGATAAGTCTAGCTATTTCGTCTTGATCAACTTTAATCTCTAAGACATCTGATAGTTTTCCACTTTTGGTTCTAAAACGAAGAAACCACGAATCCATTTGACGTAAAATGATACATACAACTCCACCTGTTTGTTCAATTTCAACTTCTTTAACAGGGAGTGGTTGTCCCTCATTTACAAATGATGTGACTTCTGCGACAAACTTATCAAAATCTTCTGCTTTTGTATACTCCGATACATCTAATGAAGACAGATCAACCATAACCATCTCATCTTCAGGCGCATCAAGGTCTGAAGGAGCGGTTATATCCTCTTCTACTGTGACAGCTTGAACCTCTTCGCTCTCTAGGTGTTCTTCTGGATGTAAAATGATATTCTGTATTTGTTCAGCTGAATCATAAATTGATGAAAATGAAAGAAAATCAATTCCAGATTCGGTAATTAATGCTACAAGATTATCTTCATCAATGTTTTCTTTAGAGAATTTTTTACGAATGACTGGAATTTCATTCTGGAATAAAACAATAGCATATTTCCCATCTCGACAATAATAAACTCCTGCATACCCTCCTTGAGAGTAAGGCATTTCAAACTTCTTTAACATTTTATCGCCAGGATCAAGAGAAACTCTTGACTCCGGTTTAATTGGTTCTACATCAATTGATGATTCAGGCGTTAATGTTGTATCAGTTAGCTCTAATTCTTGAAAATCCTCACTTACCAAGTCTGCAGGACTTTCTATGACTTCATCTCTTTCAGCGATTGATTTTTCAAACTCTTTTTTTATTGAGTCTACGAGTAATTCAGCTACTTCGAAGATAGCTGAAAAGCTAAAGAATTCTACCCCTGCATCACTCAATAAATCAACCATCTGATCACTACTGATGTTCTCAAAAGATACAGCACTACTTTTAATTGCACGCTCGTTTTGATAAAATGTGAAGATGTATTCTTCCCGACTCAAACTCTCCCTGATTTCACATTCAACGCCCGAGGTGGAAGGTAACTCCAGTCTAATCTGTTTTTCTTCGCGGGTTGCCATCTAAAATCCCATGGAGATGTTAGTTGGTTTCTAAGTACCATTATATGAAAAAAAGTAAAAAGCTTCTTCAATGAAGGCTCTTTCTACTCAGTTGTTTAATGACTTTTCCGTTCTAAAGGTTTTCCAATTTAACTGAAAAAGATATAAATCGTTAAAAAGGAGGTTTTACTGGGGGTTTTAAAAAATTGATCCAACTAAAATTGTGGTAGAGGAAATAATGTGGTTAGTTCCATCCTTTAATCGAATAAACACGAAAAAACTAATTAGATTTTCCTTGAAGATGTCATTTTAGGTAAGATGATACGGAAAACCTTTTTATAAAGAACACGGATCAGGGGAACATCAAAAAGCTTTCTGAAAATCCGCAAACTAAGATAACGTTTAGATTCAAGTATTTTTCCATTAAGAGAGATCTTCTCTATCCAAAAGGGTTTTTTAAAGATACTCATAAGTAAATGATAGTTAATAATGGTGATCAGATCCCAAGCTCTCCTGATATGAGATTCAGGATAAGATATGGTTTCACCTATGCTCATTCTGACAATCTCTACAATGTGAAAAAGCTCGATCCGTTTATCAAAAAGTTCTCGTGATGCCCACAACAAGTAGAGACAACCACCACAGTATGTAATCATAGCATCAGCTTTTGTGGCTTCTGCTTCCTGAAATTTCCTTTCAGACACAGTCATAATATCAAAAACAATTCTGATAGGATTTTTCCATGAAGCACCTGAACCAAAACCACAGCAGAGAGACTCAGCCTTATTATGGGGCATTTCTAATATATTACATCCTGAAAGTTTCAAAATTTGTCGAGGTGAATCCCAGTACTTCCCATTGCCAGCCTTAGAGTAACAATTATCGTGGATCGTAACATCCATGTTCAGGTTTTGTAGAGGAAGTTCACCCTGCTGGATTTTATTAAGGAGTAATTCATGAAAATTTACAACATCGCAGGTCTGAGTTACATTCATTTCGGTAGGATGCACATCAGTAAGCATCCAATGAACAGCATCAAGCGCTGGGACAACTTGCTTCACGCCCCACTTTTTGAAATCTTGTTTACACTTCTCAGCAATACGTTTAACCACATCCAAATACCCCCCTTGATAGAGATACCCTCCGCAATCCCAATGATCAAGTAGATCAACAGGTGTAAAATTCTTTAGTAATCTACTATTACCAAAGACAAACGGAAGTAGGTGAAGATAATTTCCAATTAGAAAAATCGATTCTTTTGGTTTTTGAGTTATCCATCTTTTAATCAAAAAACGTTCATCTTTCGTCATAAGAACTTGTAACATCTGCCAAAGGTTATGGTCCATTGTGGGACAGACAAAACGATAAATGGGTGGAGCACCTCTTTGATTATATAGATCATTCCAGCGCTCTAAAATCAATTGATATGGTTTGCAATCATTTGGGCAAATAAGATTACACGAAAAACATGTAGTACAATGTGAAAGTACATAACTCGTTTTTCCTTCAATAAGATTTGTTATTTCCTGTTTCGCGATATTAAGAGGGAGTTTTAATTCAGGACACTTATGAAAACATTCACCACATCTTGTACAACGGGATTCATGGAAAACTGAGTTATTACGAGGGATTACTTTCAATTAAAGGTCACATCTTAGCTTAAAGAGAACTTAATAAGCATCTTTAGCTGGATCTTCGGGAATCAAAGGAAGGGTAAATCGTTTTCTTGACCAGATTTTTGGAAATTGCTTTAACGTTATTCCACGATGCATTTTTGACGCAGTTCGATTGATCATTCGTTCTGGAACCTCTCCGATTGCTAACTGGAGTAATTCAATTAAATGGTAGATTTCCATATTGAATCGTTTAAGATACATTTTCTTAGCTACATGATATTGCTGATTACACCCTGAACAATATACGCATAGAATATCAGCCCCTGTTTTCTTAACAGAATCAAGGTTTTGGACGGTTGCTTTTCGCAGTTTTAACGGATGATAGGCAGAATTCACGCTAAACCCAGCACCAATTCCACAGCATTTCATATTCTCACGGTTATAGGGGAGTTCTACTATCTCACAGCCAATTTTTTCCAAGATTTTCCGAGGAAGATCCATATATTCGTCTCCAAACATCTTTGAATAACATGAATCCTGTATAGTTACTGTGAGTTCTAACTGCTTCTTGATTCTGATCTCTCCTACTTCTAAACGCTTCCATAACCATTCAATGTAAGAAGTTATTGACTCAAACTGATATTGTAACCCAAAATTTGGTAAAACATTTCGAAAGACGTTTGTACCCGCCGTGCACAATACAAGGAGATTCGTAGGTTTTAATATGTTAAACCATTTATCTAATCGTTTAGTAATTTGTTTTAATTCCTTAGTGTAGCCTGTTCTAAAGAGAGTCTCCCCACAACAGTATTCCAGTCGGCCTCTGATATCACACCCATCAAAAAGACTAGAATGGACAAGAGTCGGCGTGAGGATTATATTACAACCAGGGTAGGTTAAAGTGTCTCCTTCAAGAGGTTTTAAGCTTCTCCATCTCTCAAGGATAGTTCGTTCCCTCTTTGTCATTCTCTCTAAAGTGTATGATCGAAAATTAGGATACATAGGATAGAGTGTCATGAAATATTTTCCACGAATTCGTAAGCCTTCCCGTTCATACTGCTCCAACCATCGTTGGAGAATCAAACTTGTGGGATTACATTTCTTTTCACAGTAGAAGTTGCAGGTAAAACAGCTTTGACAATCTGACAAAATTTTTGTTGGATTTCCAGCAATTAACTCCTGCATACCTTCTTTTGCTTTTTCCAAAGTTATATCCATGACTGGGCAATGTGTGAGACATTCCCCACAACCGTCACATTCATCAAACTTAAAGGCTGCGAAGAAATCACTAGAAACTGGCTTCAATCTGTCCATTCCAGTTAAATCCATAAAGTAAGAGTTGTATTTAGATAGCTTTTTCCACATAGATTTGTATTAAATTCAAAATAGTTTCAATAGATTTTTTCATAGCAATAACAGGGACAAATTCCTTTTTACTGTGAAAATTAATGGATCCTGCGAAGATATTGGGTGTCGGTAGCCCCATATAACTTAATCGAGCTCCATCTGTGCCTCCACGTACTGGTTTTCGTATCACAGCAACTCCTGTTCGCTTGATAGCTTCTTCTGCATATTCAATAGCATGTGGAACCCTTTCTAGTTGGTATCTCATGTTTTTATATTGTTCTTTCATTTCTAGCTCAATTTTCATCTTAGGATATTTTGTCTGTGCCTGATTAACAATGTCTTTTAATTTCTGCATTTTTAGGTGAAGTTTCTCGATTTCGAAATCACGCAAGATAAACCGTATTTTTGCTTCATTTACAGATCCTGCCGCTTCATAAACATGAAAATAGCCCTCTCTCTTTTCTGTAGTTTCAGGAGCCTGGTCTCTCGGGAATTGTGAAATTATATCACCCATAGCATGTAAACTGTTCACTAATTTATCCTTAGCATACCCAGGGTGGAAGTTAAATCCTTGGATTGTAATTGTTCCTCCTGCAGCATTGAATGTTTCAGATTCTAAAACTCCCATCTCATCACCATCAATAGTATACCCAATGTCGGCATTCAAAGCTTCAACATTTAATGCATCCACACCATGTCCTACCTCTTCATCAGGAGTGAAGACAATTTTGATTGTGCCATGTTTAATAGAAGGATCGCGTATTAGAGTGTCTATTACTGTCATGATAACAGCTATCCCTGCTTTATCATCCCCTCCAAGCAGAGTTGTACCATCAGAGGTAACAATATCACTTCCGATGAATTTTTTCAAACTTGGTGTTTCTTCAGGAGAAATAACAAGATCTGGATTGCCTGGTAGAAGTATCTCACCCCCATCATAATTGTGAATTATCTGTGGTTTTACATTTTCTCCTGGTTCTTCAGGCGAAGTGTCCATATGTGCCAATAGACACAGGTTTGGAACTTTATTAGTTAATTCCTGTGAGAGGTTTGAGGGAAGAGTTGCTATAACATAGCAGTGTTCATCTACGGAAGCATCCGTTAGTCCAAGTGCTTGCAATTCTGAGACCAATAAATGAGCTAAGTCAAATTGTCTCTTTGTACTAGGAATCTCATCAACATCTTCTTGACTGGTAGTATGAATTTGAACATACCGAAGAAATCTGGTTAAAACATCAGATGTCATAACTACACCAACAGGTTTAGCCCGCTAGATGCATTTATTAAAGGCTTTACTGATGTCGCAAAGAATTTGAGAAAGAAGTGATGGCAAAATATTTGAAAGCCTGTTCTTTTAATATGGATTTACCGGCATTATAAGGAGCAACCAATTTGGAAGATTTATTACAGCAAGTTCTAGATTTTGGGAAAGGAAACGAGTATTTAGACATCCGATTGGAATTTTTTCAGAACGTAGTGATTAAATCAATCAATGAGGAGATAATGAAGGCATTTACCTACAAAAAAAGTGGATTAGGAGTTCGGGTTTTATCAAATGGCGCCTGGGGATTCGCAAGTACTCAAGATTTGAATATTGATAAATTAAGAAAAACAGTTGAGATTGCCCGTAAAATGGCGCAAATAGAATCGAACCGAACAAAGATACCAATCCAATTAGCAGAAATTCCTACTTCAGAAGACCGTGTCGAAGTGAAATGCGAAATTGATTTCCGGAAAATACCATTAGAAGAGAAAATAAAAGAGATTCTACGATGGCATAATGAGATTAATGTATCAGATAATATTATGAGAACAATTGTCGATTATGCAACAATTGCTGCAAGAAAATTCTTCTGGAGTAGTGAAGGAACAAAGATTGAATTTATACGGCCGATCGTGAATGTCAATCTAGGGGCGGTAGCAAAGGGTGCATCTGGTGTAAGGGCTTATTATCAACCCTGGGGGGGAACGTTTCCTGATGTTGGAGGAACTGGGGGCCACGAAATTCTAGGGGAAGAAGGGGATCTCACTGAAACTTGTCAAAAAACAGGAGAAAAAGCTTTAAACTTAGCAAATGCTAAACCTGCACCAAATCTTAGAAACATCCCGATTGTATTCGACCCCTCGTATATGGCACTCCTTGTTCATGAGATCGTTGGACACCCCTCGGAAGCTGATCGTGTTTTGGGCTGGGAAGCTGCTTGGGCTGGGAGTACATGGTGGAAAGGAATGAGTAGTGACGAGGGAAATCCAACTAAAATAGGTTCCGAATACGTGACAGTCTATAATGATCCAACAATTCCTAGTAACTTCGCTTATATGCTATATGATGATGAAGGAACCCCATGTAAGAGAACAACTCTAGTAAATGAGGGGATCCTAACTGAACGCATGCACTCGAGAGAAACTGCATTTATTATGGGTGTAGAGCCGAATGGTGCAATGCGAGCCAATACTTATGAATATCACCCAATTATCCGTCAGATTAATGTGTACTGGGGAACTGGTGATTGGCAATCCAATGAAATAATTGAAGATACAAAAAATGGAGTCTATCTGTTAGGTGCAAACATCCCCTCAATTGACGACCAACGATTTAACTGGGCGATTTCAAGTCAAGAAGGATTTTTGATAAAGAATGGCGAATTAACTGATCAACTCTATTCATGCACCGCAACTGCAACTACTCCTGCTTTCCTCCAGAGTATTGATGCATTAGCGAAGGACGATCAGCTGCTATTTTGGTCTGGATGTGGAAAAGGAGACCCTATGCAGGGTGGGACTGTTTCTAATGGTGGACCTACTATGCGAGGAATTGCTACTTTAAAAGGACCAGGAAGTTGAAAAGGAGAATACGATTATGTTTGACTATTCTGAACGTTTGGAATACGCTTTAACAAAAGCAAAAAACCAAGAAGGCGTTTCTCAAGTAGAAGTATTTCTCGGAGCGAATCAACTATTAACCATTCGTTCAGCGATTGGTAAAGTTCTTGAAAGTAAAGTGATTCAAGATGCAGGCTTAGGGATCCGAATTTTAACAAAAGATCAAGGGTTAGGGTTTTCCTCAACATGTGATTTCTCTGATAAATCAATTTTAGGCGCTATTGAGGAAGCTCTCGCGTTAACAAAGTATCGAAAACTCAAACAGGATTACTCTTTTACACTACCTCGGACTGCTAATCGTGAGAATCAATTCTATGATAAAAAACTTGTTGAAATGATATTTTCATACGATGATATTAATGAACAGGTCAATCAGATGTTACAAGAAACATTAGAATTGAATCCAGCCATTACGGAAGCTGCTGGGCCCACTCATCTGGTTGAATTTTCAAAACAAATTATGAACACTAATGGCTTAGATGTTTCAGAAAAAGGAACTTACTGGAATATGGAACTCCTCGCTGTTGCTGAATCGTCTAAAGACCGACGAGAAGGATCAGATTCTTCTGCAGGATGGAAGTTGGACGAGATTGATACTTCCGCCCTTTCAAACCATGCAACAGACATGGCTGTTAGAAGCCTTGATGGACACAAAATAGAAGCCAATACCTATGAACTAGTTCTTAGTGCAATGTCTGTATCAACGTTCTTAGGGTGGTTAGCTCTCTTAACTTACCCCCAAAACCAAGAGCGAAACATGCCTTTACTAAGAGATAAAATAGGAGAGGAAATCGCATCTTCTTTAATGACTCTAGGCCACGATTCTCTAACAGTTCCTAGTCCAGTGTCAGGCGCTTATGATGATGAAGGGGTTCCAACTGAAGATCTCTTACTGATAGAAAATGGTGTGTACAAAGCGATGCCTCTTGACTCTTTTTATTCCACCCAATTTCAGACAAAATCCAATGGAACAGGATATCGTTTTCAAGCTGCTTCAGGCATGACAGTATATCCTGGCCAACTCTATCAAAGTGAGCCTTTACCCCTTCTTCCTTCAATTTATATGACAGGTGGAGATAGTACCATCGAAGAAATGATTGCAGAAACGAAGAAAGGAGTCTACCTCGATTTTCTCCATTACGCGTATGTCACAAACGGGGGAACTGGAGATTATACTGGTATTTTGAGACAAGGTACCTTTTTAGTCGAGAGTGGAGAAATTCAACAGCCGATCCAAAAAAGCCGTCTTATGGATAATATTTTAGATATGTCAAAAAACATCGAGATGGTTGGTCCCAGCCGCATGGCTGGGCACTGGAGAGACATGGCAATGGTTCCACCAGTAAAAATCTCAAAAGTCAATATTACCCCTTATTAAAAAAAGAAGGGATATTTCCCTATCCTCGGGTAACAGGTAAGTATGGTGCTAGTAAGGAGGCAAGTAAGCCAATCTCGCGGTTTTGGGTATAAACAACACCTGGACCAGTGTAGCGAATAACGATCCCTTCACCACCAAGAATGAAGCTTTTCCTACCACCCACCTTCGATACACGATGCTGCATGTGAGATTGGAATGCCATCATCACACCATTGTCACAAACGAATTCTTGACCTGGTGCGAGCTCATGGCGCTCTACATATCCGTATCCACCTATCCATACGTCACCTTCACCTTCAGCCATAATTTTGGTTAGAACAAGGCCTTCTCCACCTAACATACTCTTAAAGCCACCCAGTTTTGAAGTAACTGCTATACTAGTCGATCCACAAATATAGGCATCTCGACTTAGTGTCCATTCTTCGCCCTTTTCAAGATGGAGATGGACAATATCACCCGGCGCACCATGTGCAAAGGCAATCATACCAGGTTGTGCACCATCAGGAAGTGAAAAGAAGTTCTGGAACATTGATTCACCAGAAAATTTTCGTTTCAGCCCTCGCATGATTCCTCCTGCTGATTTGGTCTCCATGTGGACATGACCATCCATATACACCATAGCCCCACCCTCTGCTCGAACCTGTTGACCAGGTTGTTCAAGAAATATCCTCACCACAGAGAAGGCAGGACTGCCCGTTATTTCATATTTTAAGAATGATCGATCTTTATCAGTAGACATATTATCATCTCTTATCATGTTAAATTATTTAAGTGTCGTGTTAAGTATAAAAAATTCTTCTATTAAAATAGAGCTGCTTGAGAATCAAGAAATAATCAATTTAATAAGAAAAAAAGGGAGGATAGAGGATTCTTGCAAATCCGTGTCATCACAATATCTCATGTAGATCGTTTTTTTCGAAGATCGTACATACTAGAACGAAGCTTTTTCCGAGCTCCCTTGGTATACTTCTCCTCGCTTAACACGTCTTCTGCGATCTCCCTTTGTTGTTCTTGTAATCGTTGAAGATTAACAGACCCAGTTTGAGCAATGTGTTGGTCAAGTTTTTCTTGAAATACGCTCATAAACCTCTGTGCTCCAGAAAAATCTCCCCGATCAGCCATTTCCATCGCCTCATACTGGGTATAGGCTGCTTCTAGAATATACACATTTTCTAAGACTTTGTCATCTTCAGTCGCAAGTAAGCTGTCATCTGAAGTATATGTGATATTACAAGGAATCGTAGTTTGGATTGGCTTTGTGGATCCACTACGAGGTATCCATTTGACATTAAAAGTCACCGCTTCCATTTCTTGACTTTTTGATGGAGGGATTGTCACATCTAAAATAATCAATAATTCATTTCCGCTTTGGAGATCCCCCATCTTTGTTTTCAATGAGAGGTGATCTTCATATGGGACTCCGAGGGCTCTGCGAATACTAACATCATCTGCAGTCTGCCATTCCACCTCAATATTATACCCTGCAGTTGCTAAAAGTCCCTGGAATTCTTGTTCAATGAATTTAGGAATATCATCAGGTGTTTCAATGAAATAGAATGAACCTCCAGCCGCATCAGCAATGTTTACAAGTAAATCCTCGTCAAAATCATCCCCAACTCCAAATGTACTTATCCCAATTCCCCCTCCATAAATGTCTGTAACAGATTCTTGAATTCGCTCGCGATCAGTGATCCCCTCATTAGCGAGGCCATCGGAAAGGAGTAATAACACATTCCGATACTCTAGATGTTTGGCTGTTTCAACCTGTTTTGCTCCTTCTATGATACCTCCATGAAGATTAGTCCGCCCACGACTACGAATTGAACGAAATTGGTTAATAATTGCGGTACGATTAGTTAATTTTGCAGATGGGATGACTGTATCGATTTTATGATCATATATTGTCAGTCCAAATATATCCTCTTTTGAAAGATTATTAACGATGAATTCAACGGCTTCTTTGGCTTTTTGAAGCTTTGAACCATGCATACTCCCAGAGCGATCGAGAATTACTCCCAAGTTTATGTTTGTCCTTGCCCCCTCAACTTCGATCTCCTTTCCCGTCAATTTCAATTGAATGTAAAGATGAGTCTCACCAGTGGTTAACGCATATGATGAACTCGGGGTTACTTCCATAATAATATCTTGATCTTCTTCTTTTGCCATACTAATTCCTTCTATTTTGTTTGTTCTTCCTCAAGCATAGTTTGAGCTTCATACACATCTTCCCCTTTTTTTGTAAGCCTATGACGTTTCTTTGGTCGGCCTGGACGTTTTGATGATCTTATTGGTTTTTTCTTATCAACTTTTACAGGTTCTATCAGACCGAGATTGCTTAGCTTTTGTAAACCTACATTTATAGTAGTAGGAGACATTGATGCTTTTTCTTGAAGTTCAATTACATTAACATCCTTGTGTCGCTTAATTTGGCGGAGAAGAGCACGATGGGATCGTTTTAGTTCAGTAATTTCTGGGTGCTGAAGAATCTGCTGATCTAGAATGTCAATGGCTTGTTGGGTAAGAATAAAGTTATTAGAGTCAGGTGGTTGTCTAACGATGAATCCAGCCAGTTCTAATTCCTTTAATCTCCTATAGATTGTTGCTGTTGTAAACATTTCAGAAGCCTTGTCTCCTGTAAAATGGTTATTGATATCCACACTAGTTGATTCTGGGTGAGCTCTAATGTATTCCATAATCTCTTTAGTTCCTTTCGAAGCAAGTAAGTCTAACATAGTTGTAAACCCACTTATGCTATTCTGATTCATCAGGAATTTGTTCCAGCACAATTTGTTGCTGTACCCGAGGAATTTGATTTGATTGAACCTGGATTTGTGGAATACCGTAAGTTAAGCGTGGTTTTCTCCCTTTAAGAATATCAACTTGCTCCTTGGTAGCGTAGAGATGTACAGGATTACCCTGATAGTTTATGCTAATACCCTGCCATTTTTTGTTCTTAAATCGGAATAAATCGCCAGTACCAGTTGCTTTCTCTTTGTTCACATCAAGATCTTTGAATTCATCACGTAGAATCTCCTCAAGGTTATTTGGGAGCATTTGAGTCGTTTCTTGTTTCTGCATGAACACCTTATCGGTCAAAAATCCTTTAAGAACGAGATCCTTGAACTGGTTCCAAAGAGTGGGTGACCCATAAATTTCAAGCCCTAACAACTTATCCCCATATGCACATACAATACCAACCTGATTCTCAAGATTGAGAGCAGTGGATAAGGTTTCTTGGAGGATCTTAAGATCGTCATCTTTTTCGTAAGACTTTTCCTGAATTTCACGATAGCTATGTGTTGGAGCATCTTCTTCACCGAGATCTAAGGCACCTGCTACTGCATACACTGATTCCCAAACTGTCGATTGATTTCCAGCTTTTGCAGAAACATTAGCCATTTGGGAGGCCATACGTGTCTTCGCTGATTTAAATTTTAGAGATGTTGTTTCACCACGAGAGCTAGAATATCGCCATCGGGATTGTTCAATACACTTCGCAGGAATTTTTAGTGGTTGAGACTCATCATGCCCAGTGGGAATGAGAATTGGTTCAAAAATGGTTCTATCTTGTTTTCCCCCTTCAACTTGATGAAGATAGGGTATTAAAACAGGGTTTTTGCTTTTATTAATTGCCTCAAGAATCTCAACACTTTCTGACCCCTCTGTTTCTTGGATCCATGCGAGTTCTTTTTCCTCTGCCTCAAGTAAACCTAAAACGACTGAAGATATGTCTGTTTTGATCAGAGGATACACAATAAATTTATCCTGGGTCACAGGAGTCCCAATATCAAAATAACTACCAATATCTTGAATTAATGATTGAAAATTCACTTTTTTCCACCTCTTATTTTTTTTTATGATCTCTTCAGCAGATAAAGTGAGAACAAATCGATCTGAATTCGTTGGTAGGCAGGTAATTAACTTATTCTGTTGTAAATCTTTGACCCTCCGGTAAATTGTCGCGGTGGTAAGGGGAAAATGACTGGATTTCGCGAAATAGTTGTTTATCATTGCAAGAGTAATTCCAGGATTACTTTTAAGGTACGAAAGAATCGCAAGTGTTCCTTTTGCTGAGAGAAGATCTTGGATTTTTTTCATCAAGTATTATCAAAACCTGTAATTTATAAAGTTTTGCGAATAGTGTAATCAATTTCCATCCGCCGTCTCAAAAGATAAAAAGTTTATTATGACAAATTGTGACTTAATATTCCTCTATTTTTCCGTATATTTCACTAATACCCTTCTTACCGTGTCATAATTATCCACATTTTGAATTCATTTAATTAGATATTCTTTGCAGTGATTTCTCGAAAAAATTCTGGGGGTATTTGTTGAAGATACTGTTCTATCACTCCAAAAGACAATTCTTTCTGCTGTTGCATTTTTAATGTTTTTGCAGTTTGATACGTTTCCATTGCGCAATACAGATGTGTTTCGAAGATTATCATTCCTTCAGGATAACGTATCCCAATATAAGCTAGGAGAAGAAGGGAGCTTAAGATCAATAAGATAGACAGGATATATAACATATCAAATATATCAATGTAAAAGTGTGGATCTAAAATAATATTTGGTAAGAAGATGAGGAGGCCAAAATGTTGCTCACCAATAATGATACCAATTATTATGGAATAACAACTGAATAAGATGAGAACGATACGCCATAATTTTGTAGTAGTTATTATTCTGGATGTAGGGTGGGGTGGGTCTATAGCTTTGTATAATCTCCCTCCTAGATATATGTAGGTAAAAATGAACAGATAAAAGTATAATAAGAGGTCTAAAAATAACTTGATGCTTAGTAGTATTGGATCTGAGAAGTATCTATACATGAATAACAGGTAGGTTCCAATCAGTCCTATAATAATTATTGCTAGAATTTTCGCTTTCTTAGGAATTGAAAACCATAATGCTCGTATAAAATACAGAGAAAACAGGAAATGGACGAAAAAATAAGCCCCACGATTTAAATAGAGCAAAATGTCAAAAATTTGACTAGGAATTTCGATTACTAACCCTGCTTCAGAGACAATAATAACCATGACATAAGCTGCAAACGCTATAACCCTTTCCTCTCCACTTGCGATATACGAAAAAATTGAATCAGGTGTCAAAGACCACCAGATTGTCTCAAAATTCACCGATACTCCAGCTTGTGAAGCCAAATCCAGTACATACACAATGAAACCGATATTCATCACTGCAAAGAACAACAGGCTCAACATGAGAAGTCCAAAGATACCGTAATCTCGAATTCTTGTCTTTAAATAGTTCCTAAATGACCTAATTATAGTAATAAGTAAGAGGAAAGTCATTACCAAGCTGATCCATCCCCCTAGAGCAATATACAGTTGCCCGTCATTTAATTGTAACACAATTGCCATTATAACAAGCGAAAGAATGATGTACATGCTAATGAAGAAAGGTGAAGTCCAATTAGCTTTAAAATGGGATGGAAAAGTGAGTATTTCATGTTCATACAACAGGAGACAATAACAGATTGCAACAGAACCAGCTCCCCAAACACTTGCACGGAAACCAGTCCCAGGAATTAAATACCCTTTCAGGAACATCGAAAGATAACCATATCCAATTAGGCTTGTTATGCATAGAAATGCCAAAAGGACAATCCCAATACTTAATCTCCTCTTTGAAAGAGGTCTTAAGGTATGAGTTATACTCCAGAGCTCAAGGAGAGAAATGATACCACAAATGATGAAAACTCCAATTATAAAAACGAACAGAGTCATGAGTAATAAGTCTCCTCTAATGAAGACGTTTAAGAATCCAATTCTTACTTTTTCAGGTAAAGGTGACCAAATCTCATAAAAAAAATAGTCAGTTAGTAAAACGAGTCCACCCCCGATTGTGATAGCAGCCAAAGTTCCTATTAAAAGTAAGGGTTGTCTCTCTTTTTTTATGAAGTCAATTACATTCATTCTAGGGCTTAGTATCACTGTAGCAAATGGAATTAAATATATTACAAGTGTAATAAGAAGAAATACCCCTGAAGGAATCATAGGAGGAGGTTCAAATTCGGGTAAATACTTACTAATTAACAACATATTTGCTGGATCTAGGATAAAAAACCACAATGGCCATGATACGAACACAGTTAAAGCAAATAATAGGATTATTACTGGATAACCTATGATTACCTGTGTAGAATGAGCATCTAAGAGATAGTTGGGTGTTTGAAGTACAGTTGAAAGATCTAGGAATAACATTTCAGAAAGTAATGCTCCTGAAAGGAGAATACTAATTAGGCTCCCTAAAAACAAGTACCACCGAATTATTGGTTTCAGCTCAAGCATAATATCAAAGTCTAGACTATACTCCTTTAAAAGGATGGCTTGTAACTTAATGATCGGAACACAAATACACCTAGGTAATCATCACTTTAAGCCGAAATAATTGCCCGAAATAAAAAATGGAAGCTAGAGATGGTCTACTCCTGATTATATGGTGCACGTATTCCTGCTACATAATCTTGATGTCTATCCTTAATCATCATAAAGAATGAAAATCCTATAACGAACATTACTAGCAGTGCAAAAATTCCTATCTTGTATGCCAATGCATTAGAACCGAAACCTTGTGCTGATGCAAAAAAACTGATCACTCCTCCAAATAAAAGGATTCCAAAGGCACTACTACCTTTTCCAGCTAGTTTACTAAAACCAAAATACCGACCAATCTTTTCAGGTGGAGCGAGTTCAATAGTCATTGTTCGTTGAACCACCCAAATGGAACCCATTCCAAATCCCACTAGAATCGCCATTAAGAATACAGTGAAATTAGGGAGAATTTTTAGAAAGACTGGAAGATTTGCTGAGGCTGTAGCATCAAAACTGTCAGCGAAGATCGGAATAGCTAAAGCGACTAGCCATACCACACCTACAATCTTGGCGAGAAATTTAGGCCCTTTCCGATCAGCAATAGGCCCTGCAATGCCAGTTAGTAATACAGCGAACACTACTCCAACAAGAAGTAGGATGGTAGCAGTTGTTTCATCCATCCCGAATCCTTCAACAGCAGCAGGTTTCATAATATTGATAATCGTTTGAACAACATCAACAGCAAAAAACCAACCTAGCACAAACCAACGCATATCCTTATAGTTCCACACTTCTTTTGCGGTGTCAACAGTTTCACTTATTGCAGATCCAAGTAAAGTACGGAATCCTACTTCAGCTAAGCGGTTCTTTCCTGCTCTTTCTTTTGCTAGTAGAAATGGCAGAGCAATTAAGAGAAAACCAAGAGCACAGAGTAACCACATCTCATTGAGATGTCCAATCCATTCACTTCTAGGTACCCCAATTGCAGTTTCATAGTCAGCAGGGGCAATAGCTCCTATGTTATCAGGCAGATCAACTGCTTCAGAAAAAAATGCTATTGCGGCAAAATTAAAAATTACCGCAAAAAAAGAGCCGAAATATCCCAAAGCTACTCCAACAGCTGATACCCAACCTTTATCTTTATCCTCACAAATTCTGGGAATCATAGTATCATAAAACAAATTTCCCCACTGATAAAAGATATTTGCCAATATGAAGCAGAATAATGCAATGAAAATGTTATTTAACAGGAAGACAATTCCTGTGAAAAGAATGGTCAATGATCCAAAGAGAATAGTACCTGGTTTTCCTTTACCGTTATTATCAGCAATGGTACCCATAACAGGAATTGTAATAGCAACAATCAAAGTGCTAATCGCAACAGCCATGCTTGCTAGCAAGTAACTTAGGCTATAATCAAACCCATTTAACATTCCCAACAGTGTTCCGTACTGCAATACCGTCATGGAGACAATTCCCATACTGAAGACAGTATTGGCAATATCATATGTTGTCCACATAAAAACATTGAATTTTGAAGTAGTAGAGTACATTTCGCTCATAATTCTGACTCCAGTGAAAGATAACTCTATTTTTTCTAGTTCCTCTAAGAATTTTTCTTCGTATAATTATGTTATTTCTCTATTGGTTGTCGAATGATCGTTTTCAATCGTTCGGGTTTGGTTCTTCGAGGATCAGAAAGATAAATTTCATGATGTTTCCCTCGCAATTTATATCCTTGTTCTTCCGCATATTGATGCATTCGAGCAATTGTTGGACCCTCATCAGAATAGGGACCGAAATAAAGTATCTGGACTGAAAGAGCCTCGTGGTAGCGTTCGAAACGGACTTTATTTAGGGCTGGAGGTTCTTTTTTCTTCCTCACCTCTTCAATTACCTGATCTACTAGTTCTTGTGTAATAAAATCTGGTTGCATAATCATAGAAGTCCACAGCCATTCATCCTTTTTTTCTATGTATGCGTCAGTAAACACGTCCATATTCTCAGCCCACCACAACCCCTCTATTGGCATCACCACATAGTCTTTTCCTTTTTTCTTCATCATGAATTTCAATGTGTAAGAAAGAGGATACAGAGTTTCTAGTGCTTCTTTATATTCCTGTGATGTATCAGGATATCCCTGCCCGTCAATCATAAGGAAGTTCAGAGGAGGAACATCCACTATAGTGGGCGCCTTAGACGACACCCCTGAGTAGTACCCTTTCAGTTCTTTTTTGAAATCAGTCTTTTTCATTAGTCTTCACTCCAAATTGCATTTTTTGAAGGATACAATTTTATAATGAGAATGATAAATAGCTCACTATCACCAGTACGTAAAACTGGAATACCGAGTAAGATCTGGCTCTAGTATAGGGTTTTCAACCTAATGTCCTTTAGGGATGGTTAAATGACTAAAAAGGAGTTCATAAATGACGCACTACCCACCTCGGGACATACACCAATGTACATCATGCATAAATTCTTTGCACGAAAACAGGAAGATGTCATTCGAGAATATATCCAAACTTTTTCTAAAAAAGGAGATATTGTTTGCGATCCTTTTTGTGGGAGTGGGGTGATGATTGGGGAGGCAATCAGATTAAGTCGAAAAGCTATCGGAATAGATATCAATCCTGTATCTATTTTTATAACAAGAAATACATTGAAACACATTTCTGACATTGAAAGAATTGTTGAAGAATTTAATCGAGTAGCTGCTGACGTAAAAACTGATATTACTGAATTATATCAAACCACTTGTCGTAATTGTGGAAAAAGTGTGTCTGCTATTTGTTTCACTTGGAAAAATAGAGAATGCATAGATGTTCGTTATGAATGCTCTCAACATGGAAGAACAATTAGTCCTGTGAATAATGAAGATCTACAACTACAGAAGAAAATCGATAATGGCAAAATAGCTCAATTTTTCGATAAAATTGGTAACTGTCATTACTGGTACCCAATAGATAAATTGTATTATGATGACAAGAGACCGTTTTTAAAAAAAGAACAGTACAACTCAGTTGACGAACTTTTTAGTACAAGAAATCTGATTTCTTTAGCAAAACTGTTCGATCGGATCAAAAGAATCGAAGATTTAGAGCTTCAAGAGCTTTTTAAGTTCGCCTTTACTTCAATGACGCATTTAGCCTCGAAAATGACTCCTGTGCGCCCCTCTCGACCATTTAGTTCCGCTTGGGTGCAACAAAGCTATTGGTATTGTCCCCAACACATGGAATCAAATGTTTGGTATCTTTTTGAACGAGCAGTATTAGGACGTCAAGGGTTAATCAAAGCAAAGGAGAGTATATTTACAGATTTCAAAGATTTAACTGAATGTGCAAGTTTTAATGAATTAGTTAATGGCAAAGAAAATGATCACTTGTTAATAGGCTCCTCTATTAATGAAGTAGAAGAGATTAAAGATAATTCAATTGATCTAATTATAACCGATCCTCCTTATGGATATTCAATTCAATATGGAGAATTACTCTACATGTGGGGAAGCTGGCTTCAGATATTGGATAACTTTCCCGCTATTGCTCGACAAGAAATAATAGTGAATCCCCGCCAGAAAAAAACAGATGTTGAATATGAGCGAATGCTAACAATAGCGTTTACGAAGATATTTCAATGGTTAAAACCAGGTGGCTATTGCATTATAACATTCCATAATCCTAATTTGAAATATCGTAATATTCTATTTAGATCAGCGTTACTAAATGGATTTGAGTTTGAAAAAATCGTATACCAACCCCCTCCACGAGCTTCTGCAAAGAGTCTTCTTCAACCATTTGGTTCTCAGAGAGGGGATTATTTCTTTAGATTTAAAAAACCAAAAGAAAAAATAGAAATATCTTATGAATCTATTGAGGAAAGTCAAGTTGAAGAGCTTATAGTGGACATAACAAAAAAAATAATCACGGAAAGAGGAGAACCCATTCATTATACAGATATTCAAAATGTGATAGATCCAATTTTATACGAGGAACTAAAGAAATCTCATCTATTAATAGATTTCAACCCTGAGAATATTGAGACAATTCTCAGAAAACATGTGGGGAAAACTTTCAAACTAGTAGATATCACAATGACAGGAATTGGTAATCAAAAGCTCCAAGGTAGGGGATGGTCACTAATAAGTTCCAAGGAAGAGACATAATTAGTGAAATTGAATTCTACAACCTTTTAAAATTTTATATATAAAGAGTATATAAAGAAAGTAATCTTTTTAAAGGATAATTAGTTTACTACTATTGTTCTTATAAGCTCACGAATTTGGAGAGTTGGGTTATGGAAAGCCCTAGTAAGCTAGTTGAACGGCAATTTGAAAGAAGATCCCACTCTGATGACTTTCATGTTTCACGTGAACAATATGAAACTTGGTTTCTTGGTTCTCTCATGCGTGAGAGGAGTAATAAGTTATCAATATCTTACAATCGATTATCCACCTTACATAATCAGATTACACATGAAGAAACCAATTATGATGATAGATTTCAAGTCAATATGCGTATCGCATCACAATTAAGCGAATTTTTTCCTCTCAAGTGGCTTCTAGAAATAACTACTATTTTCAGAAAACGGGATATCGTTAAACTACGAATTAATTCATATGAAGATCGTGTTTGTTCATATTTAGGATATATTGAATTATATTTAACGTTCCGTGGTTTGACTCTTCTTGATTCAACTTTAGCTGAAATAAATCGTTATCTTCATGTCACCATAACTAAAAGTGATGTGAGAGCCTGGAAATTAAAGCTTATTCGGATTATTCCTGGATTACAAGAGCGGTGGATCAAAGTTCGGGGGAGAAATCATCAAGCTGCGATCATTTCCACCGTGGTTCATATCATGAACAAAGAATTATTACTAGAGGATTGTACAAAACGTGAGATTTTCCAAGTGAAACAAACAGCTTTAATCATTACACGGAAGTTCGTTACAACCGATAAAGCACGGTATGTTAAAAAACCCGAAGTTTGGGCTCGAGCTATCATCCTAAAAGCACTTTATCAGATCTTCTCTAATTATCCCTATTCCGCGTTTCCTCACTTATCTGTTAAAGCCCGAAAAGTCATAGAGAATAAACGATGGCAACTTGATCAACTTCTTGATTGAATCAGTTAAAAAAAACAAATCAAGTATTCTGCATTCGTCTCGCTTTTTATTGTTGCATCCAGTCTTATATATTCTCCATCGAAGTATTCGATAATCTTATAACTAATTGTTTCCGTAGTATTTTGTTTTGTTTTCTTATGAATTCATTCACATCACCGAAATGAAAAACATGAATGGATGTCTCCATTCCAGAAATTGGGTGAAGAAAGGTTTAGAGAACTAGTCTAAAGGTCAGAATAAAGATGATAGATGATTTAGTTCAAAGACAGAAAGCTCCTGCTGCTTCAGAAATAGATAATTTAATTCTGAAGCTTGACCATATAGCCTATAGAGTAAAAAAAGGGGAAAGGAGAAAATTAATTGATGAATTAACAATATTTATCCCCTCGTATCGTGAATTCAAGAATTTCAAAGTAATCAATGCAAATGCCATTACTACTTGCATTCAGCTTCATGAAACTCTTCCTGTCATTGTAATCTCAGAGGGAATATCCGAGGACTCTATTGTTGAGCAGTATTGTCAGAATTTCGGTTCTCGTGTGCATCACCTAGCGTATCTTGTAAAAGATATTAGAAGGGTTGTGGAAATCCAAAAACAGAGGAGAATTGATTTTACTACAGAAAAAATTATTGGTAGTGAGGAGGAGGGGATACTACAGATCTTCACTATGCCAACTGAGACAACTAATCATATTATTGAATATATTCAAAGATTCGGTGATTTTGACGGTTTTTTTACACCATCTAATATCGCTGAATTGATGCAATCCACTGAGAAACTGGGTGAAGCATAAAGGAGCTGAAGATTACAGATTGAGAAGTTCCTTAGCATTTTCTGCCAAGATCTTTTTCTTGTCATCATAAGATATGGGTGCAGCTGTAACCTTTGTTTTCTCCCAACTGATGTTTTGAGCTCCCCACGGATAATCAGAACCAAATAATATTCGTTCAACACCAAGCATATCCACTGCCTCAGCTAAACGGCGCGGGTGAGGAACATAAGAACTTTCTAGATAAACGTTTGGATTCTGAGCTGCCATTTTTATATGAGAAAAACGATCGTTTAGTCCATATTCTTCTTTCATATGACAGCACACGAATGTTCCATCAGGATAGTCTTCAGCCAATTTTCCGATATCCTGAATGCGCCCCTCTGGCCCCCATCCTGAATGGATCATTATTGGTACTTTAAGCTCAAGAGCTTTTTCAATAAAGGGTTTCACAATTGGGTCCGAAAGCATGTATTTATCAAATACAGGGTGGAGCTTCAAGCCATGAAAATCATGATCTTTGATTAAATCTTGAAGGTCGGCAGCAGTATCGTATTTAGGATTTAACCAAGCAACAAGAATAAAACGACGTTGAAGCGATTGAATTCGTTTTGCCAGGGTCTCGTTTTCTACTCTCATTGCTCCCTTTTTTGGTCCACAGAGTAAAACCGCCTCGGTTACGTGTGCATCATTCAGTGCTTTTAGAAAGTCATTAATGTCTGGAAGCTTTGTTATTTCTGGAGTAAAAGATACGATAGGACTAAGGGGAAGATGAGTATGAAAATCAATAGATGATTGATATTGAAACGATTTTTCAGCCAATTATATCAGCTCATATAGGTTAATAGAATATGATTTGTATATTGCGATATTTTGGATCAGACGAATTTATATACATATTCAAGTTTTGGAAACAGATAGTATAAGCTGAATTAGATTGAATTAAAGTGTACAACCTTGCAAGTGAAGGAGAACTGGGCTCTTTTTGTTGAGGGAACTGAGATCAAGTGGACTTTTGGTAATCTAAGTACTGAATTTCAACAAATTGTTCTTAATTTTCTAGTGGGTCTTGGTAGTTTGGGAGAAGAGATATTTGGAGAAGGCATTGCGAGCATAACTTTCGATTTACAAAAACACAGCGGACTGAAAGTTTCGGAGATATTTATTGTTTCCTTACAGGACCAATTCCTCTTGGTAATTAGCGACCCTGCAACAACTCTCCTTCTAATTGCAGCTCAAGGGGGAATTCCAGTTGATATCAAGGAAATAATGACTGCCGTACTAGTAGGTCAAGCTTCTATTCTCTATGCAAGCAATATAACTGATTTAGACGAACAAGGAAAAAGAATTATCGAAAAAAAATATAGAGATATTATTTTAGATATTAATGATGGATATCTCAAGGATGATTTAATCTATACAATTGTGGGACGTTCAGGAAGTAATTTTTCAATCCTTACTTTTGAAGAGTGCTTATTACTTCATTTTCATTTAAGAAAGCAGCTTGAACCAACAGATTATTTACCATCATCAAGCTGGTGTTTAATCTCTGAATTAGGAGGGGGAAGTATCCCCTTCTCATTTAATATCAAAGATGACATAATAATAGGCGGTTATTTTGCAGCAATCATTGAATTCATTTCTGCTCTCTTTGGGGGGACAAAACCCAAATATATTTCTTTTGGTAGTACCCAAATTCGGAGAGTTCGCTTTGTTTACGGAGGGGACTACTTTATGGCTATTGATGCATCATTCATGATTGATTTATTACTCAGAAGACGGTTTCAGAAACAATTCTTCGAAACAAGCTATTCTATTATAAAGGATATGTCTGTTGGTATTAAAGAATTAATTATTGAAGAGATTCTCCAGTTCAGTAAGAAGAAGTTAAATCATTTGTCAGCTGAACTCCTGTTAGACACTTATTTCGGAGAAGGAAGTGAGGATTTAGAACTTGCTTTTGGCGAAGGAATGGAGAGTCTTGAACTCCTACGAGATGAACGTATGAATCAAGTTCTACGTGTTTGGGGGAAGTATCTCATAGATCATTGAAATTAGATCAGTTTGAAGCAAATCAGCCTTGAAATCGTTTCATTAATGAAGAAAATATATCATGAGACATTAAACAATAATTTCTTCTTGGTTGGTTCAGTTGCAGCTTTATATCATTAGACATGGTCAAACTGAATTCAATATCGGGGAACCTCGATTTCGCGGTCAACATGACATTCCTCTCTCGAAGATTGGTCTCCAACAAGCTGAAGCAATTGCACTTGCCTTGAAATCGACTCATCTGGACTCAATTTATTATAGTAGATTAATAAGAGCAAAAATAACAGCAGATAAAATCAAACAATTCCATTCAAATGTAGAATATGTGGAAGAACCAAATTTAATAACATTAAATTTTGGTGATTGGCAAGGAAAGTTTCACAAAGACATTTTCAAAACCGCTGAAGAAAGAAATCGCTGGTACACCAATCCAAATACGTTTGTAATACCAAATGGAGAAACCTTCTATGATATACTAAGCAGAGTTCATCGCCTATTTATACACTTGCGCGATCAGATAGATAAAAAACATGTAGTCTTAGTTACGCATAGAATTGTCATTATCCACATATTGTTATACCTATTAAAATTGGATCCGTCTCATTTTTGGGATTTTCATGTAGATACGGGTTCGATTACACAAATCGAATATAATTTTGATGGTACATTTCGCCTAGTAAAACTCAATAAGACAACGCATTTAGGAAACTTAATGTAATAAAACTGCTCCAATTTCAAGATTACGCACTAACTGGCGTCTAACTATGAAAGGAAAGATAAAAAAGGTTGTTTCAGAGAATTATCGGATTATCACTGTCATTTCAATAATTTCTTTCTTTGTTATTCTATCTGGCACAATCTTCGTCTTAAATTATCTGAATACTAATCCTGAAAATAGTAATAACCATAATCCGACATCTGATAGTGACGTATTTGATGGTTATAATTTATTTGTCCTTGAGAGAAAGCAGCGAGATAATAATTTAAGAAGTTTAGAACTTCTAATTACTGATATGGACGGAGAGGTGATTGTTTCAAAACCCTATACCGAAGAACCTCATGGTTTGGATGTCTATCCAGTAGAATTATTTAATACAACGACAGTTTTATTGGGTGCAGAAGATGGGGCAGTTTTATGGAATTTTGTCACCAATGTAACGCTTGATTTAAATTTTAAAGGCCACCATGACCTTGAGTACAATGTTAATAATGATACTTTTTTCACAATGAGTTGGTACTCAACAGTAATGCCAGATGGTCACAAATACGGATTTGATCGAATTCATGAATATGATTGGCAAGGAAATGAAAAATGGTCTCTTAACACACGTGATTTTGTTAACACCTCATGGTGGTGCCCGTACCAAGACTTGTATACAGGAGAAAGACGAGATCTAACCCATGGGAATACCGTTTTTTATAACTCTGAGGAAGATGTGATATATTATTTGTCCCGTAACTGCAACACATTCTTTAAAATTGACCACAAAACTAAAGAAATCCTCTGGGCACTGGGAGAGTATGGGGATTTCAGTCTCTTTGATCAATATGGAAATAAGCGAGATCACCTTTTCTTTCATGCACATTCTGTAGAAAAAATAGACAACGATACCTTCATCCTTTTCGATAATGACATGCATAACCAAACAAAACGAGATAACCATCGATCTCGTATTCTAGAACTCGTAGTAGACGAAACCTCCATGACCGCACGCGAATCATGGATATGGGCTGCTCCCGAGGAGTATTATAGCGATATTTGGGGTGATGCGGATCGTCTTCCCAATGGTAATCGCTTGGGAACGTTTGGCACTCACACGCATCCCGACACCAATATTGGCCCAAGACTAGTAGAGGTGAACGCATCAGGAGATATTGTCTGGGAGTTAAACTTTCCTACATCCGAGGAATTTGAATACGGGATTTATCGTATGGAGCGATTCCGATTCACACCAACCATCAATTTCACTGATTGGACTATGATGATGAATAATGTAACAGTTAATTGGCAAACTTGGTATAATTTTAGAACGAAGCACCCTGTTCAAGGTTCTTATAAGATCTACCTTGATGATTTGTTAGTTAAAAACGAATCCCATATGTTTGAGAAGTGGTGGCTTCCTTCTAGTTTAACCGTCAACTTAGGCCAACTTACTCCTGGTGTACATAATGTAACAGCGATTATTACCGACACAGGGGGTAATTCTGCAATTAATACTGTCATAATTCACATTCCTTCTGCTTTTGATTCTCTTCGCGATGAACCCATGGTCTTTGGGCTCACTGAAAGTAGAAAGAGATTCCCTAGAATGTTAATTATCCTTTCAGCCTCATTTCAGACTTTTGTGCTTTTTGTGTATGTTTAATCCTCCTTAAGCTCTTCCGGGCTGAGATAGCTACCACACCCCAAACAGAAAATGCTATAATGAAATCCATTAGGGCTTTAAAGGTAGTATTCAATTCTATGTCTATCAAAGTCAACATTCCCTCTATGAAGAAGATGACTAGAATTCCCAAAGCTAGCTTCCAAAATCTTCCTGAAGCTAGAACTTTCTGGTAATCTGGAAAATAACTCTTTTTTACCAGATCTTGATCAACTAAGGTTCCAATTCTATCGGTTATCTGATACCCAGTCTCCACAGTACCAGATTCCACTGCTTCTATAGAGGTTTCAGAAATAGCTATAGTTTCACTGAGCTCTTGAGACGCCTCTTCCATCTGCATCAGTAAAATGCCACTATAAACTAAAATCTTTACTAACAATGACTCGAGAGTGGATATGAATGATAAAAGGGGGAAAAGGATGTCTAAATACAAAACATATAGAAAAGACTCTATCCAACCATGAATATTTTCGAAAAAAGACTCTAAAAAAGCAAAAAACTCAGCAAGCGCTGGAATCTGCAACAATGGGACGATGTAATTTAAAAATTCTATAACAGACGAGAAATCGAATGAAAATAGCCGTATAAGCATTATAACGCTTAGCCAAAACAAAATACGTGCTTGAAGCTTTTCTGGCCACCTTTTCGCATATGGAAGTCTTTCTATGGTGTTAAATATACTATTAGATGATAACTGTATGTATAGGAGGATCGAATAAATACAAAGTATTACAAGGAGTATCCCTGGCATTATTATAAATATTCCTTGAAAAATCAACCCAAATCCTATGAGGATAAAGACTCCAAACGTCCCAAAGATCTTTATTATTTGTGCTAACACAGGTGTCTGGAGTTGTCGGAAATCTTTTGAGTATCTGATACGGAGGGTGTTTGTTAATAACGAAAAGTACCCCCAAATAATAATATATAGAAGACTGATAAGAAAAAGGAGGAAAAACGCGGGTACTTCTCGGATCTTTCCATCGCTGGTGAAAATTGGGCCAAATACTTGACTAGGGGTTAAAATTTCACTTAGAAGGGTTATTACAGCAGAAAAAAGTAGAACAAAAAGGAGGAGGAAAGCGACGAAATAATTAATTCCTCCAGCCAGTGTTCTTGGTTTTGGCGGTCGTGTCATTTTTCGTAGTTCCGAGTATGTTACCCGCCTCTCTTCTTCAGATATCCGTATCCGATTACTGCAGCTGTAGCAAGTAACGCAACTCCAGCGATAGAGACTACAATAATCCCTAATTGGGCAATGTCTAGTCCTCCTCCACTACCTCCACCAGCAGTATTAGCCACACGTATAGAATAATGTTCAACGTATTCGTTTCCAGCCACATCCGTTACACGAACAGATACTGTATATTCTCCATTATCAACCGTTGTAGTGTCCCACACCCATGAATAGGGTGCCAATTCATCAGATTCGGTAGG
>JBHLPQ010000115.1:0-11587 GCA_048939265.1 Promethearchaeota archaeon
TGCTAATTTATAGAGAATCATATCCACCTTGGATTTTTTCTTTGGAGTAATTTGTATCTTTTCCACAGGATTTTTGAATTTTCTTTCAAGAATTTTCAGAAAATATTTTTCCTGTATTATCATTTGTCTTCTGATACTTGTCATTATTGTATTCACGATTTTTCGTGCTGCTGAATAAAATTCTGGGGTGGTGGGATCCCATCTTCCTTTCTTGGTAAAATTAGAAAAGATAAGTGGTTTACAAAAAGTCACTGAGACATACGATCTAAATTTGGGTATGATGCTTCCAGGGGGTAGTGCCTCGTGAGACCCATGAATATACATTGGAACTACTGGGATTTTACCATTGGATCTTAAGATTAATCTACCTATTCCAGTTTTTCCCTCTTTTATTAGGTTATGAAAATCATCTAATGGATTACTAGGGATTCTCTTACCTTGAGGAGCTAAAAATATAGCATATTTTTCTCGAAGCAACTTAAATGCATAATTTAGAGCTGGTTCTGGGTTATCTGAATATACTGGAAATCCTCCTAAGTGTTTTACAAGCTCAAAATATGGATTGCTTTCCATAGCCTTTCCACTGGCCATAAAACCACAAGCAGTTCTTTTACCATATGGGCGTACAAGTGCACTTGCAAAAATTAAAACATCAAGATGGGAGCGATGATTCGCGCAGAAAATGACTGGTACTCCCTCTGGAAATCTGTTCGCGAAGTGAATTCTATTAACTTCGAGTCGGAAAAAAAATCTCATGAATCGGGGAAGAATAAGCTTTACAAATTCATAAAAAATTTTGTGAAAGAGTGACCAATCCCTCATTGAACCCTTTGGAGGGAGGAGAACCATATCCTAAACTATTTACATTACGCTATTAAATTCTATGTGTAATTCAGCTATAAATTCTAGGAACTAGTCAATCTCCTTTTCTAACCATAATAGCCCCAATTCATCAAGTTTTCCGTGACTAGGTATTCCGTCTTTTGTCCACCCTCGGTATTCATAATAAGCATCTAAAAGATGTTCTAACTCTACTGTATGGCCTTCAGCGGGGCCCTCAGGCATAGGTTCTTCCAGTAATCGTTTTGGAAGTGTATCATCAGCTCTGGTCAATCCTTCTCTAATATTATATGCTCTTTGAAGATTGAAAATTCTTTCACCTGTTTTTCTGAAATCTTTCTCTGTGAAGTCTTCCCAACCGAAAAGTGTAGCTATTAATGTTGCCCAATCATCTCCAGTGAGAACCATTCCCATGAATTTACATCCGCCAATAGAATCAAATACCCCAAAAGCATCTTCATAATCTTTGAGAATTCGAGTGTCCTCTGGAGTAGCTTCAAGATCATCACTGAGTTCGCCATCGACGAGGGTGAATGGTAATGACAAGAAAGTAGGGCCTTCAATATATGATGTCATGTGATCTCCTCCACGATTTGCTGTAGCAAACCCTACTCCTGTAATCTTTGCTGCTCTACTGTCATATGCTGGCAGCTCAAGTCCTTTGACATGCATTGCAAACTTTTCAGATCCCTGTCCAAGTTTTTCTGAGACAGCTTTTGACCCCTCTGCCAGTAAATCTCCAATTTTTCCTTCTCTCTTACCAATTCGATGAACTAGCTCAAGCATGACATCTACATCGCCGAATTTGATCTCTAATCCATCTGTATCGGTCAAAATCCCTTTTTCAAAGCATTCCATTGCGAATGCAATTGTGGCTCCAGTGGATATTGTATCAAGCCCATACTCATTACATAAAAAATGAGCATATGTGATCGCTTCTAAATTATCAATATCACACATACTACCAAGAGAACAGAGTGATTCGTACTCTGGCCCTTCTCCTTTACTGGCATAGGGGCCTGATTTTATCTCTGAGATCCTTCCACAGTGGATGGGACATGCAAAGCAAGGTTTTCGTTTGATTAGTATGTTATCATTAATCGCTTCACCATTAATCTTCTCTGAGGTTTTGAATACGCCTGTTTGGAAGTTCTTAGTAGGAAAACCTCCTTTTTCATTGACCAAATCAAGCATTGCAGCAGTACCAAAAACTTCAAGGGTCATCTTCAATAAACTTTGATTGACCCAATCGAATCGTTTTTTTGCTTCTTCTTTATATTTCTCCTTGTCTGCGACTAAAACCTTTGCTGTACCTCTAGAGGCAATTGCTTTTACTTTCTTTGACCCCATAACTGCCCCTAATCCACATCTTCCCGCTGCTCTCCCCCAATTTGGCTCATCAGCATCATTCATAATAGCTGCAAATTTGACAAGATTTTCTCCTCCTATTCCGATGCAAGCGACATTAAACTTTTCGCCAAGCTCCTCTTTAATCAGTTTTGTTGTTTCTGAGGTATTCTTACCCCAAAGGTGAGTGGCGTCTCTAAGCTCAGCTTTTCCTTCATCTGTTACTAAATAAACTGGTTTTTCAGAGACTCCTTCGAAAATAACTCCGTCAAATCCTGCTCTCTTCAGATCTCGGCCCCAATATCCACCAGAATTAGCATGTCCCCAAAATCCCGTGAGAGGAGATTTTGCGACAACAGAGTATCTTCCAGTGCTTGGAGAGGATGTTCCAGTCATAGGCCCAGACATAAATATAAGTTTATTTTCTGGACCCAAGGGATCTATGCCAGCTTTCACTTCATCAAAGAGATATTTGGTAGCTAGCCCCGCTCCACCTAAGAACATTTTAAGAGTTTCATCTTCTGGAAATTCTTCTGTTATAGTTCCACTTGATAGATTCACTCGTAAGATTTTACCTATATAACCGTACATTTTTGACATACTCCAGTTAGAAGCTTTATCATAGATTATTTTGTTTTTATTTCAATCTATTTCTTCAATTTATTTAGCTATTGCAAAATTCAGAATTAATGAACCATTGAGAGTAACTCTTAAATCATCTTTTCTCATTAATAACAATGTACAAATAATTGGTTAAATAAGGAGAAATGAACAAATGAGTAGTGAAAAAATTATATTCGGGGAACAGGAGTGGCTAGATGCTGTTGTGAAGAAACTTAACGGAAGTGAAGCGTACGCAAAAGCAGCTGCTACTTGGGAAGGAGATTTTGTATTCATATTTACTCCTGATGGTACAGGTACCTTTACTGAGGAACGAAGGGTGTACGTGGATCTGTGGCATGGCAAATGTCGAGGAGCTTATTACGTAACTCCCGAAAAACCTGCCCCAGAAAACGTAGCATATATTTTTGGCGGCAAATATGGCCATTGGTTAAAGGTTTTCGATACGACACTGGATCCATTAAAGGGGGTTCTTCAACGTAAATTTAAAGTCGAATGTAGTCCCAAAAATATGGCTAAAATGTTACGTGCTGTGAAAGCCACACAGGAACTTGTCAAATGCACACAGATCGAAGGTGTCGAGTATCCGTGATCATTTTTCACTCGTAAGGGAGCCTTAAAACATGTGGGATTTTACTAATCCAAGGAAAGTGGTCTTTGGCGAAGATGCTTTAGAATTTCTTTCTTTAAAGTCGTTCAATCATGCTTTCATTATCACTGATCCTACAATGAAAGAATTGCATCTAGCCAAACTTGAAGATCAATTAAAACAAGCTAACACCAAGATAACAGTTTTTGATGAAATCTCAGGTGAACCAACATTTGAGATTGTCCAGAAGGGAGCCAAGATTCTAATTGAATCTAAACCTGATGTAATAATTGCTTTAGGTGGGGGTAGTGTCATGGATACGGCAAAAGGGATGTGGCCGATTTGGGCTGAACCCGAGAGAGGTCTTGATGCAATTAAAGGGCTTGATTTTGTCGGAGATTTGGATCTTCGAGAAAAAACCAATTGTATATTGATTAACATCCCAACTACTAGCGGAACCGGTACTGATGCTACCTGGGCAACAGTATTAACCGATAAATCGGAAGAACCGGAACGAAAGGTTTCCATTGGCAATCGTGAACTTGTTGCAGACATTATCATTCTTGATCCAATTTTAACAAAGACTCTACCTTCTCATTTAATGGCAGGAACAGCTTTTGATGCTCTTTGCCACTCGATAGACGGTTACTTGTCTGAGTGGCGTAATGATTTCTCAGATGCTTTGGTGAGGCACGCATTCAAACTTTTATGGGAAAACCTTCCAACTGCGTTCGAAGAAGCGAAGGAAGGAGAAGCCAGTTCTGAATTGAGAGAAAAACTTCATAATGCTGCTACTATGGCGGGTTGGGGTTTTAGTAACTCTCAAATCATCTTATCTCACTCTCTCGCACACAGCGCAGGTGCTGTATTCAGAATTCCTCATTCAGTCTGTATTGGGATTATGTGTTGGTACTCTTTAATGTACAATAAAAAATCAAAACGAGTTGCTGAATTAGCTCGCTTGGGTGGTTTAAAGGGTGATTCAGATGAAGAATTAAGTAACAAGTTAATTGACGCATTTAAAGCCCTCCTTATCAAACTCGAATTACCTCTGTCGTTAAAGGATATGAAAATCACTAGAGAACAGTACGAAGCAAATCGTGAAAGCCTAATTGATTATGCGTTGAATGATTCGGGTACTCTCTCAAATCCTAGACCATTAGATTTCGAAGACTTTGAAAAAATCTTCGAATATGCTTTTGAGGGTAAAAAACTGGATTTCTAAAAAAAGGATAGAAGAGACTAACCTAAGAAATGTTAGTCTCTACCTATTACGTTAGTCGCCTCTTCCAGGAACTTTCAGTTTCCCTTTTTTGTATAGATAAGCAACTCCTGCTACGGATCCACCTCCACCGACAGCTAGAAGGGCTCCGAAAAGAATTAAGTCAGTTGGGAGTCCAGGAGTCGTACCTGCGTTCTCGTACACAATGGTGTATGGATCAGATTCAGTGGTTAAATCCAGGTTATCTCGAGCATAGACTATGTAGGTTAGATTCCCACTTCTCTTGGGGACTTCAATGTCAAGATAGTAAAGCCCTGTTTTGTTATCAAAGATCATATCTTCATTTATGACTTCCCCTGAATCAAATTGATAGCCAATAGTGCAATTGGTAATAGTTCCATCATCAGTGACATTAGCCCATACCCGTATCGTATTTGTACCATTCATGTCTAAAGGAACCGGATAAGGTATCCCTATGAGCTCAATGAAAGGAGCCAAACCATTTGAGAAGGTTGTAATAAATATCTCTGTCTCATTTGAAAGCCCTGCAAAGTCGAACGCACGGATTTTATAATACATAATTCCGCTTGCATTGGGAATAGGAACATCAAAGGAATAGGATCCTGAGGTACTGTTCAGAGACATTGCACCAATCATCCACTCATCTTCCTCAGAAAATCTGTAGTAAGCATCAGCACCAAAGATACCACCTTGGTCTTCTATCGTGGCATAAATGGGAATAAAATAGTCTCCAGCAAGTTCTATTGTGGATTTATGATCTATAACATTTACTTTTGGGGCTAGTCCGTCGGAATAGTAATCAAAAGTTGTTGTATTCTCTGAGTTCCATAATCTGTCTGTCATATTGATGTAGAAGAACACTGTTGTATCATTAAGTGATGCAGGAATCATAGCTATATACTGATAACCTAATGGGACACTGTGGTGCTTAATCTCAATTTCATATTTCGTGAGTTTACCAGAGTACAAATCAGATAAATCTTCAATTTCTAGTGTAAAATTCGCCTTATTGAAATCTGCTTCAGTTATACCTAAATTGATGAGGTCGATATCACGTGTAATGGTGTTTGAACCTGGTTCACGGTCAAAGAGTAGAAATCTTCTTCTATCTTCTAATTTAAGCCAGACACGTATATCAGTGGGTAATTCATGTTCGATTTCAAATGACAAAATAGCGGTATCTACTGGACCATTCCGAATAATTTCAAGGGGGTATGAAGTTATCGCATTATTCTCTATGAAGTGAAGATCTGTTGCAGTAAATGGATCTTTATAATCTACCAAGCTCGGATAATCAATTGGGATTGCACCAACAGGGATCCAAGTGGTTTTATTATCAAGGCTATACCATAATACTGGCTGCATTAAACCAGAAAAATCTGTCGAATTAAACAGTACAAGAACATTAGTGTAATTACTGATAATCGAAGGGTAAGTGGTTAGAATATCTAAGTTAGGTCCTGATCCATCAGAATAATAGAAATTTACGAGTGAAGTGTTCCCAATATTGCCGAAAAAGTCCTTTGTTTCAAAGAAATACTCTACAAACATAGTCTCATTTGATGAGGGTAAAGTGACATTAAAAGTAGAAGAGGTATCATATGGGCCTATTGAAGTTGTATTTACCATTTCTTCTTTTACCCAGGAAGTTCCATTTGGGAGTGAATAATACATATAGACCGATTCTATACCTCTTGCGTCTTCAAATGTGGCTTCAATATAAACCTGTGAAGAAGTTAAAGTCACATTTTCAAGATTAGGGACAGAAACTCCTCCATCGATCATTATGTTTGATACCCTTGGTGCTAGACTATCGATACGAATCCAGCGATCCCCAGTAGTGTCCTCTCGTCCTTTTTGGCCGTCTACAATATCAGAAGCATTGACCCTTACAACCATATAAGTTTCAACATTGCCAAGGTTGCCAGCAGGTATGGTGCCATTAAAAAAGTGAACACCAGAAATTTCTAGTACGTGATTCAATTTAACAATAGACCAGTCCATATCACCTACAAATTGATAATAAGCAACAACACTACTTTTATTTATAGTACCAGCTCCATCGGCATCTGTGACTGAAACGTTTAGGACATAATCTTCATTTGAAGCAAGAACTGAAGGAACATCTAAAAGCGTAGCAACAGGCGTATAGTCCATAAGAAAAGTATATGTAGGAGAGGTACTACTTTGGTTCAAGGTGTCAAACGCCGTGATATAATAATCAACAAACGTGGGGGCATCGGCAGCTGGAACAGTCCAATCATATTCTTCATGGGAAATTGTAAGCCAATCAAATCTTGGAATACGGGGATTGGGAACGGGTTCTTGGTCATCATAACTAACTGCAAGTATATAATAACCAAGAGTAGGTGTTGAATTTTGGTAAGTAACAGTATCTAGGTCATCATCGGCATCTAGCGCATAACCACCAACTTCATACATTGTCTGCCATTCGCCAGTAGTGGAATTTCTTCCTCGAATAAGCACATAAACCAGCTCTCTAGTTACAGCTATTCGTAGATTAATCTCTGAAACTGCACCATTGTAGGTGTATTCCCCATACCGCCAATTTGTGACAAATGGAGTTTTATCACCAAGTGCAGTTACGTACCCTACTTCTGCTCCTGCTAAATCAAACGCTGTATCAACAATGTCAACAACATCTACGGGAGTTGGAGAACTAGCATTACTATCGAACAAAGTTGTATTTATGGAGGTGTATTGCCAAAATAAGGTTGCATTCTTAACACCATCTTCATCTGAAATAGGAGCCATCACATCTACATCTTGATCGCTGTCGGGAGTTAAGTCATCTAAGCTAGGTGTTCCTATGACTGGTCCTTCGGCATCAGCGACCGAAAACACTGGTTGTGGTGTTTTTGAAGTCTCTACAAATGAAATGTCTGTTGTTTTTGCATTTATTATGCTCGGATTACACATAATGAAAAATGATACCAATATAATCATAAATATCCATTTTCGTTTCTTCATTTCTCTTCTTCCATTTTCTAATCCAAAATATCAAGTTCTATATTTTGCTTAACTCAGAGTCTCATAAAGTTTCCCAAATATTGAGCTATTATCTCTATAACATTATAAGAGATTGATTTGGTCTTAACAGTGTCTTTCAGATAGTTTCAGCTAATTTAAGGTTGAATTTTTGTGTCAACACTTTTTGTACCTATAGCACTTTATTAACTTCTCTGATTCACTTTTTAGCAAAAATCAGAAAACCTTTGCATTAATCTAGATTTTCACTACTCTTCTTCCAAACAATTTATCCAAACAATAGATTTAAAGCACAATTCGTTTTTTAGTTTTGAAGTGAGAAACAATCCCCTACCATTTATTTTTCGTAAGAGGAGTGTTAAATCATGGTAAACGAAGATCTACTTCGACAACTTTTTGTTAAAAAATCGTTAAAGAACAATGAGAATGGTTTCCAACTTCAGATGAAAAATTCAATTAGTGATGCAACAATTATTGCTCCTATTAAACTTGAGATTAAGGGTGAATCAATAGATAAAGAGAAGTATAAGGATTTCGTCATTGATCTTGATGGAGAAAATGTCAATAACAAGGATATTAATGAACAAAATCCTGCTAAATTCACAGTCAAAACTTTGGCAACGTTATACCTTGAACGAGATAATCCCTTACCAAAAGAGAAATACAAAATTAGATTTACAAAATTATTAACTGAAGAGTATGGTGACCTCCCGTTTAGTATGAAAGAGCGAATACGAGAATAGATTTCTCTCTCTTTTAACTAGGAAATCATTTTCTCATATAGTTAATCGTTTAAATCTCTTTTTTTTTCTTCAAATTCATTCCTCTCAGAGATTGAGTTAAAATGGGGCTGTTGTGCCTCCCAGAAAAACTCTTAACTACAATATTTCTTTTTTGTATAACTTAATTATTAGGCTGAATGGTGAAAATGGAAGATCAAGCACGACTTTTTGAAGATGATGAGATTTTAGCTTGGATTACAGAAATAACTGACGACGAAATAGATGAAGTTCATAAAAAAAGCTTAGTTCCCTTTTATGATCAACTATTTATTAAAGGCTCTGGTTCCTATTTAAAAGATCATACAGGGAAAGAGTTTTTAGATTGTACCGCACAAGCATGGACCTGTAATATCGGTTTTGCTAATCCCGATGTTGCGTTTGGTGTAGGTGAACAGTTAAAGCGATTAACACATGTCCGATATGGTTTTCCAACAATCCCCAGGATCAAATTCATACACAAATTGGCGAGTATTACTCCTGGAAATCTCAAGAAGATAGCAGTAAATGCCATGGGAGGTGGCGCAGCTATCGAAGCTGGTTTACGTCTGGCGATGTTGAATAAACCTGATGCTGAACACTTCTACACTTTTACTCGAGGCTATCATGGAAGTTCTCTTGCTACAATGACACTTTCTACGCGATTCGCGGGAGTGACACGTTTTCGCCCTTGGGGATTCGATAGAGTTTCAAAAATCCCTTTCCCCTATTGCTATCGTTGCCCTATGGGACAGGAAAGTCAAAAAACCTGCCATCTAGAGTGTTTAGAACTATCAAAACATATGATAGAGTATGGGTCTGTTGATAAGGTCTGTGGCATATTAATGGAACCAATGCAAGCCCCAGGTGGCCACATTCCTGCTCCAACAAAATTCTTGCAAGAACTTCGGAAATATACCCAAAAAAATGACATATTCTTGATTTTTGATGAATCACAGGTGTTCACTCGTATTGGTTACTGGTTTGCGTCGGATTACTACAAGGGTGTGGTTCCCGATATCACTTGTCTGACAAAAGCAGTTGGTGGCGGCTTACCTATGGGTGTTACAATTGCTCGAGCTGATCTAACTGGGTTTAATGCTGCAGAAGAGCATTCTACTTTTGGTGGCAATCCTTTAATGTTTGCCTCAGGATTAATCTTCCTTAACTATATTGAGAAAGCAGATCTTTTGAAGAACACCCGTGAACAAGGAGAATACTTAACTTCCAGATTAAAGCAGTTACAAAAGAAATACGATGTCATTGGAGATGTTCGTTGCCCAGGACTGTTTATTGGAATTGAACTTGTGAATAATCCTGATACAAAAGAACCTGGTAATACTCTTTGTTCTGATCTTATAGAGGAAGCCACGAATCAAGGGGTCATCTTTGGTCATGCTGCGCCAATATCTTCAGATAGCGGGAAACTCTTTAGGAACGTGGTCAAAATTAAACCACCTTTGATCATAACTCGTGATGATTCAGATCGTATCTTAGATGTGTTTGAAAAAAGCCTTGTTGAAGCAATTGATTATATGTAATGGGTTGTTTAGATTTGAGTGGAAAGAAATTTTTAGCGTATGATTTGGGGACGACAGCAACGAAAGCAGTTCTCGTTTCTGACGAAATGGAATTCATTGAGTCTGCCACCGAACAGTTTGAGACTATCTATCCACAACAGGGTTATGCTGAACATGATCCTGAAGACTGGTGGCGAACTGTTGTTTCATCAACGAGAAAACTTATGGAAAAGACAAATACCCAACCCAACGAAATTTCTGCGTTAACTTTTTGCTCACAAATGCAAGGATTATTACCTGTAGACCAAGATGGTACTCCGTTAATGCATTGTATGATTTGGCTTGATGGACGGGGAGCAGAATATCTTAAAAAAGTGTTTCCATGGCCTCGGGTGATGGGTTACAATCCTTTCCGGCTCTTCTTAAAATTTCTGCGCATCACAGGTGGTGCTCCTGGATTAACTGGGAAGGATCAAATCCCAAAGATTCTATGGCTCAAGGATAAGCGCCCTGAGTTATATAAACGTACCTACAAATTCCTTGACGTTAAAGATTATGTACTGTTTCGTTTAACAGGAAAAATGGCAACAACAAGTGATTTAGCTTATGTATGGTGGTTAATGGACACACGTAAGAAAAATGGAGAACCGAGGAATGAGTGGTCGAAATCTCTTTGTAAAACTTATAAAATTAATATGGAAAAACTTCCAGAAATCCGTAAGCCTACTGACATTATTGGAAAATTAAGTAGTGAGGCCTCAACAATCCTCGGTCTTCAGGAAGGAACTCCTGTTATTTGCGGAGCTGGTGATGTAACAACAGCAGCAATAGGATCTGGGGCAATTTTAGACGGCGAATTACATTGTCAAATTGGAACGAGTGGTTGGATTGCCGGTCACGTTACTGATCGGAAGGTGGACATTAATCATTACACAGGTTGTGTGGGAAGTGCTTTTCCTGACCAATTCTATCTAGTTTTTGGCCATCAAGAGATTGCTGGAGCAGCATTAGAATGGGTGAAAAATAATATTCTTTATTTCAAAGCTGAACTGCAGGAGAAAGAGAAAAAACAAGTCTATGAAATCTTTGACGAATTAGTGTCTCAATGTGAACCTGGAGCTAAAGGGAAGGGGGGAACATATTTGATGTTCATGCCATGGCTTTTTGGTGAACGATGCCCTTTAGATGATGACCATGTACGAGCTGGCCTCATAAATGTATCATTAGATCATGATAGACGACACTTGCTTCGATCTATCTTCGAAGGGGTCGCATTAAATGCTAAATGGGCATTAGAAGTTGTAGAGAAAATGTATTCCCCCGTAAAAACCCTTAGTATCATTGGAGGAGGTGCAAAATCTGATATTTGGTGTCAAATCTATGCAGATGTTCTAAATCGGAACATCATTAGGGTTAAAGAACCTCAAGAGGCTGGAGCCATTGGAGCAGCTGTTATAGCAAAAATGGCGTTAGGAGATCTGCAAGAGGTTCGTGAAATAAAAGAGATCATCCAATTCGATAGAGAATTCCAACCAAATCCCAAGAATCGGGCATTATATGATCAGTTATTTATCGAGTTTAAGAATCTTTACAAACAGAACAAAAAGTGGTTCAAACGGATGAATTCTCAATAGGTGGATAATTCATGCATTAGCCATTA